>NZ_CP015405.2:2015000-2330000 GCF_001689125.2 Blautia pseudococcoides | reverse complement strand
GAGTCAGACTATACGAGATAAGTTGGATAGTCAAAAGGGAAAGAGCCCAGACCTCCAGCTAAGGTCCCAAAGTACGTGTTAAGTGGAAAAGGATGTGGGATCTCAAAGACAACCAGGATGTTGGCTCAGAAGCAGCCACACATTCAAAGAGTGCGTAATAGCTCACTGGTCGAGAGGTCCTGCGCCGAAAATGTCCGGGGCTGAAACACGACACCGAAGCTGAGGAATCACATAGTGATTGGTAGAGGAGCATTGCATGCGGGATGAAGCAGTACCGTAAGGAGCTGTGGACTGCATGGAAGAGAGAATGCCGGAATGAGTAGCGAGAACAAGGTGGGAATCCTTGTGGCCGAATATCTAAGGTTTCCAGGGTAAAGCTGATCTGCCCTGGGTAAGTCGGGGCCTAAGGCGAGGGCGAGAGCCGTAGCCGATGGACAACAGGTTGAGATTCCTGTACTGCGATATAACAGAACTGTGGGGACACGTGTGGAGAGCACATCCCGGGAATGGAATCCCGGGGCAAGCGAGGTAGGAGTCACATAGGAAAATCCGTGTGGCGATCCGAAGACGTGATGCGGACCGAACTAAAGTAGGGAAGTGTGTGAGCCATGCGTCAAGAAAAGCCGCTATTGTTTATACCGTACCCGTACCGTAAACCGACACAGGTGGATGAGGAGAGAATCCTAAGGCCGACGGAAGAAGCATTGCCAAGGAACTCGGCAAAATGACCCCGTAACTTCGGGAGAAGGGGTGCCAGGGAGACCTGGCCGCAGAGAATAGGCTCAAGCAACTGTTTAGCAAAAACACAGGTCTATGCGAAACCGAAAGGTGAGGTATATGGGCTGACGCCTGCCCGGTGCTGGAAGGTTAAGAGGAGATGTCAGGAAACGAAGCATTGAATTTAAGCCCCAGTAAACGGCGGCCGTAACTATAACGGTCCTAAGGTAGCGAAATTCCTTGTCGGGTAAGTTCCGACCCGCACGAAAGGCGTAATGATTTGAGCGCTGTCTCGGCAATGCATCCGGTGAAATTGAAGTACCAGTGAAGATGCTGGTTACCTGCGCCAGGACGGAAAGACCCCATGGAGCTTTACTCCAGTTTGGTACTGGGGTCCGGTATTGCATGTACAGGATAGGTGGGAGGCTGAGAAGGCATGACGCCAGTTGTGCCGGAGCCAATGTTGGGATACCACCCTTGCAGTATTGGGCTTCTAACCAGCCGCCGTGACCCGGCGGTGGGACAATGCCAGGCGGGGAGTTTGACTGGGGCGGTCGCCTCCGAAAGAGTATCGGAGGCGCCCAAAGGTTCCCTCAGAATGGTTGGAAACCATTCGCAGAGTGCAAAGGCAGAAGGGAGCTTGACTGCGACACCGACGGGTGGAGCAGGTACGAAAGTAGGGCTTAGTGATCCGGTGGTATTAAGTGGGAATGCCATCGCTCAACGGATAAAAGCTACCCTGGGGATAACAGGCTTATCACTCCCAAGAGTTCACATCGACGGAGTGGTTTGGCACCTCGATGTCGGCTCATCGCATCCTGGGGCTGTAGTAGGTCCCAAGGGTTGGGCTGTTCGCCCATTAAAGCGGTACGCGAGCTGGGTTCAGAACGTCGTGAGACAGTTCGGTCCCTATCCGGCGTGGGCGTAGGATATTTGAGAGGAGCTGTCCTTAGTACGAGAGGACCGGGATGGACGGGCCGCTGGTGTATCTGTTGCACTGCCAAGTGCATAGCAGAGTAGCCAAGCCTGGAAGGGATAAACGCTGAAGGCATCTAAGCGTGAAGCCCCCCTCAAGATGAGATATCCCATTCATAAAGAAGTAAGACCCCTTGAAGACGACGAGGTGGATAGGGCAGAGGTGGAAGTGCAGCAATGTATGGAGCTGACTGCTACTAATCGGTCGAGGGCTTGACCTAAGCACGAAAGTGCGAACGGCGGGTAAGAGAAAAGGTTTTTGTGTTTTGTATATGCGGTTTTGAAGGTACATTTCAAAAAATAGATTTTTTTTGAAAAAAGTCTTGAAAGAAAAAAGATTTTATGTATAATAATAGGTAGTATATAGGGGATTAGTTCAATGGTAGAGCACCGGTCTCCAAAACCGTCGATGGGGGTTCGAATCCCTCATCCCCTGTTGATGATAAAGTGGCAAGTTTAGTATAATCTAAACTTGCCACTTTGTTTTATATTTAAAATCCATTTCCAATGAGAGAAGGAGAAGTGTATGATTTATCAGTTTGATAAAGAGAGGTTTGCGTATATCGTTCACCTAGTGAGTAGAGAGTGGGATAATATTGAAATAGATTGTCAGCTATTGCCTGACAAATTTTATTTTTCAACATACTTATACCATCGGAATTGAAACATTAGAGGGATATCGGAGAAAAGGATATTGCCAAATCCCTACAGAGGCGTTTATCTCTGAGCTGCTGCAGAATGTGGAAATCGAATTCTGTCCATATCTGTTGGAATCCCTTTCTTCACAGTTTCCCACCTGCCATTTCTAAACACTTCATACTGTTTAAACGCGCAGGGAACCCTCTGTGCTGAATTCATATCCTTATCATCCATAAGCTGAAAATGCATATGAGGAAAAAAGGAATTTCCGGAATGTCCGATTTTACCCAAAACATCTCCCCTCTTAACCTTTTGGCCTGCAATAACTTTGATGGAGCCGCATTGAAGATGGGCGAAAGCCGCATACACGTGTTCGTTACATTTTATGATAATATGATTCCCGGCTATGGACTGTATATCATCTTTCCGGGGATTATAAAAATGTGAACTTCTGACAGCAACAAACATATCTGAAATAAGATGTGCTCTGGATCTTTCCCTATGATTATCTTTTGCGTCAACAACTGTTCCATCACAGGGGGCGTAGATATTTTCTCCCCAACAATAGCATTTTTGCAGCGGAACACCAAAAAGTAAATAGTTAAGCCAATGCGTTTGATAACTGGGATGACCTCTTCGTTTCCAGTCGACTTGTAAAAAGTCATAGGCGTACCGTGTTCCGAACCGATTTGTCCCGTGGCTTGGAATCCGTGCTCCGGGGGTGTTGGGAGAGAACCATTCACCTCTCAGTGGGAAGTCCATGATCACAGGTGTGTATTGCTCATTCATTTTGTACCTCCGTAAATTTGGCGGTTTTCTTTTCCGGCCAAGGCTTTAAGCTGCAGATTTACAAATTATCTGACGCATAAAATATCTTGCGCAGTTCTGCAAAGTAATGATCAAGTTTATGTATGACAGTTTCTCCGTCAACATGAGGGAACGCATTGTTTCTAATCTCCTCTAAGATTTTATCTGTAAATCCAACGTTGGACCAGAAGATAAACTGTTTACATGTATTTATCTCCAATCCTTTTCTGAACAGGCTTTCATCTATATCATCAAATAGCTTAGGATAGCAGTCTGCATGTTCCTGTTTTCTCTTATCTTGCAGCTTCTTTTTTACCTCCTCGGAATTTGTATGGCGTGATAGTTTATTAACATTTAAAATCCAGGGATATTCTTCTGTTAGCTTGAGCTGTAGAAAATATGACTGCTGTAGTCTGGCAAAAATATATCTCTCGTTAAAGTCCATTTGTTCAAAATACTCCCTCCTGATCAAATCGGTAAAATAATCATAAACTACGAAAAAGAGCTATTGCTTACTGCTGACATAGTGGAACATGAGAGCTTTCGAGATTCCGGCCTCCTTAGCTATGATATTTGTTGAAGCTTTGTCATAACCTTGTGATGAAAATTCTTTTAGCGCTGCATTTAGTATAGCGTCTCTTTTTTGAGGGACCAGCTAGTTTTACGGGCATTGCTATCTCCTTTTTAATATCAAAAATTTACCTATTAGGTTAATATTTATTGTAACTATATTTACCTAAAAGGTCAATATAGAAAAAAGCCAATATATAGAGCATAAGACCACGGGGAAGCAAACCAATAGATTTTGGTGAATAATGCTTGTATGGCTACTGTTCCTATAGCCACTATCCTGCGGGATGTTATCATGCACCCAGCAGGAAAATTCGTAGGACTGCCAGCCCGGCATGAAGCAGATTTCCATGTCTGCGCATCACGAAGCCTGTTGCTGAGAACAGTAACCCAGTATTTTATGCAGTGGACCATGATTGCTGATCATGCAGGGATTCCGTTTCTTTTTGATTGTTTCTTACAGAAAAAAATGTATCATATCTTTAAGTGAAAGTATCGGTGCCACAGAAAAGGAGTCTAGACGCGGAGATACAATGCCGGATTGGGATAATACCTATCAGGTAGGGGAGCAAGTTCAGATAAGATATATAAAAACAGAAAATGGATATTGCGGATACATCCTGAGAGAAGAGGAGAGCAGTCTATGAAGAAATATGGATATAAGTTTATTGAAATACCACTGGTTACGGATGAGACGGAAAGGTCCGGGTGTGTGCAGACCCAGCAGCCGCCGGTGTCAGCCCCCCGGCTGTTCAGATTTGAACAGCCGGAGGGCTGACTTATGTTTTATTCGTTGCATAAACCAGCCAGAACTTCCTCCAGTGATTTGCCGGATTCCATTACTGCTCTATATAAAGCCTCTTTTTTGTCTTCCGTGATTTTCTGCTCAATCTCTTTTTTCTTGCGGCGTAATTCTTTTAAAGTTTCTTCATATGTGGCGATTTCCCCGATAACTGCCTGCAGTTGTTCATCCAGTGTCCTCGTCTCTTTTTTGCGTCCTCTCGCCATGTTGTAATCCTCCTCATACATAAAATAATTTCAATAACTAGTATAACATTTAAAATTAGGAATTTCCACTATTTTGTATTACATAATCACGAATATTTCTATAATGATGTTACACTTCACATCCACTCCCCTTTAGTGCAGTTTTCTCCGGGGAAACGCCTCCAGGGCAGAAAACTGTGAACAGCAGTGTTATGGTCACGGTGCAGCCGTATCTATAAGGAATCTGGCTTTAAATGTAATTTACAGTATCATGATTCATTCCAGAAACGAAACCCACATCAAGCCGTCATTTTTTGTGTATTATTTCCGAAATTCAAGAGATATTATCTGCAATTACTGCCAATTGACTTTATTTAAGCAGAGTGGTATTCTAAATATAAAAGAATGGTTCTGTAAGTATGCTTAAAATAATCAGCAGTTTACAGCGTAAAAGTAAAAAGGAGGATTTTTAAATGAAAAGAGAGAGGAAATTCAAATTTTCTATGCCCCATGCCTACGTGATCATGATGACAATGGTTCTTATCAGTGCCATACTGACCTGGGTTTTACCGGCAGGACAGTTTGACAGGGCGGTGGACCCGGCTTTGGGGAGAGAACTGGTAGTAGCGGGGAGTTATCATGCGGTGGATGCCAATCCTATAGGCCCCTGGGCTTTTTGCATGAGTATCTTTCAGGGGTTTGTGAATGCAGCGGATATTATATTTTTTCTGCTTTTCGCCTGTGGGTACGTTACTTTGCTTATGAGTACCGGAACATTGAATGCTCTGGTCGGTTCTATACTGAGGAAGATCAAGGACAAGGATTATTTCCTGATTCCCATATTCTTTACTCTTTTTGCTCTTGGGGGAACTACATTTGGCATGAATGAGGAGGCCTGGGGACTGATCCCGGCGTTTGTCGCTATTGCGATCACACTGGGATATGACAGGATAGTAGGGGCTTCCATCGTGATTCTGGGAACCGGTGTTGGCTTTGCCGCGGCAGTCCTTAACCCCTTTACGGTTGGCCTGGGAAGCAGTATTGCAGGAATTCCAAGTGTTGGAGGCAAAATCACCACATTCCGGATCGTGGCATTTGTCTGTTTTGTGACTGTAACTATAATCTACATAATGCACTATGCAAAAAAGATAAAAAAAGACCCCACAAAGAGTTATCTCTACGGCGTACCGGAGCCCACAGTCACTGCCAGCCGAGATGAGGTTATGCAGATGCCTTTTACAGGCAGACAGAAGCTCACGTTAGTGGGATTTGGAATTATTATCATGACCATCGCGGTGGGAGTTGCAAAGTTTGGTTTTTATCTGCAGCAGCTTGCAGCAGTATTTTTTATCGGAATGGTGATAACCGGCCTTATCAATAAAATGGGACCTAGTAAAATTGCAGATTCCTTTGTGGAATCCTCAAAATCCATGGTATTCACGGTTCTTATGATTGGTTTTGCCCGCTCGATCGAAGTGGTGATGAGTTCAGGTAATATTATTGACACAGCAGTTTTGTATTTATCTAATATAGTAAAAGGATTCCCCTCCGGACTTTCCGCATTTGCCATGCTGCTGGCGCAGAACCTGATCAACTTCTTTGTTCCATCAGGAACCGGGCAGGCTGTAGTGACCGTACCTATTATGGCGCCCCTTGCCGATGTGGTCGGACTGAGCCGTGAGATCGCTGTTATAGCTTATCAGTTTGGGGATGGATTTTCTAAAATGTTCTGGCCTACAGGATGCGCTATGATGTGCGGTGTTATGGGGATTGGTATGAATAAGTGGTACAAATTTATCTGGAAATTATTTTTAATGTGGATCGCGATGGAAGTTATCCTGATCATGGGAGCTGTAATGGTGGGTATATAAGGAGAGGAAGAAAATGACAGAGGCAAAAGAAAGATTATGCAGAAGAATTGCAGAGAAGGAGAAGACTTACTCTGATATCAGCCGGAAAATATGGGAATATGCAGAACTGGGATTTCATGAATACCGATCAGCAAAATTACTGCAGGATACGCTGGAAGCGGAGGGGTTTCAGGTGGAAACAGGGCTGGCGGGAATTCCCACAGCCTTTAAGGGAACCTTTGGCACCGGCGGACCGGTGGTTGCCATTTTGGGGGAATTCGATGCGCTTCCTGGGCTTAGCCAGAAGCCGGGGAGAGATACGCAGGAAAAGAGAGAGGAGACAGACTGCGGTCATGGATGTGGCCATAATCTGCTGGGCACCGGTTCCCTTGCGGCGGCAGTTGCCGTTAAGGCTTACCTGGAGGAGAGCAGAGGAGCAGGAACCATTATCTACTTTGGCTGCCCGGGGGAAGAGAAAGGTTCGGGTAAAACTTTTATGGCACGGGAGGGCTGCTTTGAAGGCCTTGATGCGGTGTTCTGCTGGCATCCCTGGGACGTGAACGGGCTTTTTTCATCCAGTTCGCTGGCGGATATCTGCGCTGCTTTTATTTTCCACGGCAAAGCGTCTCACGCCTCCGCGTCTCCCCATCTGGGAAGAAGTGCCCTGGACGCAGTGGAGCTTATGAATGTGGGATGTAATTTTTTAAGGGAGCATGTGATCCCGGAGGCCAGAATTCACTACGCGATCACCAACGCAGGAGGAAGCGCGGCAAATGTGGTACAGGAGACTGCATCTGTCTATTACGAAGCCAGAGCTCCGCGGCTTCGCCAGTCTTTTGAAATATTTGAAAGGATCTGCGAAGTGGCACGGGGAGCAGCTATCATGACAGGTACCTCCTATAAGGTGGTGCGGGGGGATGGATTCAGCGACTATATCCCCAATAAGGTCCTTGGAAACGTATTGATGGAGAATTTTCGGGAGGCAGGAGCGCCGGATTTTGACACCCATGATTACGCGTTGGCTGAGAAAATCCAGAGTACATTTTCGGAGGAAATCATGCAGGAAGCTGTGACGGCGGTGGAAGATCAGCACGGGGAGAATGCGGCTGCAGAGATGGAGGGTAAAGTGCTGGCAGATGCAGTTTTTCCCATAAATCCCCTGAAAACGGTCATGCCGGGAAGTACAGATGTGGGGGACGTGAGCTATCAGGCGCCCACAGGGCAGATCCTTACAGCCTGCAAAGCTTTTGGAACTCCTGGGCATTCCTGGCAGGAGGTCAGTCAGTCAGGGTCTTCCATAGGGATAAAGGGTATGATCACTGCGGCAAAGGTTATGGGGATGTCAGCTATTGATGTTTTTCAGAATCCTCGGATAGCTGAGGAGGCAAAGAAAGAGTTCCTCAAAGCAGTGAAAGGTGGCTATCATTGTCCGATTCCAGAAGAGATAAAGCCGGATTTATAAAAATAATAAGACAGCAGGGCAAAACAGCAGCCGTTCCGGATAAACCGGTAAGGCTGCTGTTTTTTCTATCAAAGAGAACATGCGGATGGATCAGTATTTCAGATTGATCTGATATATGTTGATGGGCCTCCCTTTATTTCCGGAACGTCTCATGCCCACAACTTCCGCGTATCCGTCCTTCTGCAGGGCAGCCAGAAATTTATTGGCCGCTCTGGCGGAGATATTAAGGTGATGCATCAATTCCTGGGAGGTAAGTTTATTGGTGCCCTCCTGTTTCATGACACGGATGATCCTGACAATGGTCTCTGAGGAAAGGCTCACCTTGTCCGCAATGTCATGGATGTAATCGCCTGACACTTTCATTCCGGCCGGGACCAGGCCTATCTGCAGGACTGTGAGCTGATCATTTTCGTCGATCAGGTAGCTGCCGTCCTCCTGCTGGCTGCCGTTTCTGGAATAATGACTGGCATCAATGGCATTTACTCTGGCCTGATAAAAGGTGCGGCCAATGCCGTATCCCACAGAGCCTCTGAAAGAAGGCAGGCTGTGGAGCAGGTCCAGGATCTGACATTTTTGAAATTCCCCTGTGATCTCTTTTATGATACTGTGATCACCGTAAAGTTCAAAATCCCGGTACGTGTTTTTTATGATAAGGCGGTTCAGATATTTCCGGTTCAGTTCCACGATCATTTTATTGATCTCCAGACGGGTGGTTTCATATGACATTTCATCCTGTACAGGCATATTTTCCATATTAATATGTATGACTGCAGGAAGATGGTTCTTCATGCTTTTTATGGAAATGCTTTTTTTCATACTGTTCAGAATATCGCTTATCATGTTCTCGTCAGGATACACATAAATGCAGGGGATAGAGGTGTCACTCAGATTTTCGATCACGCTGTAAAAATAAGTGATGACCATATCCAGTTTGTCCTGTGCTGCCAGCTCCCTGTATTTTTCGGAGAGGGCAGCCTCTCTCTCATCCAGATCCACATTGGATGAATACGCTATCCACTCATCCTCAAATTCTCGGATGCGCTGGGCAAACCGATTGCTCTCCAAGAGCTCTTTTAAGGTGTGGCCGTCCTGAAGGAAATCCATGCCGATTCGGGACAATTTCAGTTGTTCATTCAAAACAATCTGCTGAAGCAGAATACGGTAGGTGTTCTCCACACTGATATGAAAATAGTCAACAACAGCATCGGCAGCCTGCTCCCCAAGGGAGTATATGGCTTTCATGGGGGCAATACCGCTGACCAGAAATCCTTCAAAGTTGTTTTTGTTTTGCAGAAATATTGTTTTGAGTTCCTCCAAGGTATCATAAGTAAAACATTCTACAAAGATATCTTCGCTGATGCCGGGCAGGCGATGATTAAAATGTTGGTAGTAGTGCTGTTTCAGCAGCAGTGCGACTCGGTATCCCATAAGTTATCCCCTTCTGTTCATAGCGATCATAAGACTCCGGTATTTATCTATTGTTTGGCTGTAAAGCGATGATAGATATACTGGTTTGCCTCAATCTCCTGGCTGTCATCGAGGGGAGCCAGCTCCGCTTTTCCGTATTTGCGTTCCAGAGCGTTTGCGATCAGATGATCGCAGATATGCGGATTTTTGGGAAGAAGGGGGCCGTGGAGATAGGTGCCCACAACATTTTTGTAAAGCACACCCTCTGCCTTGTCCTCTCCGTTGTTGCCGCTTCCATAGAGGACTTTTCCGAAAGGCTCATTGTCCCCGATATAGGTGCGGCCTCCGTGATTTTCAAAGCCCACAATGGGAAGGCTGAATTTATCATTCTCCAGTACAATGTTGTCGATCAGGCGGGGGCTGCCCTGTTCTGTGTATAAGTCAACAAGGGAAAGGCCTTCAATGCGTCCGTCATCTGTGTTATAATAATGACCAAGAAGCTGATAACCGCCGCAGACGGCAATCACCACACCGTTGTCCTCCACATAATCTCTGAAATCCTTCTGAATGCTGCGCAGCCTGTCACAGACCAGCATTTGTTCCCTGTCAGATCCTCCGCCCAGAAGCACAATGTCAAGAGCAGAAAAATCAATACGGTCTTCAAGCTGGTATTCTATGGTCTCAGCATCAATGCCTCTCCACTGGCAGCGCTTCCTCATGCACTGGATATTTCCCCTGTCCCCATACAGGTTCAGCAGGTCCGGATATAAATGTCCGATGGTGATCTTCATCATTTTCTGCCCTCCATTTTCTTCAAAATATTATGGGTGGTATACAGGCCGGTGTAGTTTACCAGCAGATACAGATTTTTGGTTCCGCTTTGGATTCGGGTCTGGATAGCCTTCTCTATATCAGGCTCCAGAGAGGAGGGAATATCCACGTATTTCAGCCGCAGGCGCATATCCTGGCAGCGGATGCCGCTGACGGTTATGGATGCGGCATTGGCGTCCTTCAGCTTGTCAAAATCCACATCCCAGAGCCAGGATACATCCGTGCCGTCCTGGCTGTTGTCATTGATCAGGATTATGATATCCTTGGGGGAAGTGTCAGTCATGACCGCTCCGATATTCTGGTTAAAACCTGCCGGGTTTTTAGCCAGGTTCAGCATAACTTTCGTACCGCTGATTTCAAAAAGTTCATTTCTTCCGAACTGAGGCGTGTAGTCACCCAGAATCCTGTTAAAACGGTCAAGGGGAATACCCGCCAGGGAGGCAGCGCCGTAGACTGCCAGTATATTATATATATTGTAAAAACCACGGTAATTGGCTTTTATATGAAAATGGCCTACATCAAAGGACAGACCCTCCGACATATCAATATGGCTGCCGTCAAATTCTGGTGTAGGACGGGCAAAACCGCATTTGGGACAGAAATAATCCCCCAGTTGGCTGTAATGGTAGAATTTGTATTCCATTTTTTCTCCGCAGCGTTTGCAGAAACGGCCTTCCCGGATCTCCCGGGAATCCTGTTCTTTGTACACCTGTTCACTGATGCCGTAAGTGGTGTACGGATTGTCATTGTCCATGGCGAGAAAGGTGGACAGAGAGTCATCCCCGTTGACTAAAAGCTTCATATCAGGTGCCATTTTCATGGCCCGGGACAGAAGGTTCATAGTGGTGTCTATCTCCCCGTAGCGGTCTAACTGGTCACGGAACAGATTAGTCAGGACCATATAGTCCGGTTTGAAGTGGGGAAATACACGGACCGTGGAAGCCTCGTCAATCTCGATACAGGCATAATCCGCATCCAGATGGCCGTTTGTCCGGGCATTCAGGACAAAGGCGGAAACCACACCGTTCAGCATGTTGGAGCCGGTGCGGTTGCAGACAACCCTGCAGCCGTTTGCTTCCAGAACAGAGGCCAACAGATTGTTGGTAGTCGTCTTGCCATTGGTGCCGCAGACTACAAAAATGTCTTTTCTGACTTCACAGGCCAGTTCTTTTAAAATGGGCGGATAGATGGAGAGTGCTATTTTTCCGGCCAGAGTCACACCCTGTCTGCCGGTGATCTGACAGGCTGTCTTAATGAGTTTGGCGCTCCATACAGCAAAAAGTCTTTTTATATTCATATACTAAAGTTCCTTTGTTTTTATTTGCGGTTTTTTCAGCCGCAGTCAGGGTTTCCAGATTCCCCATTTATTATACATAAAGTGGGGAAAGAGTACAAGCGGCATTCTGCATTGAGAAAAAAATCCCCGGCACATCCCGGCCGGGGTAAGACTAATCTTCCAGAAGCCCCATCTCTTTTGCTTTTTTAATAATATTTTCCAGGATTTTGTCCTCATACCTGTCACAGCTTTCAAGGAACTGTTTCTTGTCGTATTCTGATGAATGTTTTGGCTCTTCATGATTTGTCATAAAATATTCCCCCATTTCATTCTTTTGTTTTAAATATACTCAATATTTTGAGTATAGTCAAGAGATTGAGTATGATACTATTCAATAAATGTGTTGGATAGGAGAAGTGTTTATGATTAGTTATAAACCGTTTTACGAGACACTGTTCCGGAGAGATTTGACGGAGTATCAATTGATTCACACTCATGGTATATCAGCCAATACCCTGCACAGGATGAAAAAGGGTGAAGCCATAACCACAAAAACCATTGATGTGCTCTGTGATATTCTAAATTGTGATGTTCAGGATATTATAATTCATATCTGATAGCTCAGATCTGAGACGACACTGGACAGTGTATGAGGAACAGCAAAACGAGGGGGAAAGGAAAAAGAGAAGCACAGCTGTCATGGCGTGTTTCTCTTTTTATGTTTTATTTTACCAGCATGTATGCTGCAACAGCCAGGATCACCTGGATGATCAGGAAACGGACAACAACCTGAGTATCTGACCAGCCGCATTTTTTTCTCACGTGGTCATGAATAGGGGTTCTTGTATTTTTCAGGATCGAGATTTTTAAAAATCTTTTCAGGAAGAGTTTTACAAGTCCCAGGCCGCCGTCAATGATCAGTACACCTGCCAGAAGAAGGTAGATGACCGGATGATGGGATTTGATAGCGATCACTGCAATATAAAAGCCCAGTGCCCGGGAGCCTGCGTCTCCCATCAGCATACTGCTGGGGGAGGAATTAAAGTACAGATATGCCAGCAGGACAGCAGCAAAAAGGAAATTGGCGATCACGTAAGTTCCCAGAGTTTCTTTAAAAATCAGGCCAAAGGACAGCATCACGATCACACAGAGACTGGCACACAGCCCGTCCACACCATCGGTACAGTTTGTTACATTGATGGAGACCCAGAAGAGGATAATGCCCAGTATGGCAAAGACTACTTTTGGTATTTCCAGCTCCGTAAAACCAAGAGAGATGGTGGTACTGTTAAAATTCAGGAAAGTGAGAACAGCCACAGCGGAGATGATGAGGTCGATCAGACCTTTTTTGTATTCATTCCACGGCGTCTCTGCAGCATCGTCCAGGTATCCGCTCAGCATAATACAGAAAAGCAGTATGGCGTAGACGATATACTCTTTGTCAAGAGGCATAAAGAGAACCGTGCCGATGATAAAACAGATGACAAACGTGAGCCCAACGCCTCTTGTCTTACCTTTTGAGAGCGCGCCGTTTAAGGCGAAATCCCGTCCCTGGTCACTGGGGAGAAAGGAAAAGGGATGTTTCAGGGCAAAAAATGTGATGAGAAAGGTAATGATGATTCCCAGCATTACAATCTGTTTTGTATCTAAATATTGATTCAGTAAATGGTACATAAGATTTCTTTTGCTTTACAGCAATCCTCCTTCTTTGTTTTGAACACTTTTAGTATACCACATCCGGAAATGCGGGGAAACGGTATTTTGCAGGAATTATCATGGAATAGAAAAAAATACACCGGTCCCGGCAAATTAAGCCTGTCAGCGCATATGATGGTAAAAGAGGCAGTATATGGGGAGGGGAAATGGAGACTATAATGGAATATGTAAAACCTGAGCTTCTTGTGGTGGCCATAGTGCTCTATTTTGTGGGCATGGCGCTGAAACAGTCCCAGGCAGTAAAAGATAAGTATATCCCTCTGATTCTGGGAGCGGCAGGAATCCTTATATGCGCGGTATGGGTACTCGCAGTCTGTGATGTCCATTCTCCGCAGACAGCCGCAAAGGCAGTGTTTACTGCTGTTACCCAGGGGATTTTGGTAGCGGGGCTGAGTACCTATATCAATCAGATCATGAAACAGTCAGCGAAAAATGAATGAAGACAGAAAAACCGGCTGTGCGGCGCAGAAGATCCTGCGTTTCACAGCCGGCTTTTGAAGCAGCGCATCTCAGGGGCGGAACATGGATTCCACATACTCCCGCATTTCGTGGCGGGAGTTTACCTGTCTGGCTTTGTCTACCAGAGGCTTCTGTTCAGATTTGGGAAGCTGGGCAAAATGATTCAGGATATCTGAATGCTGTGCCAGTTCCATGGTGAAGCCGATGGGAAGTTCTTCGTTGTCGATCATCAGAATTCACCTCGCTTCCTGTCAGCCTTCTCCGCCAGGGCCGTCTTTGCGCGGCACTTCGTCGGGGATCACGTCTGTGGCGTTTGACTCCCTGGGCAGGTCGATCTCAGGAATGTTTCCGTCATCATAGTCGTTTTCGTAAGGTTTTTCTTTTAACATGGCAGTATCCTCACTTATTCTGCTTATATTGGGCGGCAGCAGTTGCCTGCGCTGCAGAATTAGTATGCGGAGAAAAATCTTTTTTATTCCTTGTGACACTTTTCGACACTTTCGTGCGTCTAATATATGGTTGATCCATTCCCAGCAGAATTCTGTGACAGGATAGAATATGAAGAAAATATTTCACATACACTAAAAGGAACAGAAAGTATGACAAAAGCTTTAATTTTTTTTTAGGATTCATTTATATTTATCCGGTTGTAGAATTTTGTGTTATAATAGACAAGTATTCGCGTTTATGTCGAATATAGGCGGCTGCAGCATGGAAAATGAAGCGTAGAAGGCTGCAGTACCCACAGAAATGTAATATCGGGGAGCAAATTAGATGAAGAAAAAAACACAGCAAAAGAAATTGCAGCAGGCAGAAGAACAGGCGAAAGCTGCTGTCCGGCAAGGGGAGGCAGAACAGACACAGCCTAAGTCAGAGATGGAAGCCAAAATTGATTCTGCCATGGAGAAGATCATACAGGATACCATCGGTAGCCAGGCGGAAGCCGCTGCTTACCAGGAGCCGGATAAAAAAACTATAAAGATGCAGAAAAAAGCAGCCAAAAAAGAGATGAGGGCTGAGGAAAAGAAGGGTAAAAAGACCGGGATCAAAATTGCACTGGGCATCACAGGTGCTGTGGTCATACTGGCTGCTGCCGGCTATGGCGCAGGCGCTTATTATTATAAAGACAAATTCTTTAAGGGAACAACCGTAAACCATATAGCCTGCGGGAATTTGACTGTGGAGCAGGCAGAAGATTTGATTCGGAAAAAAGTTGAGGATTATTCCATTCAGGTGCAGTTCAGAAATGACCAGACAAGAGAAATCAAAGGACAGGACATTGGTTATGCCTATGTCAGCGACGGAAGTGTGCAGAAGCTTTTAGATGAGCAGAATCCCTTTACATGGATAAAAGGATATTTCAGGGACACCGATCATGAGGCTGAGGAGAACATCCAGTATGACAAGGAGGCACTGAAAGCCCAGCTTCAGTCTTTTGACTGTATGCAGGCCGCCAGCATGGAAGCTCCAACAGATGCGTACATTGCTTTCCAGGAAAACCAGTTTGTCATTGTGGATGAGACGGCAGGCACCACCGTACAGGAGGACATTATCCTCTCCGCTCTTGAGCAGGCTGTGGCCGGCAGTGAGGAATCGGTTTCCGCTGAGGAGGCAGGTTCCTATGCAGCTCCGGCTGTCACAAAGGAGGACCCCACACTGAATCACCAGAGGGATGTGTGGAATTCCTGCGCAGCCGTAACGATCACCTATACCTTCGGAGATAAGACAGAAGTGCTGGACGGCATGACCGTGAAAGAGTGGATGACCTACGACGAGAACGGCAATTATGTGGAAGACCCTGCAACACTGGAGGCCAGAGTGACGGAGTTTGTGGCCTGGCTGGCGGATAACTATGATACCGTGGGCAGAGACAGAACCATAACAAGCACAGCCACAGGGGAACCGATCACCGTTTCTGGCGGCAATTACGGGTTCCAGATAAACCAGTTAAAGGAAAAGGCCCAGCTTTTGGAGGACATTGCCAGCCACGCAGTGACGGTCCGTGAGCCTGTGTATTCCAAGGCGGGTGTGGCATACGGGGAAAATGATATCGGCGGAACCTATGTGGAGATTGACCTGACAAGCCAGCACCTGTGGTTTTATAAGGATGGAGCACTGCTTATGGATACGGATCTTGTATCCGGTACTTATGTCATGAGAGACAGAAGGACACCGGGAGGTGTGTATTCTCTTATGTATAAACAAAGAAACCAGGTGCTCAGAGGACGGAAACTGGAGGACGGCACTTATGAGTATGAGCAGCCTGTAAAATACTGGATGCCTTTTAACGGCGGCATTGGTCTGCATGATGCCAACTGGAGATACAGCTTCGGTGGATCCATCTACCGCACCAGCGGCTCTCATGGATGTATCAACCTGCCGACCGCTGCAGCTACAACTATATACGAAAATATAGAGGCGGGATGTCCGGTAGTATGTTTCTACAGAGAGTAACAAGCAGTTGGTTCATTGCCTTTCGGCTTCATAGCAACAAAAGCATGTACACAGACTGCAAGAACCGCAGTCTGGCGCGTAGCTGCCTTGGTATTGCCTTGCAAATGCAAGGCAATACCTGGCGGGACAGTGGAAGGTTGAACTGTTACGGAAACATTACAACAAGTGACATTTATGCTTGCATGGCACAGGGGAATGTGCTAAGATATAAGAAGAGACAGGAGACAAGAGGATAAAGCCGTATTATGGCTTTATTGTCTTGTCTTTTTAAAATCAAATAGTTTACTAGTTTACAGTACGGAAATGGAGTGTCTCATGAAACAACAGGATATTTTAGAACAATTTGAGGACTGCCCTGTGGTGGCAGCCATCAAGGATGAACAGGGACTTAACAGGTGTCTGAGTTCCGACATCAGAATCGTCTTTGTGCTCTATGGGGATATCTGCAGTATCGGTGATATTGTGGGGCGCCTGAAAAAGGGCGGCAAGACCGTTCTGGTACATATTGACCTCATAGGTGGTCTGAGCAGCAGAGAGGTCGCCGTGGACTTTTTGAAAAACACCACAGAGACGGACGGAGTGATCTCTACCAAGCCTGCCATTATCAAACAGGCAAAGGAGCTGGGACTGTTTGCGGTTATGCGCTTTTTCGTCATTGATTCCATTGCCTTTGAGAGTATCCGAAGACAGACAGAGAGTGTGCATCCGGATATGATAGAAGTGCTTCCAGGTGTTATGCCCAAGATTATTTCGAGAATCTGTATACACAGCAGAACACCTGTCATTGCAGGGGGACTGATCGCGGATAAGGAGGATATCATGGCAGCACTGAGTGCAGGAGCCGTATCCATATCCACCACGAACCAGAAAGTCTGGTTCATGTAAATAGAATAGATAACGCTGGAGAACAGAGACAAAGCGGAGGACACATGTCAGAAGCATGTGTATTCGCCTTGTCTCTTTTTTGTGCAATGGGTGAAAAAGATACGGCCGAAAGCGGCTGTGTTTTGGCCTGAGAATCCGGTTCGCCGGAACTTTCTAAAAAAACAGGAGGAATGAGAAAATGAAATATGATGTGATAATTATCGGAGCTGGAGTTGTGGGAAGCTCTGTGGCAAGGGAGTTGTCCAGATATAGCCTGAAGACAGCCGTACTGGAACGGGAGGAGGATGTCTGCTGCGGTACTTCCAAGGCCAACAGTGCAATTGTCCATGCAGGTTTTGATGCGGAACCAGGCTCCATGAAGGCCAGGATGAATGTGAGAGGCAGTAAAATGATGAAAGCTCTGTCAAAGGAATTGGATTTTCCATACAGGCAGAATGGTTCTTTAGTCCTTTGCTTTGATGAGCATGATATCCCGAAGCTGGAGGCATTGAAAACGCGCGGGGAGGAGAATGGGGTGGAAGGCTTAAGGATTGTGAGAGGAGAAGAAATCCACAAACTGGAGCCAAACATTTCCCACCAGGTCAAAGCCCTGTTATATGCCCCCACCGGCGGGATCGTATGTCCTTTTAAACTGACTATCGCCATGGCGGAGAATGCCTGTGTGAACGGTGTGGATTTCTTTTTGGATACAGAGGTAAAGGCAGTCAGAAAGCTGGAAAAAGGCGGTTACGAAATTGAGACAGACCGGGAATACTACGAGGCAGCGTGTGTCATCAATGCAGCAGGTGTATATGCTGATGTTTTCAACAATATGGTGAGCAGCCAAAAGCTCTCTATCACTCCAAGAAAAGGGGAATACTGCCTGCTGGATAAAAAAGCAGGAGATTTTGTATCCCACACAGTGTTCCAGCTTCCAACAAAGATGGGAAAAGGGGTCCTCATCACCCCCACAGTGCACGGCAACCTGCTTGTAGGCCCCACGGCGGATGACATGGAGGACAAAGAGGGAATCCAGACAACCGCTGGGGGACTTGAAAAAGTGGCATCTCTGGCACGTGTCAGTGCTGCGGATGTTCCCCTGCATATGGTGATCACGTCCTTTGCAGGTCTTCGGGCTACAGAAAAAAATGAGGATTTTGTTCTGGGTGAAGCTAAGGATGCGGAAGGCTTTTTCAATGCGGCCGGGATTGAGTCACCGGGCCTGTCAAGTGCTCCTGCCATAGGGGAATACCTGGCACAGATGACAGCAGAGTATCTCCATGCAAAAAAGAAGGAGGATTTTATCGGCACAAGAGAGGATATTCTAAGCGTGGCGCAGGCCTCTCCGGAAGAAATGGCAAAGCTGATCCAAAAAGACCCGGCTTACGGCAACGTCATCTGCCGCTGTGAGACTGTGACGGAGGGTGAGATCATAAATGCCATAAGACGTCCTTTGGGAGCCAGGTCTTTAGATGGTGTGAAGCGGAGAACAAGGGCAGGAATGGGCAGATGCCAGTCAGGCTTCTGCGCGCCCAGAACCATGGAAATACTGGCCAGAGAGCTGCATGTGGACCCACTCAGCCTTACGAAGGCAGGCAAAGGGTCAAAGCTTCTTACAGGTGTTCTAAAAGACGGGGAAGCAGGAGAAAATAAGACAGTTTAAACGGGGAAAGAGAGGAAAGATCATGTGTTATGATTTAATTATAATCGGCGGAGGCCCGGCAGGACTGGCAGCCGCTGTATCTGCGAGAAAAGAAGGGGTGGAAAACATCCTGATACTGGAGCGTGACAGGGAACTGGGAGGAATTTTAAACCAGTGTATCCACAATGGATTTGGTCTCCATACCTTTAAGGAGGAACTGACAGGACCGGAATATGCCTGGCGTTTTATTGCCCAGGTGGAAGAGATGGAGATTCCCTATAAACTGCACACTATGGTTCTGGATATCCAGGATGGGGAAGCATGCAAAACCGTTATGGCTATGAACAGAGAGGACGGCCTTATGATGCTGAAGGCCCGCGCCGTGATCCTGGCTATGGGCTGCAGGGAGAGGCCAAGAGGCGCCCTGAATATTCCGGGTTACCGCCCTGCAGGTATTTATACTGCGGGAACAGCGCAGCGTCTGGTTAATATGGAGGGATATATGCCGGGCAGGGAAGTGGTGATCCTGGGCTCCGGTGATATTGGATTGATCATGGCAAGAAGAATGACCCTGGAGGGTGCTGAGGTAAAAGTGGTGGCAGAGCTGATGCCCTTCTCCGGGGGCCTTCAGAGAAATATTGTACAATGCCTGAATGACTTTGATATTCCATTAAAACTCAGTCATACAGTGATTGATATTCAGGGAAAGGAAAGAGTGACAGGGATCACCCTGGCGCAGGTGGATGAGAACAGGAAGCCGGTTCCGGGAACCGAGGAGTTTTATTCCTGCGACACATTGCTTCTGTCCTGCGGCCTGATCCCGGAAAATGAGTTGTCAGGAAAAATAGGCGTGGAACTGTCCCGCGTCACCTCAGGCCCTGTGGTGAATGAAAGTCTGGAGACCAATGTGCCGGGTGTCTTTGCCTGCGGCAATGTGCTCCATGTACATGATCTGGTAGACTATGTCTCCGAGGAGGCG
This sequence comes from Blautia pseudococcoides, assembly GCF_001689125.2. NCBI lineage: Bacteria > Bacillati > Bacillota > Clostridia > Lachnospirales > Lachnospiraceae > Blautia > Blautia pseudococcoides. The sequence goes on along the minus strand of NZ_CP015405.2, from coordinate 2,310,365 downwards.
GCAAGGGCCGGTGCCTGTGCGGCCGCATATATTCGGGGAGAGAAGGAAAAAAGGGATGCAAGGCCGATCAGGGTTTTGGCTGTGGATGGCGTTCGTTACACAGTGCCTCAGACCATCCGGCCTGCATGTATGGAAGATACCCTTACCCTGCGTTTCCGGGTGGGCGGTGTTTACAGGGACTGTTATGTGAGTGTATACTTGGGTGAGAGGCGGATTTGGCATAAGAAAAAGAGAAAGCTGGCACCCGGTGAAATGGAGCAGGTAGTATTGAAAAAATCGGATTTGACAGACAATGAAAGTTTCGATAAGATTACTGTGAAAGTGGAGGAGGCATAGAGATGGAAACGAGAGAATTGATTTGCATTAATTGTCCTCTGGGATGTAGTCTTACTGTTACAATGGATAATGGAGCTGTGAAAAAGGTGGAGGGAAACACCTGCAAAAAGGGTGAAGCTTACGGAAAAAAAGAGGTGACCAACCCCACCAGGATTGTCACGTCCTCTGTCCGTGTAGCCGGAGGCACACTTCCAGTGGTATCCGTCAAGACAGCCTCCGATATTCCAAAAGGGAAGATTTATGACTGCGCAGAAGCATTAAGAGCCGTCCGGATGAACGCCCCGGTACATATTGGAGATGTGGTGCTTAGAAATGTGTGCGGAACCGGCGTGGATATCATTGCCACAAAAAATATACCGGCGGTATAAAAAGAACGAGATTTACAAGGAGAAGAAAATGCTGACAGATAAGAACGGTAAAAATGCGGAGAGCCTGAGAGACAAGAAACTATATCTTTTGGATATGGATGGAACTATTTACAATGAAGATGAAATATTTGCGGGAACACTGGATTTCCTGGATGAGATCGAGAGAAGAGGCGGACAGTACATCTTTATCACCAACAATTCTTCCAAGTCGGTAAACGACTATGTGGAGAAGGTGGCTAAGATGGGGATCCGGGCAGGATATGAGAATTTCTACACATCCAGCCAGGCAACTGCCATGTATATCAATGAAAATTATCCGGGACAGGTGGTCTACTGCATGGGAACCTGTTCCCTGGTAAATGAGCTGCGTGAGGCTGGCATACAGGTAGTCACAGAGGTGGATGACAGGGCCACGGTTGTACTCATTGGATTTGATACGGAAAATACCTCTGAGAAAATCAGAAATACATGCATTATGCTGGGCAGGGATGTGGTATATCTGGCTACAAATCCTGATTTTGTATGCCCGGTGAGCTTTGGTTATATCCCTGACTGTGGATCTATGAGCATAATGCTGAAAAATGCCACAGGAAAAGAACCATTTTTTATTGGTAAACCTGAGCCGATTATGGTAAACTGTGTATTAAAGAAGCTGGACCTGAAGGCAGAGGATGCTGTCATTATTGGTGACCGGCTCTACACAGATATCAAAACCGGAGTGAAAGCCGGGGTGGATACCATCTGTGTGCTTTCCGGTGAAGCGACTATACAGGACATAGAAGAAGGAGATGTAAAGCCAACCTATGTCTTTGACAGCGTAAAAGAGATCTATGAGGGACTGACAGAAGCATGAGATATCAGAATATCAGGGAAGGGCGCTTTGTAAGCCGCCCCAACCGTTTTATTGCCCGTGTGGAGATTGACGGGCAGGAAGAGATCTGTCACGTGAAAAACACTGGAAGGTGCCGGGAATTATTAGTTCCCGGCGCCTCTGTTTTTCTGGAGAAAAGTGACAAAAAAGAACGAAAAACAGCATATGACCTGATTGCCGTGAAAAAGGGAAACCGCCTGATCAATATGGATTCCCAGATTCCCAACCGGGTAGTGGAAGAGTGGCTGCGAAAAGGAAATCTCCTTGGTGAGGGCGCATATATCCGTCCTGAGACAAAATATGGAAATTCCCGGTTTGACCTGTATATGGAACAGGGGAAACGGAAAATTTTCATGGAAGTAAAAGGCGTGACTCTTGAGGAGGATGGAATTGTCCGCTTTCCGGACGCACCCACCGAGCGCGGCATCAAGCATATAAAGGAGCTGTGCCAATGTATAAAAGACGGCTATGAGGCGTATATTATGTTTGTTATCCAGATGAAAGACGTGAAATACTTTGAGCCCAACAAAAGGACGCACGAGGCTTTTGCCCAGGCGCTTTTGGAGGCAGAACAGGCAGGTGTACATGTACTGGCCTATGACTGTTTTGTAGAACCGGACGCCATTTGTCTTGGGGAACCGGTGGAGGTGCAGCTAATATGAAACTGGAACAGATAACAGAGCCTTTGCTTTCCTGGTATGAGAAGAACAAGCGGGATCTGCCCTGGCGGAGGGAACCAACCCCGTATCATGTTTGGGTGTCGGAGATCATGCTGCAGCAGACCAGGGTGGAGGCTGTGAAGGACTATTACCGGCGGTTTCTCGCGGAACTTCCCGGAACCCGGGATTTGGCGGCCTGCCCGGAAAATAAACTCTTGAAATTGTGGGAGGGTTTGGGCTATTATAATCGTGTGAAAAATATGCAGAAGGCAGCAAAAGAGATCGTCGAAGAATACGGCGGGAATATCCCCCCGGATTATGAAAAGATCTTGGCGCTTCCCGGTATTGGCAGCTACACCGCAGGCGCTGTCTCCTCCATTGCCTTTGGTCTGAAAAAGCCGGCCGTGGACGGCAATGTACTGCGTGTCATTTCCCGTATCACAGAAAACGGGGAGGATATCCTAAAGCAGTCTGTAAAGCGGCGCGTGGAGCAGGAATTGGAAGCTGTCATGCCAGAGGACCGGCCGGGGGCCTTTAATCAGAGCCTCATGGAGCTGGGGGCTACGGTGTGTATACCGAACGGTATGGCAAAATGTGATGTCTGTCCCGTACGTCATCTGTGCAGTGCCCGGGCTCACGGCACGGTTCTGGATTATCCCAAAAAAGCGGCGAAAAAACAGCGCCGGATTGAGGAAAAGACAGTCCTGCTCATACAAAACGGACAGGAATATGCTATTTGCAAGCGTCCGGATAAAGGGCTGTTGGCAGGTTTGTATGAATTTCCCAATATGGAAGGCTGGCTTACCCAGGAGGAAGTGTTAAAGGCAGTGGAGGAATTAAAACTCATGCCCCTGCACATAAGGGCCGCCGGGGAAGCAAAACATATTTTTTCACATGTGGAGTGGCATATGAAAGGATATGTGGTAAAGGTTGCTTCCACAGAGGAGAAAAAGGCAGGAAGCCTGCTTTTTATCAATAAAAAAGAGTCGAAGGGAAAATACCCGATTCCCTCCGCTTTTTCCGCATATAGAAAATATATTGAGGAGGACTAATCCAATGAAATTATTGTCCGTTGCAGTTCCCTGTTATAATTCCCAGGCATATATGGAGAAATGCGTGGATTCCCTGTTGGAAGGCGGGGAGCAGGTGGAGATTTTGATCGTAGATGACGGGTCCGTGGATGACACGGCGAAAATTGCAGACGATTATGCTGCCAGATATCCCGGCATCGTGAAAGCCATTCACCAGGAGAACGGCGGCCATGGGGAGGCCGTGAACACAGGGCTGCGAAACGCAACCGGAATTTTTTTTAAAGTGGTGGACAGCGATGACTGGGTGAACAAGGAGGCCTATGAAGCGATCCTGACAAAGCTCTCAGAGATTGTTGGCGGGCCACAGACCCTGGATATGATGATCAGCAACTTTGTCTATGAAAAACAGGGCGCCAGACGGAAGAAAGTCATGCGTTATAAGAAATACCTGCCCCAGGGAAAGATTTTTACCTGGGAGGAGATCAGCAAAATGCCGGTGGGGAAATACATTCTGATGCATTCCGTGATCTATCGTACCGGACTGCTCAGAGAGTGCGGCCTGGAACTGCCGAAACACACCTTTTATGTGGACAACCTGTTTGTCTACCAGCCCCTTCCCTCAGTGAAGACCATGTACTATATGGATGTGAATTTTTACCGGTATTTTATCGGCAGGGAGGACCAGTCCGTTCATGAGGATATTATGATTCGCAGGATTGACCAGCAGCTTTTAGTGAACCGTCTCATGATTGATTCCGTGGCGGGAAAGAGGATCGGTGACAAGCACCTGCGGCAGTATCTTTTGAGGTACTTGGACATTATCACTGCAGTATCCTCCATCATGCTGATACGCTCCGGGACAGAGGAGAACCTGGAGAAGAAAAAAGATTTGTGGAAATATTTGAGAAATGAGGATATCCATATTTACAGAAAGCTCCGCCTGGGCATCCTTGGCAGAAGTGTGAACCTGCCGGGATGGAGCGGGAGAAATATTTCTGTGGCGATTTATAAAGTAGTGCAGAAATTTTATGGGTTTAACTAAGGCGTCTGTCCGGGTATACCGGACAGCCAATGCCGGCATATAAAAAGGACGTTCCCAAAAGGCGGTAGCTCATAAGGAAACATTAGAAAAATTATGAGTTATGCCAGGTAGACGGAAAAATTAAAAACTCTATGTGATTGAGAATTCTTTCGCATAGAGTTTTTTCATGTTAGGAATGTTGTTTTTTGATTTTCTTAGCGTTCACAGAACGCGCAGCCGTCACCGCAGGTGGTGATCTCAGGGGTTTGGGGATATGTCACCAACAAGCTTTTTTACAGATTGTCATTTGTGAACAATCTGTGAAAATACGCAAACTTGTGGAAGTTTGCATTGCTTGCCAGTAGTTTTAGAAAACTTGATGAGCAGACTTCCCACTCCAAGAGAGTATTGCCTATCAGGCATAAAATAGATATAATATGTTTGTTAAGCATGGGATTACTGTGAGGAGGCTACATATGGAAATCAGAGTTCTTCGTTATTTTCTTACCGTAGTGCGGGAAGAAAGCATTACAAAAGCATCCGAGGTGCTTCATATTACACAACCGACTTTAAGCAGACAATTGTCGCAAATGGAAGAAGAAGTGGGTGTAAAACTGTTTAACCGAGGTACACGAAAAATCACACTGACAAACGAAGGCATTTTACTTCGCCGCCGTGCCGAAGAAATTTTACAGCTTGTGGACAAAACAGAAAAAGAGCTTGTGGAACAGGAAGAACAAATTGAGGGAAAAATTACAATCGGCTGCGGTGAGATTGCCTCTGTACAACTGCTTCCTGAACTATTTAAAGTCTTTCATGATAAATATCCAAGAGTTACTTTTGATATTTTCACGGCTACTGCAGATATTGTAAAGGAGCAGATGGACAAAGGACTGATTGATGTTGGACTGCTTCTGGAACCGATTGATATAGAAAAGTATGATTTTGTACGGATGCAGATAAAAGAAAAATGGGTAGTTGTCATGCGCCCGGATGATCCGATGGCATTCAAGAAATCTGTTACCGCAAAAGACTTATCAGATGTTCCCTTAATTCTTCCCCGCCGACTAAAGGTACAGAGCGAGCTTGCAAGCTGGTTCGGAAATTATTTTGAAAACCTTAATGTGCTGTTTACCAGTAATTTAAGTACCAATGCTTCTATTATGGTAAGTCAAGGATTAGCGTACTCTCTGGTAGTCGAAGGCGCAATTCCATTTTGGGATAAGAGCAAAATTATTTATAGACCATTATCCCCGGAATTGTCGGCAACCAGTGTCCTGGCATGGAAGCGTGGTCAACCGTTCAGTCCGGCAGCGACAAAATTTATCGAACAAGCGCAATGCCTTTTAGGTATGAGTAAGGCATTAAAACTAAGTATTTGATATAAAGCAAAATGAGATTTATAATGTAAGTGCAGTTAAGAGAATGTATTTCTCTGACGGCACTTACTTTTTTGCATAAAAAGGAGGATATAGATGACTCTGAATGAAGCCAGTCGCAGATTTCATATCAGTATGGATAAACTTAATTTTTACGAAGAAAACGGTCTTTTGGAGCATAGGACGCTCACTGGCGGAGTGCCTGACTATACGGAATCCGATTTTCGCAGGATAGGGTTGATTCATGCTTTACTAAAATCCGGGTTGAATATGGATACGCTGAAAACATATTTAAACCTGATTGGGAACAAGACAAGCAGCAAAGAGGAACAAATTAAAATCCTCCGAAAGCAGCGATTTAAATTGTTGGATGACATTCATGAAAAACAGCAATCTTTGGATGAACTCGATTTTATGATCGATGAAATAAAGAAAGGGGCAATCAAATGAACAGACCACATATTATCTGCCACATGATGGTGGCATTGGACGGAAAAATCATAGGAGAGTACATGGACACAAAAACCGCCTATGATATGAATGCGGAATACGATCGTATTCATGATGAATTTGAAGCCGATGCTTGGATGTGCGGCAGAGTCACAATGGATGACAACTTTACCTTTTATGAAAAGCCGGAGCTTCATGAACCGGCAGAGAAAATCCCTCACACAGACTACATCGCCAATGAAAATGCAGACATTTATGTAGTTGCGGTTGATCCTTCCGGTAAACTCGGATGGAAAGAAAATAATATCCACGGATATGCAAAGCGCCCGCCTGCACACATCATTGAGGCACTGACCGAGCAGGTGTCAGACGCATACCTTGCCTACCTTAGAAAACTTGGAATTTCCTATATCTTTGTAGGTGAAAAGCAAATTGACTGCAAGCTGCTGACGGAGAAATTAAAATCAGTATTCGGAATCAATAAACTGCTGTTAGAAGGCGGCGGATATCTGAATGGCTCATTTATGAATGAAGGCTTAATGGACGAATTAAGTTTGGTTGTAGCTCCTGTAGCGGACGGTAACTCAAACACAGTAACACTTTTTGAGAAAGCGGATTATTTAGAAAGCAATCTGCCGATGGAATTCAAATTGCAGAGCGTAGACCGTTTGGGTGAAAGCGGGCTGTGGATTCGGTATAAACCGTGATGTGAACCACAATGAAATGCAGCAAAATATTCTGCCGGAATTAAAAGACAGTGATTTGGATATTTCAAAGTATGATACTGTTTTTATCGGCTATCCTGTGTGGGCAACCGATGTACCGCAAGCAGTGCTGTCTTTTCTGAACGAATATGACTTGACGGGTAAGACGGTAATTCCTTTCTGTACCCATGACGGTTACGGTGCAGGTGGAAGCTATACAACGATTGCAGAAGCAAGCAAAGCAGGAAAAACACTTGACGGCCTTGCTATTGAGGCAAAGGATGTTCCTTCGGCGCAAGATACCGTAACAAATTGGCTGAACTCCATTGGTATAACGAAAAAAACTGAGAACTCTGCTGAAAACGGTGAAACGGCCATTAAAATCACCGTGGGAGATGTTGTTTTAGATGGCATACTGTATAACACAGTGCTTGCCGAAGAAATAAAGACATATTTTCCGTTGACGATTTCTATGGTGGGATACGGCGGCAGAGAATATTACGGCGGTATCGATTTTTATCCCCAACATCTGGAAGGCGGTCAAAAAACCTTTGAAAACGGTAACATTACCTACTGCGAAGCCCATCATAATATGGCAATCTTTTATGCACAGACCGACAATCCCAATCTTTCTGTGGATGTCATTCCGATTGGTAAGGTTACTTCCGACCTTTCCGTGTTTGATGACCTATCTGGCAGCGTTCAGATTACCTTTGCTCTGGCAGAATAAAACATAAAATAAAAATTTGGAGGTATTCATCATGAAAAAAATAACAGCTATTTTACTCTCGTTACTTATGGTGATAGGACTTGCGGCCTGTTCTGGAAATACGGATCAAAACGGGCAGTCATCGACAGAACAGCCCCCAGCTGAAAACAGTTCTTCGGCAGATGCGATGAATAACGAATCCTCTGCACCGACTGATTCAAGCAACACACCGGATAACGAAGATGAATCTTTAAAAGTATTGGTAGCATATTTTTCTGCTACAGGCACGACAGAAGGCGTGGCAAAGCATATTGCAAATGGATTAAACGCAGAGCTTTATGAGATTGTGCCGGAGCAGCCTTATTCATCAGCCGATTTGGATTGGAACGATAACGATAGCCGCAGCACGATTGAAATGAACGATCCAAATGCCCGGCCTGATATTTCCGGTTCCGTAGAGAATATGGAGCAGTATGATGTGGTCTTTATCGGATATCCGATTTGGTGGTATGATGCGCCGAGAATTGTCAGCACCTTTATGGAAAGTTACGATTTTTCCGGTAAAACAATTGTACCGTTCTGCACCTCCGGTGGCAGCGGTATAGGTTCCAGTGCGTCAAATTTGGAAAAACTGACAAGTAATGCCGAATGGCTAGACGGCCAGCGCCTGAACGGCAGTGATTCTCAGGATACGGTTATGGAATGGGTAAACAGTCTCGGACTGGATAAATGATAGGAAAGGACGAACCGATTATGAAACAAAAGCAGAAAATAAAAATATGCGTTGATTTGTTGATGACGGTGCTGCTGCTTTGCCTAATGACATATCAAATCATCGGGCAGGAACTTCACGAGTGGTTCGGTGTCGGAATGCTTGTACTCTTTCTGCTGCATAATGTTCTGAATATGAAATGGTATGGGCATTTGTTCAGGGGTAGATATACTCCCTTGCGAATAATGCAGACACTCATCAATATGGGCGCTCTTGTTTCTATGCTTTGCCTTGGATTCAGCGGAATTGTGTTATCTCGTCATGTATTTTCCTTTGTTCAGGGTGGCCCGATAGCAACGGCAAGAGCCATGCACCTTGTCGCTTCCTATTGGGGATTCGTGCTGATGAGTCTTCACGCAGGTCTTCACTGGGGAATGATTTTAGGTAAGGTTCGCAGATTAATGAAAGGAAAAACTATACCCAAAACATCTATGTGGATTGCGAGGATAGCCACTGTTGCTATTGCGGGATATGGATTATTCTGCTTTATCGGTGCAGATATTCCGTCCTATATGTTTTTTCAAAATCAGTTCGTTTTTTTCAATTTTGAAAAAAGTGCTGTGTCTGTGTTTTCAGAATATGCGGCAATGATGGGCTTTTGGGTTTTTGTTGGTTATTACGTCACAAAGGTGACGTAATAAATTAAATGAAATATGGAGGATTTTATCATGAGCAAAAAAATTTTAGTAGCTTATTTTTCTGCAAGCGGTGTAACCGCAAAGGTAGCGGAAAAACTTGCTGAAGCAGTGGACGCCGATCTTTTTGAAATTAAACCGGAGCAGATATATACTTCGGCGGATTTGAACTGGACAGATAAAAACAGCAGAAGTTCCATTGAAATGAACGATTCAAATTGCCGCCCAGCAATCAAGGTGAAACTTGCGAACATGGAACAGTATGGAACTGTCTTTGTCGGCTTTCCTATCTGGTGGTATGTTGCACCGAAGATCATCAACACTTTCCTGGAAAGCTATGATTTTACGGGTAAGAAAATCATTCCGTTTGCAACATCTGGCGGTAGCGGCATGGGAAAAACAAACGCTTCCCTTGAACCAAGCTGTCCGGGAGCGGTGTTGATGCCCGGTAAAATATTGAATGGTTCTTTATCAAAACAGGATCTGGTATCATGGGCAGAAAAATTAGGTCTTTAGTTGACGAGGAGGATAGAGATGCTTGTAATTAATATCTATTATACCGGCAAAGACGGCTCGGCAAGGGCATTTGCAAAAGAAATGACCGAGAGTGGTCTTGTGGATAGAATTCGACAGGAGGAAGGAAACCTCGGATACGAATATTTTTTCCCGGTAGACCATGAAGAAACGATATTGTTGATTGATAAGTGGAAAAATCAGGAGGCGCTTGATTTTCACCACAAAACAGATATGATGAAGCAAATTGCTGTACTTCGGGAAAAATACAAATTAAAGATGAAGGTAGAACGCTATCAAGGAGAATGATGATGAAAATAAAACAAACAGCTGGAAGAGACCAACTTGGAGAATTTGCTCCGAAATTTGCAGAACTGAATGATGATATATTATTCGGCGAAGTATGGTCGAGAAATGAAAAACTCTCTCTGCGTGACCGCAGCCTTATAACGGTGGTGGCTCTCATGGCACAAGGTCTTACCGACAGTTCACTGACCTTCCACTTACAGGAAGCAAAGAAAAACGGCATCACCAAAACGGAAATTGCAGAGATCATCACCCATGCGGCCTTCTATGCAGGCTGGCCGAAGGCGTGGGCGGTGTTCCGGCTTGCAAAAGAGGTGTGGAATGAGAAACCGTCTGATGACAGCGCTAAGTCCAAACACGCTGCCGAAATGGTATTTCCGATTGGTTCGCCCAATGACGGATATGCACAGTATTTTATTGGGCAGAGTTACCTTGCTCCTCTTGCCAAAACCGACGATGAACATCCCGCTCTTTTTGCTAATGTGACTTTTGAACCCGGATGCCGCAATAACTGGCATATCCATCACGCAAAAAACGGCGGCGGTCAGGTTCTCATCTGTATTGCCGGTGAGGGTTGGTATCAGGAGGAAGGCAAGGAGGCTGTCAGCCTTACGCCAGGGATGATTATTACCATTCCTCCCGAAGTAAAACACTGGCACGGAGCAAAAGCAGATAGCTGGTTCAGCCATATTGCAGTTGAAGTTCCCGGCGAGGGAAACAGCAACGAATGGTGTGAGTCTGTATCTGATGACGAATATGAACAGTTGAAATAGGAGGAATATCATGTTAGGAAATTTTGATTATTGCAATCCGACCAAACTCTATTTTGGAGAGGATTCGCTTAACTATCTAAACGAGGAACTGCCGAAGTACGGTAAAAATATCATGCTGACTTATGGCGGCGGCTCCATTAAGAAAAACGGGATTTATGAACAGATTATCAGTATTTTGAAAGCAAACGGTAAAACAGTTTTTGAAGATTCCGGTGTTATGCCAAATCCTACCGTTCAGAAACTGTATGAGGGTTGCAAACTTGCAAAAGAAAACGGGATTGATTTGATTCTTGCTGTTGGTGGCGGTTCTGTCTGCGATTATGCAAAAGCGGTTTCCGTTTCTGCTTATTGCGAGGATGATCCGTGGGAAAAATACTATCTTCGCATGGAGGATGTAGATAATAGGATCATCCCTGTAGGTTGTGTACTGACTATGGTAGGCACAGGTTCCGAGATGAACGGTGGTGCTGTTATCACCAACCATGAGCAGAAACTGAAAATCGGTCATGTGTTCGGTGAAAATGTATTTCCGAAGTTCTCCCTCCTGAATCCTGCGTTTACCTTTACATTTCCTAGGCATCAGATGATTGCAGGATTCTATGACATTATGAATCATATCACCGAACAATATTTTTCCGGGGAAGATGACAACACTTCTGATTACATTTCAGAGGGACTGATGAAATCGCTGATTCACGCAAGCCGGATTGCCATTAAAAATCCGCATGATTATGAGGCTCGCAGCAACATTATGTGGACAGCAACCTGGGCATTGAACACACTGATTGCCAAAGGGAAATCCACCGACTGGATGGTGCATATGATTGGTCAGTCGATTGGCGCTTATACCGATGCTGCTCACGGCATGACGCTGTCTGCTGTCTCGATGGCATATTATCGTTATATCTGCCCATATGGACTCAATAAATTTAAAAGGTTTGCCATAAATGTGTGGGATGTTGCTTCGGACGGCAAGACCGATGAGGAAATCGCTTCGGAAGGACTTGACCGCATGGAAGCCTGGATGAAGGGGCTGGGACTTGTTATGAATATCAGTGACCTAGGCGTAACCGAGGATATGCTTGACGGCATTGCAAAAGGCTCTTTCCCAATGGAGGGGGGATATAAAGTTCTCGGTCACAATGAAATCGTAGATATTTTGAAACAGAGTATGTAATGATGAATCAGTCAGAATCGTTATTTACCAACCGAGATTTAAAAAATTTAGTTTTACCATTGTTTATGGAGCAGCTGCTTACGATGCTGGTGGGGATTGCTGACATTTTCATCGTTAGTTTTGTCGGAGAGGCGGCAGTATCCGGGGTATCCCTTGTCAACTCGTTTAATACCATTTTCATTTATTTGTTTACTGCTCTGGCCTCTGGCGGAGCAGTGGTAATCAGTCAGTACATCGGCAGAAACGAACCGAAAATAGCAGGTGAAGCTTCGAGTCAGTTATTCACCTCCTCCGTGCTGTTTTCTATTGTTACTGCCGTACTGATTCTGTTAATCAACAGACCTTTAATGAGAATGATGTTTGGGCAGGTGGAGCAGGATGTGATGGCGGCTTGTGTGACCTATCTTCGTATTTCAGCCTATTCCTATCCGGCTCTGGCAATCTACAACGCAGGGGCGGCTCTCTACCGCAGCTTTGGCAAGACCAGCACGACCATGTATATTTCGTTGATTGCTAATACAATCAATATCGCTGGCAATTTAATCGGTGTATTTGTACTGAAGGCAGGCGTTGCGGGAGTTGCTTACCCATCGTTCATTTCAAGAACATTTTCAGCTATTGCCATTACCATTCTGTGTTTTGGAGGAAAGAATCCTGTTCAGTACCATGTAAAATGGATTTTGAGCTGGAAGAAAAAATTACAGTACCAGATGCTGCGGATCGCGATTCCAAACGGCGTGGAAAGCGGTGTTTTTCAACTTGTAAAGGTGGCTTTGAGCAGTGTTGTGGCATTATTTGGAACATATCAGATCGCAGCAAACGGAATTGCACAGAGTATTTGGGGAATGGCTGCTCTTGTATGCGTCACGATGGGACCTGTATTTATTACTGTGATTGGACAATGTATGGGAGCTGGTGACACGCAGGCGGCAGATTATTATTTCAGGAAACTTTTGAAAATAACCCTGCTGTTTTCGCTCGTTTGGAATGGGTTGATTTTCGCCGTAACGCCGATACTGATGCATTTCTATTCGTTAGCCGAGGAAACAAAGCATCTGGTAATAGTTCTTGTGTTGATTCATAATATATGCAATGCGGTAGCGTTTCCATTTGCCGATCCTTTCGGGAAAGGTCTACGAGCAACTGGAGATGTGAAATTTACAACGGCGATATCGCTTTTTACAACAGTCGGTGTCCGGCTTGTTTTTTCAGTATTGTTTGGTATTACGCTGAACTTAGGCGTTGTAGGTATTGCCTACGCAATGTGCCTCGACTGGATAATCCGCGGTATTATATTTTGGATTCGATTCAAGAAAAACAAGTGGAAACAATGTAAAGTAATTTAAGCGGCATCAAGCAGCCTAACATTTGAGAATCTGCTGTGCAACGGCAAAAAACATCGTGCAGCGGAAATAATAAATGATTGTGAGGCGATTTCATGGGAAATTAGCTGTATTCGATTTATCCGGAACAGATACGCAGATTGGTGAGAAATTAGCACTCTTGCTTGATGAAAAACAGCGAAAAGAACTTGCACAATATCTTTTTGGAGATATAGTATTAACTGCTGATACAGGTATAAATCCACCAAAATATAACTGGCAGCAAGATAGTCCTCTTACTGAAATACAAGAAGGTGATTTATATATTTGTTTGGAACATCGTCTGGTAACAGTCCACAAACAGGAAATAAGTCTGACTGCCAAAGAGTTTGATATATTGTTTTTACTTGCCAGCAATCCGAAACGAGTGTTTACTTATGAGCTTATCATGGATTTAGTCTGGAATGAGGATTATACCTACTATTCCCGGAAAGCAATCAATAATCATGTGAGTAACTTGCGGAAAAAGTTAAAGACCAGACCGGATGACCCTGATTATATCAAAAGCGCTACCGGAATTGGATATAAATTTGCATTACAATAGATTCGCACCATAGGCCAAAACCTACGGTGTGAATTTTTTTGTATTTTCTCAGGACAGACGGCAACTTTCTCCTAAAATATGTACGGAATAATGGAAGGATTTTTCGGTTGCCCTCTCTGCCAGGGTGAATTATGAATTTTTCGTGAACTTTTCAAAATGCCCCCGTAATTTTGCACCAAAAATGTACTACGATGTCCGATTTATCGCCATCAATGATGATGTAGACAGTGCTAAAGGAGAAAATGATTTTGCCGTTTTCAATAACGTTTTCAACGATTATTACACAAAGGACACCAGCAAGAAAATCCGGGCGGTTGTCAAAATGCGAGGAGAAGCCGGGGAACACCTTGCCAGCAATCCGCCCTACGGTTATGTGAAAGACCCACAGGACAAAAAGAAATGGATTGTGGATGAAGAAGCGGCAAAGGTAGTGCGGCGTATCTTTGACCTGTGTATTGCGGGGAAAGGACCTATGCAGATAGCAAAAATACTGACAAAGGAACAGATATTGACTGTTACCGCCTACCATGCAAGGCAGAAAGGTTGGACAATGCCGGATAATCTATATGGCTGGAGCCAGAAATCAGTTTCCGGTATTTTAGAACGGAGGGAATATACCGGCTGTACCGTCAACTTCAAGACCTACGCCAAATCCCTGAAATTTAAAAAGCGACTGCAAAATCCAAAAGAAAACCAGCGGATATTTGAGGGGACGCAGCCAGTAATTATCGAGTACGGACAATGGGAACGGGTACAGGTTCTTCGGGAAAATAAACGCAGACCGACCAAAACAGGCAAGACAAGTATATTCTCCGGCCTTGTCCGCTGTGCTGACTGCGGGGCAAAGCTATACTACTGCACTTGTCACAGCTACAAGGATGATTCACAAAACCATTTCGTCTGTTCCAATTACAAAAGCAATACCGGTTCCTGTCAGATTCATTATATCCGGGAGACCACGCTGTATAAGCGAGTACTGGAATGTGTCCAACGAACTCTGACCTATGTTCGATTGTTTAAGGATGATTTTACACAGGAAATGCTGATGCAAGATGAAGCCAGCCGGAAAGAAGAACTTACACAGAAACGAAAAGCTCTCTCCGGCGCACAGAAGCGCATGGAGGACTTGGACAAAATCATTCAGCGCCTTTATGAAGATAATGTTTTAGGAAAACTGAGTGACCTTCGTTTCCAGAAGCTATCGGGACAGTATGAGACCGAACAGGAAGAAATCAGACTGCTTTCCGAAGTGTTGGAACGTGAAATCACAGAAGAAGCCGAACAAGTTTCTGATGTAGAGCGTTTTCTGCAACTTGCCGAACGGTATTCCGATATACAGGAGCTTGACGCTGCAACAGTCAACGAATTGATTGAAAAAATCGTCATCCATAATCCGAAGAAAATCGATGGAAGAAAGCATGTGACGATTGAAATTTATTTTACTTATGTAGGCAAGATTCGGATTCCACTTCAAAAACCGGAACTGCCTACGGGTACGGAAAAACCGGCGTGATTTCCACCACGCCGGTTCTACCAGAAATTTCATTTACTTCCTTATGAGCTTCCGCCTAAGCGGAACGTCCTTTTTATATGCCGGGCCATAAGGCCTCATTTTACAAATGCGGGTTGTTTCTGCCGGGCCGGATGTGCTTTGTAGAACATCTGGCAGCAGAACACATTCAGCGCAAACGCTGCTACCACATCCACGAGTGTATGCTGCTTTAAGAATACAGTAGCCATGACGATAAGTATGGTCAGAAGCAGGGTACTGCCAAGCAGTACGGGATGCTTTCTTGCTTTTGCGTTTTTGAAAACTGCTGTGCAGCAGGCCACGGAATTGAATACATGAATGCTGGGCAGTATATTAGTAGGAGTGTCGATCCGGTATAAATGTCTCACCAGTTCAATAAAGATGCTGTCACCGGTAAGCTTGGGCCGCAGGTCCTGCCCGTTGGGGTAAATGTAGGAGATGACGAGAAACAGTGTCATACCCACTCCAAGGGTAAAGATCAGTTGGTAAAATTCCCGTTTACTGTCATTAAAAAAAGAAAAGTACAAAACAGTGACTGCGATGTAGGCGAACCACAGCAGATACGGGACGATAAAATATTCACAGAACGGGATATAATCATCAATCTTCATATGGATGATATGGGGCCGGACATCGCGCTGTTCCAGATACCGGAAAGCTGTAAGGTAAAAAATACCATATACCGGGATGATCCAGGTGTGTTTATATTTTTTCAGCAGATTCATAAAATCACCTTCTTTTCGATGCCAAAGCCTTTCTTTATCCTGCCCATTATAGCACAGGAAAATCAAGATAACAATGGGATTTACAGTAAATTCAGAAAAGCTTCACATCCAATTCACACTCTGAAAAAACTGTCCGGTTATGCCTGTTTACGTGGGAGAAAACTGTCAAAAATGACGGAATCAAAACGCTTTTTACACTTTTCATAGGCCTCCGGTGTGCGCAGCGTCCAGGCAAAAACAGGGGTTTTGTAGAGATGGCGGACCAGGCAGAAGCTCAGGTTGCGGCTGTCCTTATAGCAGTAGGCAATAAAGTCGGGTCGTCCGATGCAGTTGGTGAGCAGGTGTTTTACCAAAAAACTCAGCACATATCCGCCCTCAGCCACCGGGCTTGTCAGGTTGGAGGAGAGCTGCCCTCTTACCACTCCGGGCCGGTTGCGCCGGTACCAGAAAAGCGCCAGGGAATTAAAAGATTCAATACAGTAACTGCCTTTATACCCCTCTAATAGTTTATCCACAAGAGCACAGGGATATGTGTGGCGGGAGTGAAGTTTTATCTCGATCAGTAAAGGAACCCGGCCATCCACCAATTTCAGTACATCTGAAAACAGAGGGATTTTTTCTCCGGTGTTCTGCAGAGAGAGCTTTTGCAGTTCCTCATAAGTCTTTGTCTCCAGAGGCAGGTCGATGCCGCACATGCGGCCCAATGTATAATCGTGGAAAACCACGATCTTGTTGTCTTTTGTAACCTGAACATCCAGTTCAATGGGATATCCGCACAGGACTGCCCGTTCAAAGGCGGGCATGGAGTTCTCTGGAATGCCTTCTTTGGGATCAAATAATCCTCTATGTGCAAAGAGTCTGTGCATAAAGGCCCGAGTTTGGGATTTTCTTGTAAAACGCGGCATAATACAGTAAAAATAAAGTAAAAAACCGAGAAGTACAATGGCAGCCATTATCAGCAGTGATTTCATAAGTTAACCTTCTTTCAACTATCCGGTGATGACAGAAATCTGTTCCGGCGCTGTTCTCAGGGAGAGGGAACTCCTGAATCCAAAAGATTCCCCGTCACAGTGTACAGGAAGAGGACGCCGGCTGATGATTTCCACCACATGCCCCTGTTCTATCTGTATGCCTTTAAACCATATGTGTTTCCCAATAAATGCTGTGGGCAGCATGGTGAGGATTTTCAGTTTGGAGAGTTTTCCGGCTACACAAATGTGGATTTTGCCGTCAGAGTGATCTGCATCCGGACAAAATTTACAGCCTCCCCCCTCATATTTCAGATTCATGCCCGCAACAAAAAAGCAGCGGGGAAAACGGGAAATCCTTTTTTTGTCCAGCCTGATATCCACAGGGCAGGGGCGGTACAGAAACAATTGTTTCAGGGCAATGGCCGCATATGTAAGCTTGCCCAGGCCATATCTGTTCAGAAGATCCTTGAGGCCGGAATGCAGAGCTTCATGACAGATGGAGGCGTCAAATCCAATGCCGGCACTGATGAGAAAATAACGCTTTTCTTTGTCCGACTGTGCGATGCCAATATCCATCTTTTCAATACATGCGGGAGCCAGGATCTGCTCCACAGCTTTTTTAGTATCTTTCGTAAGCCCAAGGCCTCTGGCAAAATCATTGCCGGAGCCTGTGGGAATATAGCCCAGGGTGATATGGGTGTACACTGTTTTTACAAGACCGTTTACCACTTCATTCGCTGTGCCGTCTCCGCCTACAACAACCAATGTACAGGGGATAGAGAGGGCTGCTATCTGATGTGCCAGCTCGGCGGCGTGTCCCTGCCGCTGGGTAAAATAGGCCTCGTATTCCAGGTTTTCCTCATCCAGACGCTTTTTTACGTTGTCCCAGATTTCCTGCCCCTTGCCGGAACGGGAGCGGGGATTGATGATAAAATAGTACATACGCTTCTCCTTCTTTGCCATTATTGTAGCAGTTTCCCGTTGTGAGGACAAGTAAAATATGATATGATAAAAAAACAGCAGATACATGGTGCTGCCGGTCACAGAGTGGGCAGCAGCAAATACTGTGATCATACAGACAGCTGAAAGGAGTTAAGATACATGGACAACGAATTTGTAACATTTACTATAGGAAAGAAGAAACATATTGCATTGATCGCGCATGACAATGAAAAGCCGAAGCTGATAGAATGGTGCAGAGAGAATTATGATATACTGAAGAACCACAGCCTTTACGGGACAGGCACTACCGCAAGGCTGATCGCAGACAAGGCCGGCCTGCGCGTAAAGGGATACAACAGCGGCCCTCTGGGCGGTGACCAGCAGATTGGCGCCAAGATCGTGGAGGGCGTTATTGATTTTGTAGTGTTCTTCTCAGACCCTCTGACAGCGCAGCCTCATGACCCTGATGTGAAGGCCCTTATGCGTATCGCGCAGGTATACGATATTCCCATGGCGATCAACAAGGCTACAGCAGATTTTATGATCCATTCCCAGTTTATGGACGGGGAATATGACCATGAAGTGATCAACTTTAAAAAGAATGTGGAAAAACGTGCAGACTCCATGTGAGGTGATATGATTTTTATTATAAGATAGGAAAAGATGTCTTCCTGCTTTGCGCAGAAGACATCTTTTTATATTCGGTATTTTTCATACCGCTCCGCAGCGGGTTGCTTTAAAGTATCAGGTTGTGATCCAGGTACTATAGCCTTCCCGGCGCAGTGTCTGTTCCATTCTCACGGCATTTGCCAGGTATTGGTAGGCGCCTACCTGTACTTTGTAAAAGCCGTCCTCATTCAGGATAAAGGCAGGAAATCCTTTGTCCTGCAGTTCATAGAGCAGATTATCAGCATATTGTTTTTCCCTGAACATGCCTACCTGCACCCGGTAGAGGACAGGTTCACCGGCAGGGGGACGTTCCACTTCTTCCTCTTCCAGAGTTCCAAGGATCGCATAGGCAATACTCTGTGCAATCTCGCTGAATTTCTCATCGAACAAGGCGTTGTCTGCGTCGTTGTTGATAAAACCCGTCTCAATCAGGACGGCTGGCATCTTTGTGCGGCGAAGGACCACCAGTCCGGGTCTTGCCTTCACACCAAGATTATTAAAGCCCAGTTCCCCTAATGCCCCGTTGATATTTTCTGCCATCTCAACCTTGGGACCTGACAGGTCATAGACCAGGGTTTCCACACCGGAATACTGGTTTGCCTGGGGGCTTGAGTTGCGGTGGAAGGAGAAAAACCAGTCTGCACCGGCATCGTTGGCGATGCGGGCTTTCTCAAATGGTGTCTGATATACATCAGTGGTGCGGGTGTACACCACATCCACCCCGTTCTGGGAGAGAATCCGTCCCACGGCCAGAGCCAGGCGGAGGTTGTCATCTTTTTCCTGACGGCCCTTATAGACAGCACCGGGATCTGAACCGCCGTGCCCGGCGTCTATTACAATTTTATATGCCAAATGGTGACTCCTTAAATCGCTTTATGACTATTATATGCGCTGGTTTTCGTTTTGTGCCCTGCACAGACGGCGGAATTTGAAAATCAGGGGCAGGATCATGAGACACCAGATCACAGGCTCTGCAATAATGATTCCCATATACTGAAGCACAGGGGTCAGAAACAGTGCGATCAATACTTTGCCTATCAGCTCAATGAAGCTGGATATGACAGGGGTGATATGGTCACCGATAGCCTGCAGGGCATTTCTTAAGATGTTGATCCCGCAGGCTACAAAATACAGCAGAGAGTTGATGCGCAGGTATCTGGAGGCGTTTTCCACAACCACAGGGCTGTTGCTGCCCGTGACCAGATGGACTAGGAAGGGAGCAGCAGTGTAGCTTAATAAGATAATGATGAAAGTCCACCCCCATGTGATGAACAGTGCCTGCCGGATCCCGGTTTTTACCCGTCCGAACTCACCGGCGCCGAAGTTCTGCCCGCAGAAGGTGGCCATGGTCACGCCCATGACGGAGATTGGCAGAAAATAAAATTCGCAGATTTTCCTGGCGGCTGTGTGCGCCACAATGATTTCTGTGCCAAAGGTATTGATGGCGCACTGGAGGGCAAGGGTGCCGAAAAATACCAGGGACATCATAAGTGCCATGGACAGGCCGGAGGAGAAGAGCACTTTCACCATGGTCCGGCTCAATTTAAAATCTTCAGGCTTTAAGCGGAAAATGGGATAGCGTTTCCACATGTATATAAAACTCAGCACCACGGACACACTCTGGGCCAGAACAGTGGCCAGGGCAGCGCCGCGGACACCCATATGGAACTCCAGGATGAACAGCAGGTCAAGCCCCACATTCAGAAGGGCAGCGCAGACCAGAAATAAAAGCGGGGCCACCGTGTCCCCCACAGCCCGCATGATACCGGCCAGCGCGTTGTAGAGCATGGTGATGAGCATACCCATAAGAATGATTCTTATGTATCCGGACGCTTCGGACAGGAGCTGTTTTGGAACCTGCAGCAGGGACAAAAATCCGTTCAGTCCCAAAAGAGCCATCGCAGTCAGGACCACTGTGGTCAGAAATCCCAGCAGAAACGTTCCGGCAGCCGCTTTTTTAAGCCGTTCCTTTTTATCAGCGCCGAAGCTCTGGGAGACAATGATGGAAAAGCCGTTGGTAAGACCCTGCAGAAAGCCGATGAACAGTGTACTGATGGCAGTCGTTGCACCCACAGCGGCCAGAGAGGATTCTCCAAGTGTGCTTCCCACGATCCTTGTGTCAGCCAGACTGTAAAAAAGCTGGAACAGATTGCCCAGACATACGGGAAGCGCAAAGGAAAGCATGAGTTTGGCAGGGTTTCCCTGCGTCAGATTCTTCATAATTTTTATTCTCCAATGATCATTTTTCTCAAAATCCTTTACCATAATATCACAAGACCGGAAAATAGCAAGTTCTAAGTTGCTGTCCACAGGGAGAAACGGTAATGTAACGGTCTGGCTGTCTGAACTGATACACGGTAATTCTAAAATCTCCATAAAGTCTTTTAAAATCTCTTCCTTTCTTAATTCAGAAGTGATAAAATCTAAATCAACACAAAAAAAGGACGGATGAATGAACAAATGAAGAAACCACAGATGAAAGATGAGACAAGAAAAAAAGTTGATAACTTCTGGTACTATTATAAGTTTCATGTGCTGATCGGAGCGTTTCTGCTTTTTATGGCAATCGTGTTTATGAAAGACATGCTGGGCAAAGTGGATTATGATTATAACATTGCCTTTGTCACAGATTACATGATCGCGGATGAGGACAGCCAGGCTCTGCAGAGTTATTTTGAGGCCAATGCAGAGGACTTGAACGGGGACGGGGAAGTTCATGTGCAGATACAGAACTATGTGCTGCCTCCGGATGATGCCCAGGGATATGATCCACAGATGCTGGCAGCAGGACAGACGAAGATGACAGTAGACTTGCAGGAAGGAACCAGTATGATTTTCTTTATCAGCGAAAAGAATTATGAAAAGTTCCAGGACACCGGTGTTTTTCCGGAAAAACTGGAGGACTTTTCAAAAGTGGAAGATTGTGCTGCCTATGGTGAGATGGGGAGCCCTGCGTCTGTCAAAGACTTGTATGTTGCCATGCGCAGCCTGGAAGGAACCAAGATGGAGAAGGAGGAAGAGATGCTATCTTATTATGACGCCTGTGAAACACTTCTGAACAAATTTGTTTCCGGTGGAAAGTGACAGAAAGCACGCGCTGCGGGCTTCCTATTGTCATGAATAAAAAGATGATTGGGGAACTTGTCAGTTCAGTTCCCCAATCATCTTTTTAATATTCTGCATTTGGTTGTCCACAGCTGTGATAGTGTGGGCACATTCCAGAAGTTCCATGCTGATAAGTTCATGGTCTTTGTTGCTGCCCAGCTCCTTTTTATACCTGAGCTGGTGCTCCAGGCTGGCCCAGAAGTCCATGCCTATGGTCCGTATCTGTACTTCAGCCCGCATGGGAGTTTTCCCCTCTGCGAAGAAGACGGGGATCTCCACGATCATGTGGTAGCTTCTGTAACCGTTGGATTTGGGATTCAGGATGTAATCTTTGATGCGGAGGATTTTAATGTCGTCCTGTTCTGCAAGAAGATTGGCAACCGTGTAAATGTCATCTATGAAGGAACAGATGACGCGGATCCCGGCCACATCGTTTAATTGTTCCCTGATATTAGTCTCTGTAAATTCGTATCCCAGTTTTTGGAGTTTGCTGTAGATACTCATGGGCTTTTTGATCCTCGTCTTGATGGAGGAGATGGGATTACGGTTGTACTTTACGGAGAATTCGTCATCCAGCACCTCCAGTTTTGTCTGTATCTCCCGGATGGCACAGCGGTACATCGTCATAAGAGAATTGTAATAATCCGTGTTCTTTATAAAGCGCTCCGGGAAGCGCACATCAAATTCCTGGGGAGGAGTGATTATATCTTCCTGTGTATTCTGCAAAAAAATGCCTTCTTTCGTGTTTTTTTCCAGTATATCGGAAAATTAAGGTTACGTCAATGTGGGGATGGTATTTTGCTGAAACTTATAGTATAATAACATAGACTATGTCAAGAAGTAAGAACCTGCAGCAGCAGGCAGGAGAAAGGCAGCTAAATCATATGTTTGGATATGTGACGGTGGATAAACCGGAGCTGAAAGTCAAAGAATTTTATCAGTATAAGGCATATTACTGCGGACTTTGCAAAACCCTGAAAGAAGAATATGGATTTCAGGGCAGAATGACGCTTACCTATGATATGACATTTCTGGTGGTGCTTCTCACTTCTCTTTATGAGAGCGAGACCAGGGAGATCAGTTCCCGGTGTCCGGTGCATCCGGTGAAGAAGATTCCCATGCTCCTAAATGAGATCACGCAGTACGGTGCCAGGATGAATATCCTGCTCTCCTTTTACCATTTTGCCGATGACTGGCAGGATGAAAAGAGTATGAAGGGACTGGCAGGTATCCATCTGTTTAAGAAAAAAGCCAGGAAAGTCTGTCAGGAATACCCAAGGCAGAGTAAGGCGATCAGGGTGCAGCTCAAAAAACTTTCCAATCTCGAAAAGAGGCAGGAGACGGATTTGGACTTGGTGTCCGGCTGTTTCGGGGAACTGATGGCAGAAATATTTGTTATCCGGGAGGATGTCTGGGAAGACTATTTAAGGAAATTCGGTTTTTATCTGGGAAAATTCATTTATATTATGGATGCCTACGATGACCTGGAAAAGGATATGGAGAAGGGCAGTTATAACCCTCTGAAATACCTTCATGAATCCTATCAGGAGGATAAAGAAGGATATGAGAAAGAAGTATATGATATCCTTCTCATGATGATGGCTGAGGCCAGCGGTGCCTTTGAGATGCTTCCCTGTGTTAAGGAGGCGGAGCTGCTTCGGAATATTATCTATTCCGGTGTCTGGTCAAAATATAATAAATTAAAAAAAGAAAGACAGGAGATAAAAGAGAACCATGATTAACAATCCTTATGAAGTGCTGGGCGTTTCACAAAATGCCAGCAATGACGAAATTAAGAGAGCATACCGGGATTTGAGCAGAAAATACCATCCCGATTCCTATGTAGACAATCCGCTGGCAGGGCTGGCAGAGGAGAAGTTCAAGGAAGTACAGGAAGCGTATGACCAGATCATGCGTGAGAGGGACGGAGGCTACCAGAGCGGTTACGGCAGCGGTTCAGGAAGCAGTTACAGCTCCGGAGGATACAGCCAGCAGAACTATGCGTCACAGGAGGACGGCGTGCAGCTTCAGGCAGCAGCCAACTACCTGAATGCCCGCCAGTACCAGCAGGCCCTCAATGTGCTTTCCCGCATACAGAACAGAAGTGCCCAGTGGTATTATTTGAGCGCAGTAGCCAACATGGGAATGGGGAATAACGTGAATGCCCTGAATATGGCAAGACAGGCATCCAGTATGGAGCCGGGCAATCCGGAGTATTCCAATCTGGTGAACCGCCTGCAGTGGAACAGCCAGCGCTACCAGGGCGGCGGCAGCCCTTACGCAAACAACGGCGGCTCCTCCTGTGGTACAGGTAACTTCTGCTGCGATCTATGGTGTGCTGACAGTTTGTGTGAGTGTATGGGAGGAGATCTTTGTCCATGCTTGTAAATGGAAAGAAAATGGCCGTGTCCGGCCTTCTGATGGCACTATCAGTAGTCATGATCATACTCAGCGGTGTTCTGGACTTTAACACTCTATTCTTTCTGGCAGCGGCAGCCTTCTGTGTAGGGATCATTGTCCGGGAATATGAGCTTAAGACTGGAATTGTTTTTTTTGCAGGAACTCTGCTTTTGGGTTTTCTTCTGGCACCTCAGAAGCTGTACTGTATCACTTTTGCCATGATGGGAGCTTATGTGCTTTTTGTGGAGGGCCTGTATCGTTTCCTCGGAAGACACCAGAACATAAAAAATCCGAAGCTGGTCTTTGGGGCAGGGAAATTTGTGATTTTTAATCTGATGTATCTGCCTGCACTTTTTCTGTTTCCCAAACTGCTTTTTGCAGGTGAGATATCAGGAAAAGTGATGCTGTTCTTCCTGTTGGGCGGTCAGATCGCCCTGTTTCTGTTTGACAAGGCGTATGAATACTTTTTGATCCGCATGTGGGGGAACTGGCGCGGAAAATTATTTGGGAGAGGGTAAAAAATGATGACAAATGAAATCATAGAAGATTATATAAAAATCCTGGAATCTGAACTGGTTCCTGCCATGGGGTGCACAGAGCCCATCGCGCTTGCGTACGGCGGTGCCAGGGCAAGGGAGATTTTGGGCGGAATGCCTGAAAAAGTCATTGCCAAATGCAGCGGCAATATCATTAAAAATGTACGCTGTGTGACCATACCTAATTCCAAAGGTCTGGTTGGTATAGAGGCCGGGGTACTTCTGGGCATTGCCGGCGGAAATGCCGGGAAGCAGATGGAAGTCCTGGAGGATGTTTCAGACGCGGATATTGAGATGGCGAAACAGATGCTGAAAAAAGGTGTCTGTAAGGTGGAATTCCTGGACAGTCCCAGTGTGCTTCATATTATCTTGGAGTTGTACACAGAAGAGCACAGCGCAATAGTGGAAATCCGTGACGGACACACCAACATCACCAGCATCCGAAAAGACGGAGAAGAACTGCTGAAGGGTGCCGCAAAATTTGAGTATGATGATACAGATGAGAGAAAAGTCATCCTGAATATGGAAAATATCAAGGAGTTTGCCGACACGGTGGATCTTTCCAAAGTGCAGCATCTCATTGAAAGACAGATCACCTGCAATATGGCCATTGCCAATGAGGGCATGAAGGGGGAATACGGTCTGGGGCTTGGGAAACTTCTGGTGGAATCTTATCCGGATACCACGCTGAACCAGATGAAAGCCTATGCAGCAGCAGGTTCAGAGGCCAGAATGGGCGGATGTGACCTTCCGGTCATCATCAATTCCGGTTCCGGCAACCAGGGCATTGCCTCCTCCGTACCGGTGGTGGTGTATGCCAGGATCAAGCAGGTGGACCAGGAGACGCTTTACCGTTCCCTGGTATTCTCCAATCTGCTGACGATCTACCAGAAAACTTATATCGGCAAGCTGTCCGCCTTCTGCGGTGCGGTTTCCGCTTCCTGCGCCAGCGGTGCGGCTCTCACCTATATGGTGGGCGGTACTCTGGACCAGATAAAAATGACGGTGGAAAATACACTGGCTAATATTCCGGGCATTATCTGTGACGGAGCGAAAATCTCCTGTGCAGCCAAGATAGCTACCAGCCTGGATGCAGCCATTATGGCCCACAACCTGGCAATGAAAAACAAAGTCTATGCCCCTTACACGGGAATCCTCCAGGAGGACACCCCTGAGACCATCAGTTGTGTGGGATACATAGGCAAGGAAGGCATGAAACAGACTGACAAAGAGATTCTGAAGATCATGATTGAACATAACGAATAAAACATAATGAATAGAAGGGATAGTAATGGAATTTTTACGTTTACTGGCCGGGCCGCTCATCGGAGCGGTCATTGGCTACTGTACAAACTATATTGCAGTGAAAATGCTTTTTCGCCCCCTGTATCCGGTGAAGATCGGAAATTGGACACTGCCCTTTACACCGGGTATTATTCCCAGAGGAAAAAGTAGACTGGCGAAGGCTCTGGGAAGTGCGGTGGGCGACCATCTGATCACTAAGAAGGACCTGGAAGATATGCTTTTGTCCGAGGGTGTGAAAAGTACCATTGTCAGCCGGATCAGCCAAGGCATACAGAACGTGCAGAACAGTGATGATACGGTTGAGGGTTTCCTGCAGCACTATGTGGAGCAGGATGACTATGAGACCATGCGGGGAAAACTGGAGGATTTTATTACAGACCGCATTACAGAAGGGCTGGACAAGCTGGATGTAGGTGCGATCATCGCGGAGGAGGGGGCCAGGGAAGTGAAGCAGAAATTCCAGGGCTCTATGGTGTCCATGTTCCTTACGGATGATCTGATCAACTCCATTGCGGAACCGATCGGCAGAAAAGTGGGGGATTATATCAGAGAGAACGGCCATGTCAAGATCCACCCGGTTGTGGTTGGGGAGATCGCGGCTGTGGAGAGCCGCAGGATCAGCGATATTGTGGAATCCCTCCCTCTGGGTGAGGAGAAGATCCGCGCCCTGGTGGAAAGCATCTACGTGAAATTTGTAGGTGACAAGGCAGGCGAACTGGCAGAAAAGTTCCAGATCGCAAAAGTAGTGGAGGAAAAAGTAAACGGCATGGACGTGCTGGAAGTGGAGAATATCCTCATGTCTATTATGAAGAAAGAACTCAATGCTGTCATTAATCTGGGCGCATTGATCGGATTTATCATCGGACTGCTGAATCTGCTGCTTTAAGATGGATGAACGGATATGGAATAGGAGAGCCGGGATGGATAATTTTCAGGTGTATTTGAAGCATATGGAGAGCCGCGGGCAGAATATGGTGCTGCTTCTGCGTGTGTCCGGAAAATATCTAAGCACCTGCTGTCCGGAAATACTGAAAAAACGCTTAATGGTGGTGCTGCATATCTTGCTGCACCATTTTTTTCCGGGGAAACGTATGAGTTGGGAGAAGTCATCCGGGATGGGAAGCTGTATCCCGTCCTTTCCTATATCAGTCAGAATTACAGGAGCCCGATCACGCTGGATACAGCTTGCGGCCCAGGGTGCCTATCTGTCCTATGTTTACCTGCATGCAAATAAAAAATATCATTACTAAGCTAAGAAATACTACAAGCAATGCCGAACAGTGCCCTTTACAAAACATAGACTGATAAGTAACGTTTCAAAAGCAGAAAAGAACTGACGATATTGAAATAATTTTCATATTGCCTAAACAATACACTGGAAATTGAGGAGGTACATAACCATGAAAAAATTGATTGCATTTTTGTGGGCTGAATTAAACAATGCACCTATTCTTCCTGAATATATTAATAATGACGAATTGTCCTCACTACCATTTAAGGAACAATGCTTGTATGTGGTAGAGGTGTTTCAGAAGATTGCTGAAAGAAGAAATATAAAACTGAAACTTACAAGAAGAAATGATTTTCAAATTTGAAGTTGTAATAAAGATTATTTATATAACGAATGGAGGTATACCTTTGGAAACAGTAGAATTAAGATTTCAATATACTCAAAGAGAATATATAAGAGCAGAAAGGCAATATTTAATTTCTAGTAAAATTATTCATAAATATGATATTGCTTTAGTCGCTGTATTTTTGCTGCTGTCGGTAGTTTATA
Source organism: Blautia pseudococcoides (assembly GCF_001689125.2). Lineage (NCBI taxonomy): Bacteria > Bacillati > Bacillota > Clostridia > Lachnospirales > Lachnospiraceae > Blautia > Blautia pseudococcoides. Next base: position 2,282,771 of record NZ_CP015405.2, on the reverse strand, counting down.
TGCTGTTCACCTCTTTTAGTATATTTAGTATTTTAATATTTGGATTGGTAATTGTTGTAACTGCATTGGGAAGCTATTTATATATTCTAATGCCTATACTGAAATTCAAACAAACTGCAAAATATCATGAGGAATATACGCTGGTATTCTCTAAGGAAACAATTAAATTTAAAACACAAAGCATTGAATCAGAAATGAAGTGGGATATTTACTCTGCACTATGGGAAAGCCATGATTTTTATTACTTAATGCAAGCACCACGAATATATACGTTAATTCCAAAAAGAGTTTTTAAAGACCTAAACGAAAAACAACTATTTGAAGAAATTGCACAATCAAGAGTAAAAACAACAAAACATGTATAATGAACATACCCCACAATGTAACAACTTCCAGTTTATATGACTATAGAAGATAAAAAAATAGAATTTGTAAGGAGGTGAAACCATAATGTGCATGGAATGCTATATTGATGAAAAGAGAATTACACCGTTGTTAAATCCGATAGAATGTTTACAAAATCATACACAGTATATCTGTGGGACTAACAAGGGGGGCACAAGAAACCTTATATCCTACAAGGCAGGAAACGCTGTATTCATAAGGCGAAAACGCATTTTATAGGGTGTGAAATAAAAAGTCCCTATTTCTCATATGAAAAATTGAATAAGAAACGGGATTTCCATTTCCTATATGGAGCAAAAGAAGTGTTTCATTCCATAGTTGGTAGATATAGAGGCAGGAAAAATCAACGGTGTTGTAACGAAAGACCTTTCCCGACTTGGCATGAGATACCAGCCGTAAAGTAAAATCGGCGTTTAAGACGAAATTTGCAGAGGGCCCGGCCTTTTCTTTGAAACGGAGTATGTGCCGGACAGAGGTGTTTTCTGTCCGGCACACTTACGTCAAAAGCCTTTAACTGCCGTTTTCTTTTTCCAGGTTCCGCAGATGCAGATATACGGTATTTTTAGAAATGCCAAGGCTTTCTGCTGCTTTGATGACAGCGTCTTTCATATTGAAAATACCTTTTTCGTACAGGAGATGGATAATCTCCTTATTTTTATTGGTAGTGGAGATCATAGGATTGGCGTATATTTTTGTTTTGGCCTCATCCAGGGCGGAGGCGATCAGGTCCTCCACATTGTCGCTGAAGGTCTCTGTCACACCGGGGACAATACTGCTTGCAGGGGTGAAGCTTGCCAGGATGCTGGCAAAAGAAACCTCTGTGTGGAAATTAATGCAAAGCAGGCCGATGATCCGTTTCTTTTCCCCAAGGATAGGAATGGTGGCGGATTTCAGGGTGTTGCCGTTTTTCTTATTAAAGTAACACAGGGCGGCCGGCTCTTTTTTCTGACGGATATTGTCCAGCATTTTCAGTGCCAGATCTGTGATGGGAGCGCCCTCCACACGTCCGGTGTAATGTCCGTTAATGATTTTTATGACAGAGTGCTCCAGGTTCTCCAGGCTGTGGAGAATCAGTTCATATCCGTCCCCTAAATATTCTGCAAGTCCGTCCAGGACTGTCTTATATGATTCCAGAATGGTTTTATCTGTTTCTGTCAGGGTAAGGTAATTCATGGCAAAATCCTCCTTTCGTTTTATTATAACTTTTTTATGAAGGAAACGCAATATAGACTGAAAAATATTTCAGTGAAAAGAGTAAAACAATGAAAAAACATCTATTGACTAAAAAATAGTTTAGTGATATACTCTTTAATATGATAAAACGACAGAGAAATGGGGGACTGAAATTATGGAAATTATCAGTACAGAAAAAGCACCGGCCGCGATCGGCCCGTATTCACAGGGAATGAGAACGAATGAACTTTTGTTCACTTCAGGACAGATTCCCATTGACCCGTCTACCGGTGAGGTTATGGAGGCGGAGATCACCGCTCAGGCAAAGCAATCTATTGAAAATGTAGGTGCTGTGCTTGCAGCAGGAGGCAGCAGCTTTGAAAAAGTGGTCAAGACCACCTGTTTTCTGGCGGACATGAAGGATTTTGCCGCGTTTAACGAAGTTTATGCAAAATACTTCACCACCAACCCGGCCCGTTCCTGTGCGGCGGTTAAAACACTGCCAAAGGGTGTGCTCTGTGAAGTCGAGGTAATTGCTGAACGTTAGAGAGGAGGAGAGGAAGCATGCATTTGCTGGAGACTTTTTTAGAGAAGACGGAACGGGTACCGCTTATGCCGGCTCCCACACCGCTCCATGGTCTGCACAGGCTGGAGGAGCAGTGGAGATATCCCGGAATTTATATCAAACGTGATGATATGACAGGTATCGGTCCCGGAGGCAACAAGATAAGAAGTCTGGAATACATACTGGGAGAGGCGGTAAAGGAGGGCAGCAGGACGATTCTGGCAGCAGGGCCTGCCCAGTCCAATCTCTGTACCCTGACGGCTGCGGCCTGCGCCAAATTGGGACTGGACTGCGAACTGGTCCACAACGGTACAGAGCCGGAGAAGAAAGAGGGGAATCTGCTGCTGAACCGGATCCTTGGGGTGAAATCCTATTTTCTTGGGGATGTGGATTCGGATGCCCGCAATGCCTTTGTGGAGGAACTGTTTGAAAAATACCGCAGAGATGGGAAAAATCCCTATGTGGTGAGAAATGGAGCAACCACAGGACGAGGGGCTCTTGGGTACACGGCAGCAGTGCCGGAGCTTATGAAACAATGTAAGGAGCAGGGGATCAGCACCATGACCATTTTCGCACCGGGAGGAAACGGCGGTGTGGCAGCAGGGCTGGTGTATGGGAATGCAGTTATGGGAAATCCCTTCCGTATTGTAATTGTCAGTGTGGAGGATGACAGGGAAAACCTGCGAAAACACATTGCGGATACTGTTCGGGAGGTGGAGGAGATAACGGGAATCCCGGCAGGAAAACCTGTGGAAGAGCTCTGTTTTATTGAGGATGGTTTCCGGGGCCGGGGCTGGGGCGCAAATACCAGTGAGAGTGCCAAGGAGATCTTTTCGTTTGCCAGAGCTGAAGGTGTTTTTATTGAAAACATTTATAACAGTAAAGTTCTGGTCGGTATGAGGGACTGGCTGGAAAGGGGAAAAACAGAGGGGCCTGTCTGTTATCTGCATACAGGAGGCTTTGGTTCTCTGTTTGCCCAGTATTGACACGAAAGAGGAGGGAAAACTATGGATTACGGATTTTTGACTTTGATTCCGCCAATCATTGCCATTGCATTTGCCATCGCGTTTCGGAAGGTGGCGCTTGCTCTTTTGATTGGTATTTTTTCCGGAGAACTGATCCTGTGCGGATGGAATCCGCTCACCGCTGTGAATGAGATGGTGAATCAGATTTTAAATGTCTGCGCAGACACCGGAAACCTGAAAACATTTTTATTTACAACACTGATGGGTGCATTTGTTATTCTGGTGCGTGTGTCAGGCGGCGTCAATGGCTTTGTGACGTATCTGACAGAGCAGGGCAATAAGGTTAAGAATAAAAAGATGGCTATGATGATCGCTTATATTATCGGTATCATTATTTTTATCGACGGGCTTTTAAGTATCATGTTCACAGGTGTTGTGACAAGGCCGCTGATTGACAAGTATAAAGTTTCCAGAGAAAAGCTGGCCTATATCTGTGACTCCACATCAGCACCGATCAATGCCATTATCCCGCTGAACTCCTGGGGCGCTATGCTGATGGGACTGATCGGGGCGGAGATAACGGCGGGTGTGATCACCGGGGATCCTATGAATCTTCTGATTCGGAGCCTGCCCTTCCAGTTCTACAGTATTGTTTCCCTTATCATGGTATTGTTCTATATATTAAGCGGAAAAGACTGGGGACCCATGAAAAAAGCGGAGGAGCGTGTGCGCACTACAGGAAAGCTGTATGACGACGGCGTTGTTCCCCTGCTTAACGACAGCGAGGGCTTTGATGAGCTGGTAGAACCCGGAAAAGAGAACAAGTGGAATATGATGCTGCCGCTTATTGTACTGATCGGCGGAACTTTTATCGGTCTGCTTGTCACAGGTAAGGGAAATATCACAGAGGGTGACGGAACTACATCCATTCTCTATGCAGTTACCATTACACTGCTGGTTATGTGTATCTTCTACACAAGACAGAAGATCATGACAGGAAAGCAGTTTGGGGATTTTGTATTGAAAGGTGTCAGCAATATGCTTACCCTTGTTATCCTGCTGGTTTTGGCATTTGCCATCGGCGGTGTGATCAAGACATTGGGAACAGGCACTTTCCTTGCAAGCCTGATCGGAGGCAGAGTCAGCGGTGCTTTCGGACCTGCTATTATTTTCCTGCTGGGCGCAGTTATGGCTTTCAGCACAGGCACAAGCTGGGGTACTTTCTCCATTATGATGCCTATAGCGATTCCAATGGCAGTTGCCATGGATTCCAATATTCTGCTGGCCATTGGCGCGGTTGTCTCAGGCGGTATTTTCGGAGATCACTGTTCTCCGATCTCAGATACAACCATTCTGTCCTCCATGTCGGTGGGCACGGACCTGTTCTCACATGTAAAGACGCAGCTTCCTTATGCAGTCGTGACGGCGGCAATTGCTACGGTGCTGTATGTGGTATGTGGTCTGGTGATGTGATTTTGTATTCATAATAAGGCGTCTGCCATCCGGGATACGGAGGGCAGGCGCTTATTTATTTTATGGTTCAATTTTGTCATCCGGAAAAGTAAGCAAGCCTGAGGTGGAGGAGTAAAATTCAGGGGTATTATACATTTGACAAGGGGGAAAGGAGAGGGTAGACTGGAAGAAAAGTGAAAATGGAGGCAGATATGGCTAAAGCAAATATGAAAGTCCGCCTGGCGGCCAGCGCGGAACAGGTTTGGAAGGCAGTTACGGATAATAAGAATTATGCCTGGCGCAGTGATTTGAGCCGGATAGAGGAGATGGGGGACGGCAAAACTTTTGTAGAGTATACAAAGAGCGGATTTCCCACAACATTTACGATCACAAAGAAAGTACCGTTCCGTCAGTATGAATTTGATATAGAAAATGAAAATATGAAAGGCCATTGGACAGGGTTGTTTCGTGAGAGCGGGAATGGGACGGAGATGGATTTTACTGAGGATGTGGAACTGAAGAAGCCGTTTTTGAAGTTCGCTGCAGGGAATAGTATGTGGTGGATAACTGATATGGGCACAAATTTATTAATTCCATTTAATAGTAGAGAATACGATATTTACCCATTGATAATTAATGACTCAGAAGAGATTTGTGTGAATGTTGGTGATAGGACATCTTCTTATACCGGAATAATTAAGACGAATGCTTTAATACAAGAACATGAAAAAAATAAATTTATTGCGGCATATTCATGCGGAAGTTATACATTTTCATGTGCCCCAAATTTTATATACCCATTGTCATATTATATTTTAATGGTGGATGAAGAGAATATTAACATATTACAAAAAGGCAAAAATGAAGAAGAATATATAGCAAGGTTATTTGACTAATAATGGAGTTGTTTGTGGATATACAGTGAAACATATTAATTAATTGATTTAAATAAATAATTAGAAGAATAAACTGAGTTTATATAAAGCGCACTTGATATCTATAACCAAAAGCTGTTTATGTATATACATATTTATTTAAATAAATCGAGTTATTAATGATTGTATAGGGGGGAAGAAATGATCTTCTTAAAAAAACTTCATAATGGTTTTTACGCATTGAATATGACATTCCAGGCATCACCTTTGTCAGCTATACTATATGTCATTTTGATAATTATTGAAGCTTTATCTTCAACTGCAGGTATGACGTTAGCAACAGCAGATTTTGTTAATACGGCAACAGAAATTTTGTTACGTGGGTTTTCAAAGTATTTAATTTACAAACCTCTTATTAATCTTCTATTGTTGTTGGGCATTATTAATACAGTTGGTACGTTTATATCATTAACTAGGTCAAGTATAAAACGGAATATTCAATGCAAATTCAGTCCAATGATTACAAAAAAGCTTTCATCGTTAGAATTTAAGCATATCGAGAGCAAAGATAGTTGGGAATTAATTTCTCGAGTATCAGATAATACGATTACTCTATTGATGGAAGTATATGATGCTTTTATGTCATTATTAAAAATTATTATATATATTATATCAGTATTAGGAATAATAATGGCTTATGTTTGGTGGGCAGCAATATTAATTTTTCTTTTTTCTGCGCCTTTGATGTGGCTTTCTGTACGTGCAGGAAGAAGAAACTATCAAGCAACTAAAGAATCAGAGGTATATAATAGACGTGTAAAGTATCTTGAGGATGTTATTACTGGCAAGGGCAATATAGAAGAGCGTACTTTATTTGGTTATGGAAATTATGTAAGTGATAAGTGGCAAGAGCAGTACGAAAAAGGACGTAAATATAGATTAAAAGTAAGCGCAAGACATTTATTACTCACAAGGGGATCTTCATTAGGATTAAACGTTATTATTGTATTGGTGGCATTGACTTTAATTAACCCAGTAATATCAGGTTATTTGTCAAGTGGTATGTATATGGGCTTGATTGGTGCTATTATTGGAGTTTTACACTATATGGGATGGGATATGGCGAGGTCACTAGAAACTATTGCTAATGCTAACGAATTTATGAAAGAATTTAAAAAATATTTAGAACTAGATGAATCCGAGGGCGCATTGCGCAAACCAGATGTTGAGCCTATAGTATTTTCTAGCTTGGAATTTCGGGGGGTTAGTTTTAAATATCCGAGTGATAAGAAATATATATTAAAGAATCTTTCTTTTAGACTAGAGAGTGGAAAGAACTATGCGTTTGTTGGGAAAAATGGGGCAGGAAAGACTACAATAACGAAGTTAATGACAGGTCTATATAAAGAGTATGAAGGGGAAATTTTATTAAATGGAAAAGAGTTGCGGGAGTATTCTGCTGGAACTCTTAAAGCAACATTTTCAATCATATATCAAGATTTTTCGAAGTATTATGTATCACTTAAAGATAATATAGTAATTGGTGATATCAGCGGAAGTGAATTGGACAGACGTATATGTGAAGTTATAGATGATGCCGGATTAAAAGATATAGTAGTAAAACTAAAAAATGGTACGAATACTTTACTGGGAAGGGTAAAGGAAGATGGACAAGATTTATCAGGCGGAGAGTGGCAACGAGTAGCTATAGCCCGTTCACTCATTAGTCGTGCGCCCATTAAAATAATGGATGAACCTACAGCTGCGCTTGATCCAATATCTGAAAATCAGTTGTATACTAAATTAAGAAGGCTTATGGAGGGGAAAACGACTGTATTTATTAGCCATCGATTAGGTTCAACAAAATTGGCTGATAAAATACTGGTAATAGAAGATGGGCATATTCTTGAATCTGGAACACATAATGAACTTATCGCTGCAAAAGGACAGTACTCGGAAATGTTTGAAGCGCAAAGGAGTTGGTATAGTTGAAGGGTGAAAAGTACAGTTTTATTAAAATAATTGTTTTAACTGTTAAAATGCAATTTAAAGCAGTTCCGGGTCATATGATAGTGTTTTTATTGCTAGCTTTTTTGGAAGCTTTGGGATTAACAATTAGAGTGGCAGCAATGCAAAGGCTTTTCGATGTTATTGCAATTGCAGCAGAGGGTAAACGAGATTTTACTGATTGTATTATGCCGTTATTTGTTTTGGTTGTAGTTACATGTGTTCAGCAAATAATGAATGGTATGAAGTTTTTTCATTGGAATGTAATTGTAGATAAATCCGCTGGAATTAATAACAAGAAATTATTTGAAAAAATACAGAATTTTAGTGCAGAACAGTTTGAAGATGCATTTTTTCTAGATAGCTTAAATAAAGCTAAAGAAGGAATTAAACCATTGACTGTTACTAGTCTTTTTATAATGAATCTTATATTTTTTGATGGTGTATATATTGTATCTATGGGGGCATATTTATTTAATTTAAAACCTGTTTTGCCGTTGACCTTATTGTTGGCTTTTATTCCTGCTTTTTTGTCTCAGGTATTTCGTATAAAAGGCTTTGCAAAGTTAGAGGAACAAAGCGCACCATTACGAAGAGAGTATGACTACTATAAAAAAATATTAAATGACAGGCAGTATATTAAGGAGACACGTACCCTAGGAGCGTTTGTATACTTTTTTAAATTATTTAATGATACGTTAATTAAATTAACAAATAAACAATGGGAAATAGAAAAAAAAATAGTTGTTCGAGAACAATTATTAAACAGTGTAACATACATTGGTATGGGTATTTCTACATATTTGTTATTTGTAGCAACCATATCAGGAGAAATTTCAGTGGGAGCTTTTGCGGCAATATTTGCTGCATTAACTCAAATATTTGACATAATGCAGACTATAATGACATGGGATATTAGTGGTATTAATAAAGATATCGGCAAGGTTACAAATCTTATAAAGATATATGATTCTGCAGAACTGTCAGGCTTATCAGGCACCCACGATTTTAGTAAAGGGATAATAGCTAAAAATGTGGGATTTATTTATCCGGGTAGAAACGAAATGGCTTTAGCTAATGTGTCAGTAACTATTAGGGATGGGGAGTTTATTGCAATTGTAGGTGAAAATGGTTCAGGGAAAAGTACATTGGTAAAAATTCTAACGGGACTATATCGTCCGTCAGTGGGAACGGCTATAATTGGTGAACTTGATAGTGAGGTTATAGCTCCACGTTATATATATAATGAAATATCAGGTGTATTTCAAGATTACCAGCGATATAAAATGACGCTTGCTGAAAATGTGTCTATTAGTGAGATTGGCATAGGAATGGATGAATTAAGGATTAAATCTACCTTAATGGATGTGGGGATTAACACAAAATATAACGAGATAAATTTAAATACAGTATTATCACCAGAATTTGGGGGTATAGACTTATCAGGTGGGCAATGGCAACGTTTAGCAATAGCACGTGGACTATATCGACACTATAAATTTATAGTTTTGGATGAACCAACTGCTGCAATAGACCCAATAGAGGAAAATATGATATATACACAATTTAAGAAATTAACTAAAAGAAAGTGTGCTGTGGTGATAACGCATAGATTAGGAACTGCAAAACTTGCTGATCGAATTGTGGTAATGGATAATGGAAGGATTGTTGATACAGGAACTCATGAAGAACTATTATCCCGTTCAGGTAAATACAAAGATATGTGGAATGCACAATCAATTTGGTATAAAAGAGAGGATATAAAGTATTAAATATATGTTGGTATTATGAAGATAAATCAGTAAATTAAGGCCGAAAAGAATGTAAGATAGGCAGACTCTTAGTAGACGAGGTACAAGCTGATTTCTGACTCCTTGAAGCAGCAGCCGGTGGTTCTGTGTATCGACGAAACCATGGTTTTTAAGTTTGTTAAAAAGTTGCTTGAGGAAGTGTTAAAGTTTTTTGACCTTCCAGCGAATAACGGCTCCAATTACTGGCCGGGCACTTTTTCGGAATATACAATTGCCTTATCGGGGGAGGTTTTTTAAAAAAATGTGAAGAGAGCGTATAGGAACTTCGCTTTTTTCTAAACGAATAAATTTGATATCAGGTATTTATGCTACTTTCGTGTACAATACCGCCGACATGCCGACATATGTAAAGTGGTGTAGAATTAGATATAAAAATGAATGGAGATTATCTTATCTAAGTTAGTTTTAATAAGTTTTTTGTTTAGTAATGACGAACTTTTCAGTATTATTTTATTTATCCATGTATCAGAATGAGGGGGTTAAAGATGGAAAAGTATAAAAAGATAGAAGAAATCTCGTATTGGAGAGAATTACTAAGTAAGTATAAAGAGTTTAGCAGTTTTAAGGAGGGTAGTGATAACAGTAATTTATTTAAACAAGAATGGGGTGTAGTTAGTGAGGTTATAACAAAGAAGCTTCAAGATCTGATTAAAAAAAATGATATATCGTTAAACACCATTGCGGAGTTGGCATGGGGGATTTCCCTATCGAGTCCAGGAACTGCCCTCGTGCCATGCCTAAAACTGCTCTGAAGTTTTGTTTGATAAACGATTAAGAGGTACCGCACCGAAGTGTGATTCTCTCTCCTTTACGGTAATTCCCCAGCGATAACTGAGCGGACCGTGTGATCATCAATCAACTTCTTGTTGTGCTGGGCGGCATTCATCAGGCCATGGGTATATACCTTATCGATCGCCCGCGCTGATTCGGCAGAATACTGATAGATCTCATCGATTGCTTTATTAGTAAAAATGTCCTGTGTACCATCGGCGTAACGAAGGTGGCATTGAATATATTTATCTATCTGTGCCCGGTCATACTGGGGAATCTCACAATCCTATCCTCAGTCCAAGTAAAACTATGGCAATATCTCGAAGCTCTACAGGTTTATTGTGTTCTGAACGAAATGTATTGATTCTCTGTTGAATAATCCGGTGTAAGGAAATCATAATTCCGGTGAATGGAAATCAGCATATAAATGATATTCTATGTGCCTTGATTTATCAAGGCTGCAAGCACCGCCAATGGCGGCAAGGCCTTGACAAAACAATCCTCATAGAATGATATGTAGTCAAGCTGATTTAAGGTGATTTCCGATAACCAGATTAATGCTTTCCATATTTCCGGACATGTGATATTTTTGAAGCAGAATATTCATCTGTAACGTAAACGCACCATAGTGGGTACTGCCATTATGGTGCGTTTACAAACAGAATCTATAAACTGGGCAATCGAAGCATTGAATACTATGCCTGGGATTGGAAGGCATAGCGCAGATGCACCTGCGGCTATCATTGGAGTGGAGCCGCAAAAGGGATTCGGAGGATATGAGAAAGAATGCAGTATTTCTCATCAGGGTGAATTGACAAAGGGGATAGATTCCATGATGGAAGGTATGATCATGATGATCGCGCTGTTGGTTTTAGGGGCTGTGATTCTGGGTGGTGTCATGCTCTATAATCTGGGTGTCCTTTCTTATTTGGAACGGTACCGTGAATTTGCCACCATGAAGGTTCTCGGGTTTGGAGATGGGAAAATACAGAATGTTATGATTGAGCAAAATGTGTGGCTTTCTGCTGTGGGCATACTTCTGGGACTTCCGGCAGGATACGGACTTCTGGTGTATATGCTGTCCACGATTCCAGATTCCATGGATGTGCCGATATATATAAGAGGAATATCCTGGATCTTCAGTGCCGCCGGAACTCTGGCACTGTCCTGGCTCATCAGTCTTGCTGTGTCCAGGAAAATTCCCCGTATTAATATGGTGGAAGCACTGAAGGCAAAAGAATAGAGTAGTAGAACAAAAAGGAAGCAGATTATATTTTCTGCTTCCTTTTCCATGATTATATTACCACAAAAACAGCGTTTTTTCAAGGCTTGTATTGATATCCCGGCAGGGTTATAATGATCGTTACCATTTACAGGCTGGCCTGTAAAGCGTAACGCTGTCTGCCCCGTAAAAAGCTGTCATCAGCCAGGGGCAGCCGCAGACAACCGTACAGTGCTGCATAAGCCCGGCAATCCTGTACAGGGAAAGCCGGCCTCAGGAATAACAGGAGGAATTGCCATGGAAAAACAGATTTTTGAGATGCTCACTAAGAAGCGGCAGAAGGATGAGCTGACAATGCTGGACGCTTACAATCAGAGGACAGAGAAATTTGGACTTGCGCTTTCCGAACAGGAGGCAAAAAAACTGATCGTAAGCAGGAATAACAGCCTGAAAAAGTATGGAAGGGTGGAGTTTGGCAGAGGAATACTGGATAAGATCATCTACAGCTTCTGTGATTCTCAGTATATCAGCCAGGACACGTATCTTGCCACATTAACAAGGCTGCAGGACATTTTTTACCGCTTTAAAAATGAATCTCAGGACAGGCTGACAGATGATGAATTGATGACGTTTATGAGACAGCAGTATGAGTCCGTATGTTTTGGGGATTTGGATTATCTGGAAAATACCTGCCTGGAACGTTTTTCAAGGGCTGTCCGAGAAGGGAATCTGGGATTTATACAAACCGGCGGTGCGGATGCTTATGACGAGCTCAGCGAGGAGGAGCGCTGGGACCCGGAGCTTTACCAGTCTGTTTTGAAGGAACTTTTTTGGGAGTAGAAGTAAATGACAGATATGACAGGAAGGGGAATATATATGGAATACCCGTTGGAAGAATTACTGCCTTTGACGGCATGGCTTGCAGATAAATACACCTCCAAAGAGAGCAGCTCTGTGACGTATGAAACCGCTCAGATGCTCATGGAGGCTGTGCTATATTGCGTACAGGAATATGAAAATATCACTGCAAGCGCATTGCTGTCAGAACATGCGGTGAAGGCAGAGGATGCATATAAGATCGGTTATGACAGGGTGGTGGAGAAAGTCCATAAGGCAAAAGAAATCTTTCATGATCTGACTGGAGATTTCTGCGATTACGGCTGCAGCAATTACAGGGGAACCCTGCTGGAAGGAATGCCCGCGTTCTTTATTGCCTATGATGCCAGATTCAGACCACAGGACCATTTGCTGACACTGGACTATCCAACTGTGAATTTTCGTGGGGAAATGTGCGGAATTGATATCATTTATCAATATTTATGTGATATAGTAGTGGAGAGAGGACTTTTGGAATGTTTTCCGGAACAGGCTGTGAGACGCCTTTTGAAGCAGGTGCAGGGCAGAACAGGCACCTCATATATGGGAAACCTAAGTGAGATGGTGCTTGTCACGGCATTTGGTTGTATGATCGCTGACAGGCGGCTTATGGAGCTTTCACTTTCTGATCAGGATATTGAGGCGGCAGAACAGTATTTTTCAGGTGATAACCTGCAAAAAACAGAGGGAAAACTGAAAACACTATTACGGATCCTGGCTGAAAAATCAGGCAGACAGGAGTGGGTTCCATATTTTTACAGCTTATGCCATGAATATGCCGTCAGAATCCAAAACGGCATAAAGTATGGGACGTTGGAAGCGGTATTTTTTGGGTCGTGAGCGGCTGCAAATGTGGTCGTACTCTGTGAAATTACCGAGCGTGGATGGAAACAAGGAGAAAACATGGAACGTAAGACAAAATATGCGCTTCCCTGGATCATTTATTTGGGAAGTTTAATGGGATTCGGCCTTGCTAAATTTATTCTGCGGGGAATTGGGGTTGAATTCAGAATGTGGGTGCAGGCTCTTTTATGGGCTTTGGCCTTTCTCTTCCCCGCCCTCCTGATCGGATATTATCTGACCAGGATAAAGTATAAAGTGGTGGCTGCGGTATTGACAGTTATCTATGCTGTTTTGGCAGTGATCGTATTTTTAGTGGGATTTGTTTACTTTCTGCTCAAGTCTCCCGAGGAGCATGATATTGGTTCCCGTATGCTCTGTGTGACAGAACAGTCAGGCGGAGATTCGACAAATTATACATACTGGGACAAGATATCTTTTTTTGGAAGGAAACAATTTGAGTGGGACGAGGAGAGGGATATCAAGCTGCTGGAGGAGAAATACAACATGCAGTTTGAGAAGAGATCCGGGGCATATATGACGGAAAAATATCCTATGGCAGCAGTTCATATTCTCAGATATCCTACTGTTTCGGGCAGTGAAGTCGCAGATGATTTTATAGAAAACATTGAAACATATTATTTTAAAGAGACATATGAGGCAGAGGGATTTCGCACAGAGTGGAGTGAAAACCATCTCATTATGAAGAATGAAGCGGAACTTAAACAGGTTTCAAAAGAGGCGGCAAAAATGATTTCCGATGCCATAGAAGATCCCATTTTTGAAAAATTTCCCGGTACTCTGCAGGTACAAATAGAGATAAAAGGGAGCAAAAGTGTATGCAGTCTGAACTTCAGCGGCAAGAAAAAATCTACGGATGAGGAAAGGGGAGGAGATTACTTTACAGATGCTGAGATTGTAGAAGAGACCCTGGAGGAGACTTACAATGCGTTGCTCTACTCCCTGGAGGAAAGTGATAGGATGGACCAGATAACTCAGGATACGGAGGAAGAAAACAAAAACTATGCCAGCCGTGTGGAGGAGGCTTACGACTGTTTGTATGAGAATAAGCTTTCAAAACAATTCACAACATCAGAAAAAACATATAATGCGAAGGGGAATTTTTACGCCATTTTGGGCGGGGATACGGCTGCTTATGTAAATAAAAATGATATTCCGTATGAGGTGACTGTGGTATACGACAGAGTGTCAGATGATGGGGAATCTTTACTATTTATCATGTATAAAAAGTATAATGAAAAATCAGATACTGCGGCTGGTTACTCTGTGAATGCGGAAGAGGGGAAGATTGAAGAGTATGATGTCCCATGGTACTGAAAATGAAAATATTGAGGAAGGCCCAGGCGGCTGACGCAGAGATTATTTGAAACACGTGTCCGACAGCGATTTCCAAACTAAGAGCTGGCAGACTATTTAAAAGATCACACACCACATTTGATTATAAAAGGGAGAGAAAGCCTGTGAAAGAAACGAAAAATGGCATACGCATAAGAATGGCAGAGCCGGAGGACGCTGAGATTTTACTGGAAATCTATACACCATATGTAAAAAATACCTGTATCACGTTTGAATACCAGGTGCCTTCTGCGAAAGAATTTGCAGGAAGAATGACAGAAACTTTGAACAAATATCCATACCTTGCCGCAGAACAGGATGGTGAAATAATTGGCTATGCATATGCATCCCCTTTTAAGAGAAGGCCGGCCTATGACTGGGCGGTGGAGACGACTGTTTATCTGAAGGAAAATGTCAGAGGAAAAGGCGTAGGCCGCCGGCTCTACACAGCGCTGGAAGATATTCTCAGGAAACAGAACATAACCAATGCCAATGCCTGCATTACATATCCAAATCCGGAAAGTATCGCATTCCATGAAAAAATGGGTTACCGGACTGTAGGACATTTTACAAAATGCGGATATAAAAACGGACAGTGGCTTGATGTGGTGTGGATGGAAAAATTTCTGCAGAAACATCCTGGGAGGCCAGCGGCAGTGATTCCGGTGGGCAGCCTGCGATTATAAACATGTAATTATGAGGGTACGGAACCGTTACAAAATGATATCTATATAAAGGGGGAAATACTTTGACAAGTAATGAAATCCTGTCAGAATTAAAAGCACTAAGTTCAGAAAAATACAAAGCCAATGTAGTAAAACTCGGTATTCCCGAAACATACAGTATCGGTGTGTCTACGGCAGATGTCAGGAAGCTTGCAAAAAAAGCAGGCAGGGACAATTCCCTGGCTCATGAATTGTGGAATACAGGATACCATGAGGCGAGGCTCCTTGCGGTACTGGTCATTGATAAAAAGAAGTTTACGCTGCAGGAGGCAGAGACACTTATGTACGATGTCATCTCCTGGGATTTGTGCGACCATCTGTGTAAGAATCTGCTCATCAAGATGAAAGGGTATGAAGAACTCATAGAAAAGTGGTGTGACTCTGAAGCGACCTATACCAAACGGGCTGCATTCACTCTCATGGCCACTGCAGCTATCCATGAAAAAAGTCTGAAAAACCATACTCTGGATCATTACCTTGAGCTTATCCGGATGAACTCCGATGATGAGAGAGAACACGTAAAAAAATCAGTATCGTGGGCGTTAAGAGAAATCGGAAAAAGAGATTTCGACTATCAGGAAAAGTCTGTACTGCTGGCTCATGAACTGCTGGAAAATGGAAACAAAGCCCAGAAGAGGATAGGAAAAGATGCTTTGAAGGAGCTGGAAAATTTGGTGAAGACAGAAGGGCGCAGCCGTCTGATCTCAGCAGATTCCCAGATGGGAAAAGAAATAAAGTCATGACCAGAAGGGGCGCAGGCCCCTTCTGGTACAACAATGTTAATCGTCTGTCTTAGACTGATAAGCGATAAGCACAATATCCTTATCTGTTTCTTTATTTAACTTATTCTGAAGTTCATTGATCTCAGAAACACAGTCCTCTGAGATTGAAGCTACCTGATAATCATTCTCCATAGTTATCACCTCCATGCATATAGTTTGCGAAGAAAGTGATAAATTATAACAAACCCGATTAAAATTAATCTTATAATATTTTCTGGAGCACATACCTTGGCAGACCACCGTAGAGATCAGCGGTCTTTACAATCTCATAGCCGTTACTTTGCATATTATGCAGGCTATAGCGGTTGTCAGGATGTACAGTCGCCAGAAGCCGGTTCCTCAGAACAGGGGAATCAGCAAGCATTTCCTCCGCCTTATGGAGCATACGGGACTGAAGGCCGTTTCCCTGCCAGGAAGGATGCACAACCGCCATATCCATATGGACAGTTCTCTGCAGTTCTTCCTCTGAATAATTCAGTAAATATCCCAGATTTTCCTCCGAAAGTCCCGGAAATTTTATAAGAAAAAAACCTGCCAGAGAACTACCTGAAACAGGCTCTGACACAATCGTAAAGCCACATGTCTCAATATGTTTTTTTATATATTCTTCACAATCAGAACAAAACCATTCCGGATGCTCCATAGCCTTTTGAGCATCTTTCATAACTGTCATAATACCGGGAATATCCTTATATTCAGCTTTCCTAATAACAAATTCCATATCTATACCCTTTCTATGCCTGCCGCGTCCCCGTTTTTTTACTTACCGGATGAGAAAACCGGGGCTGTTGGGACAGTAAAAAATCACCCCCATCTGCAAGGCAGAACCCCCATAAAATACAAAAAATAAGTGAGCGCCAGCATATCCGCACTTCCCCCCGGGCTGATACGTTCCTGCACAAAATATGCATCCAGTTTTGGGATTACGGCAAGCTGTTCCTCATAAGAAGCACATTCCAGAAAACGTGCCAGTTCTGCCTGTATCTTACCTGCCGTATCATAGCCGGAACGGGTGATCAGATTGGAATCTTCTGTATCTGCCATGTAGTGCAGAAGCACGATACACCCCGCTTCATTCATGGTATAACCATGGGCCAGCACCTGTTTAAAAAGAGGATATCCCATATGAAAAAGTGTAGGAAAACCAAGATGGGCCTCCCCGCGGATTCCGGTAATGCCATATCGCATATACAGGCGCTCCCCGTGACTCACATCTTTGGACGGCCGGGATGTACAGAGCATCTTATAATCATCCAGAAGGTGGACCAGCATATGCTTGACAGTGGTTTCCAAGTCCTGAAATGCCTCCGCCGGTTTTGCATATTTGGTACAGCCGTTCAGCCGGCAGGACCCGCCTAACCCACGGGACGCCATATCATACCCCAGGGCACAGCAGAGAATCCCGCCTGAGAAGATCATGCCTTTATGGGTATTGACCCCTCCTGTTGCCTGCCTCATAGCGGTTTCTGCAGCCATGCCAAGCGGACGGACAGAGGCAAACAGTTCCGGCAGTTCATCCTGACTTCCCCCATCCAGCGCAAACTCCATACCCCGGCGGGCCGTCTCGATAAAATAAGAAGTAAGTGCATAGGCACTGTCCCGGAAGGTATACCGGTCCATATCTGTGTGGGCCCCATTATGTACAAGGTCCACCAGGCCCGGTTTCAAAGTTGTGTTTACCTCATAAAAAAGTGCTTTCTGCATCAGCAGTCCCACATGGACGGAAAAACGCTCCGCAAAAAAATCCCTGATAAGAGCAGTTTCCCGTTCCACCAGTTCCTGTGCCGTATGCGTACGGGAGCGTCCGCACAGAAAAGCCGGATTATCACAGAGAAGACAGGTGCGCCCCGCATAACCGAGGGATTCCCTGGACACCTTAATGCCGTCAGACTGAAGTACATCAATGTCAAACAGACGTCCCACAGGATGTGTCTCCTCCAGTTCCGTGAGATATTCTTTACAGATATGCGCAATTCCCGGTTCCTTTTTTACGGAAAAGAAAGCCTCATATCCTGTGTTCTCCCGGACTTCCCGGAAGCCTGTGATATGTGCTTCCAGCCACATAAGGCATTCCCGGATGGCCGCAAGGCCAGCTTCGTAGGCCAGGATCGTATAGGGAAAGACTTTGACCGGGCCTACAATATTCAGGGTGAAGCTGATAAGCGCAGCCCCGTCCCCCTCTAAATCGCTCAACATTTCATTTTGTATGGCTGCCCGCTGTTCTCTGGCATCCAGCACCTGCTGCAGGGTGATGGCAGTACCTGTGCATAAATCTGTATGGTTCATGATTGTCTCTCCAATAGTTGTTTTCTAAGTGCAGTTCCCGCATCTGATACCAGATAGCAATAAGTCGTGTCAGGCACCAGGGAGCGCACAGACTCCATATCCCCTGCCAGAAACTTTTCTCGCACAAGGGTTGCGCTGATGACCGTATTCCCGGATGTCTTCCGGGGAATCTCCACCACTTCGATGCCATAGGCGGGAAGGGTTTGCTTCATCTGTTCATTATATGCCCTGGTGACCAGGGAAAACGGCTCCTCACCCACAAAACGCTTTACAATATGAAAGGCCTTCCGGAAATAGTCACCGAAAATTTTCAGATCCAGTTCTGCAGCCTTGTCCGAGGCCCCGGTCTTATCCTTCAGAAAGTAATCGGGAAAGGTGGCATGGGATATGAGATATTCGGAACTGCCGTGGACGATCACATTTTTAAGGTCTTGACAGCCCTCCTTAACGAGACGGAGCCTGACGTCAGCAGGAAATTCTGAGGCGTCGGCGGAGAGCACAAAGACATGCAGCAATTCACATGCCTTTGCAGCCGTTTCCGTCAGATACCGGTGTCCAAAGGTAAAGGGATTGGCGTTCATGACAATGGCCCCAGCCTCTTGGGCCTGTGGAGCAGGGCAGCGGGCCAGTTCTTCCTCCAGATAAAGAGAAATGCCGTCCTTTCGGTTCTCCAGCAGGAGCATGGAATCTGTCCCGGTTATGGGATAAAAGCCCATATCACCAAATATGACCTGATATTCCGGTTTCGTAAATAAAAACAAGTGGGAGATGCCACAGCCGTAAGCCTGCTTGATAAGCTGTGTGACAATTCCAGGCAGAAGCCCTTCCCCCTGATAAGAGGCGTCTACTGCAATGCATTTTAAGATATTTTCATGTCTGGAACCACAGCCTATGATCTCTCCGTCCTCTCTGCACAGAAGGACAGAATAGACAATCTCTGCGTCATAGGTCAGGCCGCTTTTTTCCAGAAACTCTTCCATTTTCTTTCGTTTCCGTCCCCGGAAAGGAAATCCCTCCTCCAGGTAACTGTTCGTCAGTTCCATAAGTAAATCCTCCTGTCTGTTACCCATTATTTAAGAAAAAACGTTTTACGTCAAGAGATTCTTGGAAATTAGACAAAAAACCAGAAGAATTTCAACGGTTTTTCAACGGAAATGATATACAATAGTCTCATCAGACAGAGGACAGACAAAAAAACGCACAAAGAAGTGTTGTAGATAAAAGGTAACTATTCAGTAGGTCGGCGCATCCACTGCGCTGACCGTAAGAGCCTGTAACTGTGAGGGTACTGAACAGTTACGATAAAAGAAAAAAGCAGGAGAGGATGAATAGAATGCTGCTCAGATGTATGATTAACGGAGAACAGGTGGAGAAGGAGACAGAGCCGACGAAACGTCTGCTCGATTTTCTGCGTGAGGACTGCGGGCTGACAGGCGTGAAAGAGGGCTGCAGCGAAGGCGAGTGCGGTGCCTGTACGGTACTGCTGGATAAAAAAGCTGTGACAAGCTGTACAGTTTTCGCTGGACAGGTCATGGACCGGGAGATCACCACCATTGAGGGACTGGAGAAAAACGGCGAGCTGGATGCGTTGCAGGAGGCGTTTATCAAGATGGGGGCTGTTCAGTGCGGTTTCTGCACACCGGGTATGATATTGTCCTGTAAGGCTCTGCTCTATGAAAATCCCCATCCCACAGTGGAGGAGATAAAGAGAGCGATTGAGGGAAACTTGTGCCGCTGTACAGGATATGAGAAAATCGTGAAGGCAGTCAATGCCGTGGGAGAGGGGGAGATCAAGTGAGTTTCCACATGCCGCATAATTTGGATGAGCTGGCTGCTGCCCTGAGAGAAAAAGACGAAAACACTTATCTCTGCGCAGGGGGGACAGATCTTGTCATCCATTTGAGAAAAGAGAAAATTTTTCATTATTCTTTGATTGACCTGACGCATCTGCCGGAATTGTCCCAGATTACAGAGACAGAGGATATGGTTATCATCGGCGCAGGCGTCACCATGACAGAGCTGGAGCAAAGTCCTGTTATCAGAACATGGATACCGGCTCTTGCAAAAGCCGCTTCCATGGTAGGTTCCACTCAGATCCGGAACCGGGCAACCCTGGGGGGGAATATAGCCAACGCGTCCCAGAGTTCAGACACCACACCGGTGCTCCTGGCTTATGGCGCAGAAGCGGAGATCCTGGATGAGAGCGGGACAGTGACAAGGCGTCTGACAGATGATTTTGTGGAAGGCCTGGAGAAGACCAGCCTTGGAGAGAGAGAAGTTATCCTGAAGTTTGTGGTCAGGAAACAAAAGGCTCTGTCAGGTTTTGCAAAAGTGGGTGCCAGAAAAGCAGTTACTATATCAAAGATCAATGGCTGTATCTGCACAGAGATCAAAGAAGGGTGTATGATACATCCTGTAGTATACCTGGGGGCAGTCGGCGCAAAAGCAAGCCGTGCCCGTCTGATAGAGGAGTGCCTGGAAGGCAGCATGCTTTCCGGCTGTGATGAGGAAAAAGTGCGGGACGCCGTGTATGCGCAGATTGAGGAAAACATCCCCGGCAGGCCCTCAAAGCACTATAAAAAATCAGCCGCTTTCGGGGTCATTGACCAGATTCTGGATGACCTTCGCAGGGCAGAAGAGGAGGCGGGCAGATGAGGGAAGAAAAGAAACGTGATTTAAAATATGTAGGAAAGAGCTACATCCGGGAGGATGTGTACGACAAGGCCAGAGGAAAGACGCAGTATACCTGTGACAGGCAGATCGCCGGCATGCTTTATGCCAGGCTGGTTCTGAGTGAGAAGGCAAATGCTGATATTACGGTTCATACGGAAAAGGCAAAGCAGGTGCCCGGTATCCGGGCGGTTTTTACCCACGCCAATGTCCCGAAAATAACCTATAACCCTCATAACTGGTCAGCCTGTCTGGATGCCCCTATGGACCAGTATATTTTAAGCGGGAAGGCCCGGTATGTGGGAGACCATCTGGCGCTTGTAGTTGGGGAATCCAAGGAGGCCGTGGATGAGGCGGTCAGCCTTGTGGAGATTGATTATGACGAAGCAGCTCCCATCATAGGTCTTGCTGCTGCCAGAGAAACAGACGGTATGCTGGCTTTTGAAAAAGAAGTGAGCTGCGGGGATTACGGGGCGCTTACCGGGGACGGGAAAGAGTCGGAGGAACTGGTGGTTATCCGCACAGAGGGCAGTACCCAGAAAATCCATCATAGCGCCATTGAACCCCATATTGCACTGAGTGAAATCGACGAAAGCGGGAATCTGGTACTCTGGACACCCTGTCAGACCGTATATCAGGTCAGATACCACATCAGCCATCTGCTGGGAATCCCTTATTCCAGGGTGCGGGTCATCAAGGCTGTGATGGGCGGTTCCTTCGGAGGAAAAGGCCAGACTGTGGTGGAGCCGGCCTGCGCATTTGCCACATGGATTCTGAGACGTCCGGTCATGCTGTATATGGACAGACAGGACGCAGTCATGGGAACCAGAAGCAGAAACGCGTCCGAAACCTGTGTAAAAACTGCAGTTACCAGAGACGGTATCATCAGGGGCCGCAGAATTGATACAGATATTGACGGCGGCGCCTATTACACCAACGCGTCAGCCATCGCTATGGCATACTGTAAAAAGCTGTTCCGTATGTACCGGATCGAGAATCAGACTTGTCATGTGCGGACTTACTATACCAATACCATTTCCGGCGGTGCCTGCCGGGGATACGGTTCTCCCCAGGCCCACGCCGTCACAGAGGTGAATCTGGACCAGACAGCCAATGCCATTGGCATGGATCCCTGTGAATTCCGCCTGAAAAATTTTGCGCATCCCATGGATGATGACCCTACAGGGGGGACGAATCTGGGAAATGTGAGAATAGAGGAATGTATCAGAAAAGGCAGGGAGGCATTTTCCTGGAAGGAAAAGAGAGAACATATTCACGAGAAGGATACAAAACGCTATGCTTACGGAGTAGGGATGGCCTGCGGTGCCCATGGAAACGGCTATAAAGGAGCATATCCGGAATTTACAAATGTGATCATGTCCCTTCATCCGGATGGAGCTGTGGAAGTACAAATAGGAATTCACGACCAGGGCTGCGGAACGGTCATGACCATGCAGCAGATCGCAGCAGAGGCGCTTCACATGGATGTGTACCGCATCAAAGTGCATGAGGCAGATACGTTTGTCACTCCTTATGACGCAGCCGGAACACAGGCGAGCCGGGTGACTTATGTATGCGGGCGTGCGGTGCAGAAGGCTGGGGAACAGCTTCTGGACAAACTGAAAAATGCATGTGTACAGATGTATCACTGGAAGAAGGATAACATAAAGGCCCATGATGGTATCCTCTACTGTGAGGAGGAGGAAAAGTCCTATAAGCAGATAGCTCTTGATTATGAGAGGCAGTGCTGCCGCTACATGCACACAGAGCTGGAATACGTGCCGCCGTCCAATCCGGGTTCCTACTGCTGTGCCTTTGCTGAGGTGAAAGTGGATAAATACACGGGACAAACTGAAGTGCTGGACCTGCTCTGTGTTCACGATGTGGGCCAGGTCATGAACCGGACACTCTCTGAAGGCCAGGTAGAAGGCGGTGCCCAGATGAGCCTTGGGCAGGCATTGTTTGAAGAGATTTCCTATGATGCTAAGGGAAGGGTAAAGACCAAAAACTTCTCCAAGTATCACATCATCAATGCACCGGATATGCCAAAGGTGCGTTCCATCTTTGTGGAGGACGGGGAACCGGATGGTCCCTACGGAGGGAAAAGCCTGGGGGAGATCGCAGCGGTGGCACCTGCGCCCGCAGTGGCAAATGCCATCAACTATGCGCTGGGAAGCTGTTTTGCAAGCTACCCCATCACACCGGAGAAGGTAGTGGCATATCTGGAAGAGAAACGTAAGGAGGGCAATTAACATGCAGGAGAAGGTAATTCGGCTGACGGGAAGTGAGCTGACGATTTCCCAGATAAAAGAAATCGCGTTTGAAAATGCAAAAGTGGAAGTGGATGCTGAGGCTATGGCAAAAGTGCAGAAAGCCAGAGAGCTGATTTTTGAGCTGGACAGACGCGGTATTGCAGTCTATGGTCTGAACACAGGCGTGGGCTGGAACAAAGATAAAGTGGTGTATGCTGACCGGTATGACGCGTACAATAAAAATCTGCTGAGAAGCCACATGATCGGTGTGGGGCCGGAGTGCAGTATCCCGGAGACCAGAACCATTATGGCTGTGCGGTTAAATGGGTTTCTCTGCGGACATACAGGGGTGGCTCCTGAGATAGTGGAGTATTATGTTGAATTTTTAAACAGGGGTGTGCATCCGGTCATAAAGAGCCGGGGTAGCGTGGGGGAAGCGGATATAGCAACCCTCCCGGCCATTGGCCTCACCGCTATCGGGGAAGGCGAGGCCTATTATCAAAGTCAGCGTATGGAAAGTGCAAAAGCGCTGGAACTTTCGGGCCTGAAACCTCTGAAGCTGGGACCAAAGGACGGCTTGGGCATTGTCTCCTCCAATGCCCAGGGAGCCGCTTTCGCAGCCATGGGAGTCATTGAGGCGGAACAGTTCATTGAGCGTTACAGAAAGGTATTCTGCCTGGCGCTTGAAGGGCTGAACGGCGTGCTTGACCCTATGGACGAAAGTGTAAACCGGGAACGCGGTTATCAGGGCCAGATGGAGTCAGCCAGAAAGTGCAGAGAGCTTTTAAAAGGCAGCTATCTTGAGAAACCCTGGGAGGGAAGAGCCCTTCAGGATCCGCTGAGTTTCCGGTGTCAGAGCGCCATAACGGGTTCTGTGATGGATGCCCTGGCCTATCTGAAGCAGCAGCTTAAAGTGGAGTTAAATGCCACGGATGACAATCCCTGTCTGCTTCCGGAGGAGGACAGGATGTGCGGAAGCCCTAATTTTGAGCCGCTGACCTGGGTTCTGGCAGTGGAGATGGCAAGCACGGGACTGGCTCATATGTCAAAAATGATATCCCAGCAGATCCTCAGGATCGGCGACCCGGGATTTACAAAGCTGAACCGTTTCCTGACACCTGCTGAGGGGGCTGTCATAGCATACGGAACCATACAGAAGACGGTGTCATATCTGGATACAGAGAACCGTATGTATGCAAATCCGTGTTCCCTTGACTTCCTTAGTATGGCAGGCCATATTGAGGATACAGCCAGCAATGCAACCATGGCTGCAGCAAATATGCGGAAAATCATAGATAACCTGTATTATATGGCTGCCATTGAGCTGATGCATGCAGCACAGGCCGTGGATTTAAGAGAAATACCACAGCTTGGAGAGGGGACAAGGCCTCTGTTTGAATCATACCGTAAAGAGGTTCCGTATCTGGACAATGACAGGAACATGTCAGTGGATATCCAGAAGACGTACGACTTCCTGAAGAGTCTGTAACGTACGGAAAAAAGCGGCTATGGAGGCCGGAACGCTGCAGAATGGTAGATTTGTGTAAAGTGCAGTAAAGCGGCGGGAAACCGTCCGCATTACATAGGCGGCTGCCCTGTTCGATACAGGGCGGCTGCGGGAAAAATTATATTACCAGGAGGTATTCTATGAGTGGAGAAAAGAAGCAACAAAAAGCTGTCCGGTGGAGTGTATTTATACCGGCATTCGCCATCATCGGCGGCGGCGCACTTCTGGGAATCCTGAAAAATGACTGGCTGACCAAGGTCTGCTCGGCTATTTTTGGATGGTCCCTGAAAAGTTTTGGATGGCTGTATCAGTTGGTAGCTATTTTCTGTCTGGTTGTGGTTATGATCCTTACATTTTCCAAACTGGGCAAGGTCAGATTCGGAGGGCGAAATGCGAAAGCGAAGCACTCCTTTGGTTCATGGTTCGCCATGACGCTGACAGGCGGTATCGCTACAGGATGTATCGTGTACGGTGCCAATGAGGTTATGATTTATTACGGCAGTATTTACGGGGAACTGGGAGGCTACGGCATAGAGCCGCTGACCCAGGAGGCTGCCATGTTTGGTATGGGACGTGTGTTCTATAACTGGACCTTTATCCCTTATGCAATGTACTCCATCGTTGGATGTGCAATGGCTTACATTTATTTCAACAAGAAGGAAGAACTGTCCGTGGCAGCTTCCCTGACTCCTCTGTTTGGACAGAGAGTCAAATACGGTGTGATAAGAAGTGTCATAGACGTGGTTTCTATTGTGGCTCTGGCCCTGGGACTTTCCAGTAACCTGGGTATGGGACTTGCACTGATCGGTTCAGGTCTTGAGGCGGCTTATGGCATCAAACAGGGACCTGTTGTGTGGTTTACCCTGTTTGTCATTATAACAGCTACCTTTACCATTGCGTCTGTGGCAGGTCTTGATAAAGGTATTAAGTGGCTGGCAAACGGAACCTCCAAGATTTTCTATGTGCTGCTTGCATTTCTGCTCATTGCAGGACCGACGGTGTACATACTGAATATGATGAATACAGGTATCGGATATTGGGGCGACCACTTCCTTTCCTGGGGACTTGACCCCGGTATTGTGGGCGGTGAGGCACTTGTTACCTGGTGGACCATGTTTGACTGGGCGTGCTGGATCGCATATGCACCGCTTATGGCTATCTTCTTTGCCATGATTTCTTACGGAAGGACCATCCGCCAGTTTATGATCGTAAACTGGATCATGCCGTCTACCTTTGGTCTGATCTGGTTCTCTGTATGGAGCGGAACAGCACTTAACTGGCAGGATATCGGAAAGGCGGATTTGATCGGGGCCATACAGAACGGCATTGCGGTGTCCGGTCTGTGGGAGCTGCTGAAAAAGATGCCCATCAGCTTTATCCTCATTCCTCTTATTATGATCACCATGATCGCGGCATTCTCAACTACGGCGGATACCATGTCCACCACCATCTCCCAGATTTGTACGGAGGGTTCCAGCTACGATGAGGAACCTGCAAACTGGCAGAAAATCGTGTGGGGCGTTTCCATTGGTATTATTTCCGTCATTATGGTAATCTTCGGCGGCGGACAGCAGGGCGTGGAAGGTGTGAAATACTTGTCCGGTGTGGGCGGATTCTGCGTACTGCCCATATTCCTGCTGCAGCTTGCAGCTACCTTTAAAGTCTTCTTCATTGATAAGATCATTGAGGATGTGGATGATGTGGTAGATGTGGAGCCTAAGGTGATTGCGGAACTGTAACAGTTCAGACCGCTGAACTGTTACATGCATCCAGCCATTAAAATCGCTTCGCGATGGGCTGGATGTTAACTGCCACCACGTATTCTTACGGTCAGCGCAGTGAAAGCGCAGACCTGTTTGACCTGTTACGAGGAATCGGAAAAAGCCTGATCTCAGTTTTTACTGCTGCTTTACAGAAAAGAGTTTTTGCAGTATAGTTAATTGTATAGGATGGATGCCCGGAACTTGCTTCGGGTATCCGCATAAGGCATAGGAGTAGTGAGCGTATGAAAAAAGAACCGGAAAGAGTGGAGATGGATCTCCAGAAAATATTTTTGACACCACCGAACACCATGAAGGAGAAGATAACGCTGGTGATCATAATGGTAGTGGTATTTGTGATGTTTTTCGGGCCGGTTACATTTACGGAAATATCTCCCGTTAAAGGGATTATTTTATCAACATTTCCCGCCCTTTCCATTTCCTGGGGCTGGATGGTGCTTTTAAGAAGCCTGTTTCGGAAGAGGGAATTCTGTAAGGACCCTGAGCCGAGGGCGAAGAAAGGGGAAAAACGTCATGAGTGCCAGTATCACTGTAAGAAACGCTGAGCAGTATCAGACTTCTGTCTGGTCAGGAGGAACCACAACACAGCTCTTTATCTATCCGGAGGATGGGGATTACAGGGAAGGCAGCTTTCAGGCACGCATCAGCAGTGCCACAGTGGAACTTCAGAAATCCAGTTTCACAAGCCTGCCCGGAGTAAAACGCTATCTGATGACCCTGAAAGGGCATCTGGATATGATTCACGGTGTCAACACCAAAGCGGAGCTGGAGCCATATGAGGTTGATTGCTTTGACGGAGGCGTGCCCACAGTCAGCTACGGGAAAGTGACAGACTTTAACCTGATGCTGAAAAACGGTGCGGAGGGCAGGATGGAGGCAGCTATACTGGAGGCCGGGGAATCCTGCGTGATAAATCCGGAGGGCGTCTTTAATCTTCTGGCTGTTTATGTGGGAGAAGGATGCATCCGCGTTTCGGAACATACGGTGAAAGAGGGCGAACTGCTTCTGTGTGAAAACTGGGAGGAAGCGCTTGCCGTGCAGAGTACAGGCGATACCGCCGCAAAACTGGGTATCTGTAAAATTAAGACAGCAGAATAAAATTTTCTGGCAGCAAGGCCGCCGCTTTGGTAAATTTCCAAAGCAGCAGCCTTTTTTCTTTACTTTATGTGGGATTTTGTATAGAATGGAGTGCAGAGAAGGCCGTTTTTTGTTACGATTTAGGGCCATTATACCGAGGCAGCCAGCGCGATATGGAGCAGAATGCTCCGTATCTGTGTATCGCGAAGCGTGTTACTGTT
The DNA here is from genome assembly GCF_001689125.2 of Blautia pseudococcoides. Classification (NCBI taxonomy): domain Bacteria; kingdom Bacillati; phylum Bacillota; class Clostridia; order Lachnospirales; family Lachnospiraceae; genus Blautia; species Blautia pseudococcoides. The sequence goes on along the minus strand of NZ_CP015405.2, from coordinate 2,255,152 downwards.
TACAGAACTGTGTTTTGCAGGGCTGTGGACAGTAACCGCTTTTTCGGAAAGGAGAAAAATTGTGTCAACAGTTCAGATATATGTGTTACAGACACCGCAGATTTTGCTGGATGAGGAACAGATCATCCTGCCTTATAAGAAGGCAGAAGCACTTCTGTACTATATGGCCATCGAGAAAAAAGCCACAAGGGATCAGATCGCAGCGCTTTTGTGGGATTCCTGCGATGAGGCAACTGCTAAGAAGAATCTGCGCCATGCCCTGTACACCATCCGCAAAATATTTCATACAGATCTTGTATCTTCACCCACAAGACAGACATTGGAGCTGAATCCGGAGCTTACTTTTCTTGTGGATTATGATGCATTTATGGAAGAGAGAGAACCAAAACTCTATCAGGTGGAGCTTCTGGGAGGATTTTATATAAAAAACGCTTACCCTTATGAAGAGTGGCTGACCATGAAGAGGGGACTGGCAAAAGAAGCATTTTTGCGTGCTATTTATGACAAAATGCAGAGCGCAGCCGGTCTGTCCGTGGCTGAGGGGGAGACGTTGTTTGAGCGTTATGTACAGGAGGACCCTTTAGATGAGCGGGTGTATCTGCGCATGATGGAGATCTATGAAAGTGCGCATCTTTACTATAAAGGGATCCGTCTGTACCAGCAGCTTGTGAATTTGCTGAATACAGAGCTTCGGGTAGCACCCCGCAGGGAAATACGGGAGCTTTACCGCAATCTTCTCCATGTCTGGTCTGAGGAGGGGGAGAAGGAGGTGGAACAATCAGGGGAAGTCTGTACGGGAAGGGAGCGGGAACTGCAGCTTCTCCAGGCTTCTTACCGGCAGTTCTTGTCCGGTGTCCCTACATCCGTGCTCCTTTCAGGCAAAAGCGGTGTGGGCAAAACCTATCTGGCGGAACGTTTCCTGGAAGAGATCACAGGGGAAAATACAATTGTCTTAAGGGCTGCCTGTCTGGAAAACGAACAGAATATTGTACTGCAGCCCTGGAATACCATAATGATGCAGGTGAATTCTCTTCTGAAAAAGCATGATTTTGCCCTGGATCATAAATACCTGCAGGCGGCAGAGCACCTGTTTCCACTTTTTAATACCAAACAAATGAAGGAGCCGGTCATGGGGGATACCACCATATCCTACAGTTACCGGGCCACCAGAAACCTGCTCTTAAAGCTTTTTGAAGAGATCGGGGAGCAGGCGCTGGTGGTACTGTTTTTTGACAACATCCAGTATATGGATGAGACAAGCCTGGAATTTTTCTCTCTGTTAATTCGGGCAAAGAACCCTAACATTATGGTGCTTGCCACCAGTCCCTGTATTTTCACGCAGACTTTAAGGACAGCCCTCAAACCGCTTCTGAAAGAGAGCTGTCTGCAGGAGATCACTCTGTTTCCCTTCACCAGAGAAGCGGTAAGAAAGATTCTGGCGGAAAGACTGGGGGAGGAGCGGGTCAGCGAAGAACTTTTGGACACGGTTTACGGTGAGACATCGGGAAATGCCCTTTATCTGAGGACACTGCTGGACTGCTGCGGAGATGGAAGGCTGGAGGCCGGAGATATTACTCCCCTGAATCAGGTTTGGGAGCAGAAAATGGCCGCACTGCCCAAAAAGACAAAGCAAGTGCTGGAGCTTATATCCTCCTGCCAGGCATGGGCGGATATGGATGCCTGTATGCAGATCCTAAAATGCGACGAGATGGGGATTCTGGATGCTGTGGAGGAACTGAAGGAGCAGGGATTTATCAGGGAGCAGCAGGAGGGGGAGACGGTGCGTTTCTTTTTCTGCCATGACAGTATACAGAAATTTATACATACCAAAATGTCCCCCTCAAAACGCCGGGTATTTCACAGAAAACTGGCGGAATATATTGAGGGACTGCCGCTTTATGAGGCAAACAGATATGAGAGGCTGATTTTTCACTATAACCTCTGTGGCGACAGAGAGAAAGCGTTGGTGTACAGGATTCGGGCGCTGACGGAATACTCTTACAGGTACTATGAGCTTTACCCGCTCTTTCCCGTTTCCGGGAAAAAGGAAATGCAGATGGATTCCGTATTAGATTACTGCAGACAGCTGGAGGAAGAGCTTTTGGAGCTGTGCCGGAGAAACCCGGAGAAAGAGTCCTATCTGAAACTGCATGTAAGTCTTATGCAGGCCACAGCCCAGTATTGTATCCCCCAGGGATATTACAGGGAAGGGGCTGAATGTATTGAAAAGGCATTGAAGACCAATGTTCTTGCAGGAGATGACCCCAGAGAGAAAATCAGATGCCTGCGTTTTCTCATATACCAGCAGATCAATCTGTGGGATATGGAGCCCACAGAGGAGTATCTGAAGGAAAGTCTGATCCTGGCGGAGAAAAACGGATTGCAGGAGGATTATGCCATAACCTGCCGGCTCTATGGGCTGTACCTGTCCATGAAGGGCAGATTTTGGGAGAGCATGGAGTTTCTGAAAAAGTCTTTGGGATTTTTCATGAATGCACCGCTGAAATCCAGGATTTATGCCCTGAATATTGCCGCGTGTTATAATTACATGGGAGAGATCCTGCGAAAGCAGAAGCATTTTCTGGAGGCCAATGCGTATTACAAAGAGGCAGTGGCTACCTGTGACAGCAATCACTGTCCCTGTAATGCCACGTTTTATTCCAATATTGCGCGTTCTTACCTGGCCATGGGGAAGACAAGGCAGAGTACGGAGGCACTTTACCGGGCAGACCGTGTGTATGAGGAGTCCTTTACGCTGATCGGCCGTTCCATAACCAAGGGATATCTGGCAGTTTTGGAGGCGGAAAAGGGAAATAAAGAGGGAGCTGTAAGGTATCTGGAGGATGCCCGGAAAAGTGCACGGCAGTTTGCATCCCCCTATGCCATAGGACTTCTGGCATTGACAGAGGCGGAGCTGCTGGTGCGCTTTCCGGAAGAGTTTCGGGAGATACTCACAGAACCGGTGGATGTGTATAAAGACATGGCGAAGCGCTGCCTGAAGGAAATACCCGGGGCATATGAAATAGAGTGGCTGGAGGATATTTAAAATTCCCTCTGTATTTTACGGGCCTTGTTGTGAAAAATTACGGTTTCATACGTGGCTTTGGACGAAATTAAGCTAAAAATAGTTGATACTTCACAAATTTTTAATAGTTTCTGCCGTTTCTTCGACGCTTTCTTGACTAACTGTATGATAAAGTCTATATAAACATTAGATGAAATAAACAGGAAAAGGAGAAGATGAGAGATGAACAATGCGGAAATCGGAAAAGCAATGGAAATCAAACTGGATCCCGTTCTGCCGGAATACCCGACCTTTAAAGAAGGTGTCAGAAGAGCCCCGAAGAGAGAACTGACCCTGAACAAAAGGGAGATCAAGCTGGCAGTAGCAAACGCCCTCAGATATGTGCCGGAAGAGCTGCACGAACAGCTTGCACCGGAATTTTTAGACGAACTTCTGACAAGAGGACGTATCTACGGATACCGTTTCATGCCAAAAGACAGGATCTACGGAAGACCCATTGATGAATATAAAGGAAAATGTGTGGAAGGAAAGGCGTTCCAGGTCATGATCGACAACAACCTGGACCATGAGGTGGCCCTCTATCCATACGAGCTTGTTACATACGGGGAGACCGGCCAGGTCTGCCAGAACTGGATGCAGTACCAGCTGATCAAGAGATACTTAGAGGAGCTTACAGATGAGCACACCCTTGTGATGATGAGCGGCCATCCCATGGGCCTGTTCAAATCCCACAAGACAAGCCCCAGGGTCATCGTGACCAATGGCCTGATGGTGGGCATGTTCGACAACCCGGAGGACTGGGCGAAAGCTGCAGCCATGGGCGTATCCTCCTACGGCCAGATGACAGCCGGCGGCTGGATGTACATCGGCCCGCAGGGCATCGTGCACGGCACCTTCAACACCATCCTGAACGCAGGACGTAAGTTCTTAGGCGTGCCCCAGGACGGGGATCTGTCCGGCCACCTGTTCGTCACAAGCGGCCTTGGCGGCATGAGCGGCGCACAGCCCAAAGCCATTGAGATCGCAAGGGGCGTGGGAATCGTAGCGGAGGTGGATGCCTCCCGTATCGAGACCCGGCACAGCCAGGGCTGGGTAGGCCTGGTGATCGAGGATGCGGCGGAGGCGTTCCGTGTGGCAGAGGAATATATGGAGAGGAAAGAGACCGTATCCATTGCCTACCACGGAAATATCGTGGACCTGCTGCAGTATGCAGTGGACAACAACATCAAGATAGAGCTGTTATCCGACCAGACAAGCTGCCACGTGCCTTACGACGGAGGCTACTGCCCGCAGGGCCTGACCTTTGAGGAGCGCACCGAGATGCTGGCAAACGACAAGGAGAAGTTCTGTGAGCTGGTGGACCAGACCCTGGTGAAACACTACCACCTGATCAAGACCCTGGTGGAGAGAGGCTCCTACTTCTTTGACTATGGAAACTCCTTCATGCGAGCCGTGTTCGACGCGGGAGCAAAGGACATCGCCAAGAACGGCGTGGACACCAGCGAGGGATTCGTGTTCCCGTCCTACGTGGAGGATATCCTGGGACCGGAGCTGTTCGACTACGGATACGGCCCGTTCCGCTGGTGCTGCCTGTCCGGAAAGCCGGAAGACCTGCGTGCCACAGACCATGCGGCCATGGAAGTGATCGACCCGAACAGAAGGAGCCAGGACAGGGATAACTATATCTGGATCCGTGACGCGGAGAAGAATAAATTAGTAGTGGGGACCCAGTGCCGTATCCTGTACCAGGATGCCCTGGGAAGAAGGGATATCGCCCTGAAGTTCAACGAGATGGTGAGGAACGGCGAGATCGGGCCGGTGATGCTGGGCCGTGACCACCATGACACAGGCGGAACAGATTCCCCGTACAGAGAGACCTCCAACATCTATGACGGCTCCAACATCACAGCGGACATGGCAGTCCACTGCTATGCCGGAAACGCAGCCAGGGGAATGAGCCTGGTAGCGCTGCACAACGGAGGAGGCGTAGGCATCAGCAAATCCATCAACGGCGGATTCGGAATGGTGCTGGACGGAAGCGGGAGAGTGGATGAGATCTTAAAGGCAGCTATCCCGTGGGATACCATGATCGGTGTATCCAGGAGGAGCTGGGGAAGATGCGGTCACTCCATTGAGACCGTAGCAGAGTACAACAAGATAAGGGAAGGGCAGGATCACATCACCATGCCGTACCTTGCAGATGAAGATATGATCGAGAGAGTATGTAAAGACGTAGTGGTAGAAGAGCATCACGCACACCACTGATCTGAGATAAAAAAGGCCACAATATTCATTCCTAAATAATAAAAACAAAAGAGGCTGCCGGGGTGCCGGAGGTCTCTTTTGTTTATACGGAATTTTATTTTTTATCTGTTTTATAAAACTTCATAAAGAAAATTGTGCTTGAAAATACAAAACTAAATTTGAGATTTTTCCTCATATGCAGACATGAAAGAGAGGAACGTTTTATAGCTCCTCTTTTTCATTGCTTACCGATTCTCTTTTCATCCGTTCCATAAAGAAAGATTTGTTATCAACTGCCCGCATGGTAGCCAGTATGCCGTCCAAATGGTCGTATTCATGCTGCAGAAGTTCGGACAAGTCACCTTCCAGGTGCATGGTGCAGGGCATGAAATCTACATCCAGATAAGAGATATCCGCACGTTTATAACGCTCTACTTTTACAAGAAGGCCCGGAAAAGACATGCAGTCATCCAGCAGGGTATATTTTTGGTCATCCGGAAAGGTTAAGGCAGGGTTTATAAACACATAGGGTTTATCTGTATACATGTACAGCAGACGTTTGCGGATTCCAATCTGCGGGGCTGCCACGGCCCGGCCTGCGCCGTATGTATGGCGGTAATCCATGAGTGTGTCGTGTAAGTCCGCAACCCATTGAGGGATAAATATTCTGTCGGCGTCCGTAACTTCCTCACTCATTTCATAGAGCAGAGGGTTTCCCAGCTTTAAAATTTTCTGAATCATGTAAGCGTCCTCTTTTCTTTCTGTTTTGTCTGATATCCTGATGGCTCAGGTCCCATACACATATTTTATCATACTTGATTTTTGTACACAACCCGTACTGCCATACGACAGATAAAGCGTGCTGCTTTGAAAGGCGCAGACTCAAACAGCTAAAGCTTATTCTGTTTCCGCCACGTGCTGGGTGACACTCCCATCTGTTTTTTAAATGCTCTTAGAAAGTTCAGTTCATTTTCATATCCCACATGGTAAGCGATCTGGAACACCGGGAGATTGGTGCTTGCCAGAAGGTCCAGAGATTTATTGATCCGAAACTGGATCAGATATTCCTGCAGGGACATATGCAGGTTGGCGCGGAACAATTTTGTCAGGTGGCTCCTGCTCACATTGCAATAGTTGGATATTTCATCTAGGGAGCGGATAGCAGCGTATTCCGCGCCTATGTACCGGACAGCCTCCGAGATGTACAGATCGGCGATCCGGATATTGGTGTGTCCGGATTTGATGGAGCCTGCCGCATTTTTTATGAGAGTGTCGAAAAACAAATGCAGATGCCCGATGATATATGCCTTGGAAGCATGGGGATGCTGCAGGATGGCGGACAGATGTTCTTTTATGCTGGTGGTGGTCTGGGCGCTGTAATCTTTTGGACGATAGACAGGGGTGCCGTGGTTGAGGCCGCAGGCCCTGAGATACTGGGGAACACTCAGACCCTTGAAAAGGATCCAGACGTAATGCCACGGCTCCTTCTCATCCGCATGGTATATGTGCCGGCTATGGGGTTCAAACAGGAAGCCTTCCCCGGCATTGATTTTTATACTGCCGGATATGTCTGCCAGGATCTTATTGTCAGAACAGGTAGACGGCGCATAAGAGATATAACCTTTTCCGGAAAGCACATAATGGAAGATATATTCATTCCTGATGTATGGACCAAAAGAATATAGAGGGGTACACTGCTGGTCACCAATTTCGAGTAAATTTAAGTCCTGATAATCACTAAAATTAAAGATATAGCTTTCCATACCTGTCCTCCTGAGTTCAGTAGAAATATATTCGCAAAATCGGGGATTGCATTGTTATTTTATAGACTGGAAAGAAAACTGTAAAGTAGAAAAAAATAAGATAAAAATGCGAAAAATAGAGGATGGAATTTAAATATACTATCAAAATCGCGCATGTATATACAAAATACTACTTTGTACATTCAAATTGTACACATAATGCTTCCTTATGATATTTTGTGGAAAATGACGAAATGTTATAATGATATACATCATATATGAGACATATTTCCTTATACAGATAAGAGATATGTAAAAAAATAATGACATATGGGAGGAAAAATTATGAGAAACAAAAATCGTTATTGGGCGCTTGGCTTAACAGCATGTATGCTTGCATCTGTTATGGCAGGATGCGGTTCCGGAGGAGGCTCTGATTCCAAAGAAAGTTCCGGCAAAACTACGGACAGCAGCACAGAGGCAGATGCAGGCGGAACCTCTTCCGGCAAAGAAGTGAAGCTTACCATGCTGGGCTGGGAGATTTACCAGCAGGCAGGTATGGAAGCCCTGGCAAAGGCTTATCATGAGCAGCATCCAAATGTAACGATAGACGTGCAGATCTCTACCTGGAGTGAATACTGGACAAAACTGGAGGCAATGGCAAACAGCAACTCCCTTCCTGATATTTTCTGGATGCATACAAATGAGTTCAGCAAATACGCGGAAGCGGGAATCCTGGCAGATGTGACAGATCTCTATGATGAGGGCAAAGAGTATTACACCAATAATTTTGCTGAGAATCTGGTACAGAATTTTACCTACGAGGATAAGGTTTACGGTGTGCCGAAAGATGTTGATACGGTAGCACTGGTCTACAACAAGGACATCTTTGATGAAGCCGGTGTCTCCTACCCGGATGATACCTGGACGTGGGATACCCTTGTGGAGGCATCCCAGACCATTTATGACAAGACCGGAAAATTCGGCATGATGGCTGACCACAATGAGCAGGAAGGCTGGCTGAACACCATTTACCAGGCAGGCGGCTTTTATGTAAATGAGGATAAGACCAAAGCCGGATTTGAAGACCCCGGTACACAAAAAGGCCTGAAAGAGTACATGGACTGGCAGTTAGCCTATGATTTCTCACCGAACCAGTCAGAGCTTTCCGACCTTGGAAAAGCGGAACGCTTCTTCGCAGGGGAGGGTGCCATGATGTACTTTGGAAGCTGGGGCATCAACAACCTTTATATCAATTATCCTGATCTGAACTGGGATGTGGCAGTGCTGCCAAAATGCCCGGATCCGGTCAAAGGCGACGGACGTGCCAGCATCTCCAACGGACTTGCGTATTCCACAGCAGCAGATAATCCGAACCTGGATGTGGTAAAAGACGTTCTGAAATTCCTGGGAACCGAGGAGGCAGCCATGATCCACGGTGAGAACGGGGCAGCTATCCCGGCATTCAACGGCACAGGGGAGTCCTGGTCCAAAAACTATGAGGGCAAGAATGTAAAGGCGTATGTAGACCAGTTAGAGTACAGTGTGCAGTATCCGTATTCCAAGACAAAATCCACCTGGTTCCCGGAGGTTGAGGCAACCCTTTTGGAGGTATACAGCGGAAATATGAGCTTTGAGGACGCATGCAAACAGTGTCAGCAGCAAGTGGATGAGAGCCTGGCTACAGAACACTGAGAATGAGAGGTGGACGAGGTGGCAAGACAGCAGAAGACAAAGACAAAATACGGCAAAGGTGCGGCAACGGGATTTTTTATGGTGATGCCTACTGTCATCGGATTGATGATCCTGAATATTTATCCGCTGCTTCGGACTGTTTACATGAGCTTCTTTAAGTCAGGGTCTTTCGGGAAATGGGCGTTTGTAGGTCTTGACAACTATATGAAAATGTTCCAGAGTGACAGTTTCTGGACTATTACGAAAAACACACTGGTATTTATGGTGATGACAGTGCCGGTCACGGTTATTTTCGGCCTTTTGATCGCGGTTCTGCTGGACCAGAAGATCAAGGGAAAGACCGTATTCAGAGCCATTTACTTTCTTCCCATGGTAGTGGCTCCGGCGGCGGTCGCCATGGTCTGGAAATGGCTGTTCAATTCTGAGTACGGGATCATCAATACAGTACTCAGCGCACTGCATCTGCCCTCAGACATCAACTGGATCGCAGACCCCAAGACGGCCCTTCTGACCTGCGCCATTGTGACCATCTGGAGCAGTGTGGGATATGATGCCATTCTGCTTCTGTCCGGGCTGCAGAGTATATCCAGGACTTATTATGAGGCGGCAAGAATAGACGGCGCCACAGGGTTTCAGCAGTTTCGCAAGATTACGGTACCTCTGGTTTCTCCCACCCTGTTCTTTGTGCTGATGATGCGTGTTATGGCATCCCTGAAGGTGTTCGATATTGTCTATATGATGATAGAGAAGACAAATCCTGCCATCCGCAGTGCGGAAACGATTCTATATAACTTCTACCAGGAGACTTTTGTAAAGAATAATAAGGGATACGGCTCCGCCCTGGTGGTCTGGTGTGTGATCTTGATCGCTATGATAACGATCATTCAGTTTATCGGACAGAAGAAATGGGTTACTTATGACGTGTGATGCAGGAGGAGGTTGCAGGTGATGGCTGGAACAGACAGAAAAAGCAAAAAAATCAGCAGGGGCCATATTTTCATATACCTTGTGCTGATTCTGGGCAGTGTGGTAATGATCTTTCCGTTTTTATGGATGATCTTGACAAGTTTTAAGACAGTACCGGAGACAACGCTGGTGCCGCCTACATTTTTTCCGGAGTCGTTTCAGAATACGGCGGCTTATATTCAGGTGACCAACAGTCTGCCGTTTTTGAAATTGTATTATAATACCTTGATGATGATCTTCATCCGGGTCATCTGTGCGGTGGTGTTTTCTTCCATGGCGGCTTATGCTTTTGCAAAGGTGCATTTTCCGCTGAAGAATCTGTGCTTTGCCCTGGTGGTATCCCAGCTTATGTTTCCGGCACAGGTGTTCATTCTTCCGCAGTATGAGATGATCTCTGCCATTGGGAAGACAGACTCCATCTTTGCGCTGGTTTTCCCGGGACTGGTAAGTGCCTTCGGAACCTTTTTCCTAAGGCAGACCTACATGGGAATACCCGATGACCTTATCGAGGCGGCAAGGATCGACGGATGCGGGCAGTTTCGGACGTTTGCAAGCATTGCATTTCCGCTTACCAAGACGGCGATCGCAGCCTTGGCTGTATTCACGGCATTGTTTGCCTATGCGGATCTGATGTGGCCGCTGATTGTGAATACCAAGCTGGATATGCTGACACTTTCCTCAGGATTGTCAACCCTCCGCGGACAGTTTTCCGTGAATTACCCCAATCTGATGGCAGGGTCGGTGCTGGCTATGGTGCCTATGATCGTGATCTATCTGATCTTCCAGAAGCAGTTTATTGAGGGGATCGCACTTACGGGGACAAAGGCATAATGTAAAATCCGCGGACAGCGGAACCGAAAAAGAAGGCTGATAATGTATGAAGATCAGCCTTCTTTTTGTTGTGTGCCTGGCGGCGCACGTTACTAACGGGTGAGAGTCCCCGATCCGCCCTGGTAGTGGGAAGGATACAGCCAAGACCAAGGGTGTCCTACCTATCTAAATTCAGTATTATGCAAATGCAGATATATCAATGAAGAGGGAAGCGATTGAAAAAGCAACTTCTGAACTAAATCCATTGTTCAAGGATAATCCTGATATCAATTGGGAAGATGATGAGGAATTGCTTAAAAAGTTATATGGATCAGCATAAAAGATTATCCCGACTTTTTCTTATTTGAATCGGCAATTGATAGGCATTACTGAAGCGATTCAGGATAACAATAAAGTCGGGATAAGTGGTGTGAGAGGTCGGCTAGTCACTTGATGACTAGCCTCCTACTCGATTGGGATTTCTGTAGGTCAAATGCTGTGCAGGAAGGTGACACATGCCCCGCCGGATTTCGAGTTTTCGATTTTGAGAGAGCCTCCAAGCTGTTCGGCCAGTTGCCCGGCAATGTATAGACCAAGGCCCGAATGGCCGCCTTTTGTCTGCCTGGCTTTGTCACCCCGGTAGAATTTATCTGCCGCCTTTTTCAAGTCAGCCGGACTGAAGCCTGTCCCTGTATCACAGACCGTATAGAAGATATGGTCTTTATCAGCCTTTACGGAAATATGGATCCTGCCGTCTGGCGGGGTATACTGCAGGCTGTTGGATATGATATTATCAAGGATCCGGGCTAATTTATCTGTGTCGGTCCGGATCACAGGGGGGACATTGTCATGTATGTGCAGCATCAGTGCAATTCCTTTTTGGCGGGCCGGCAGATCATAGTCATGTATTTTCTGAGTCAGAAATGCTTCCAAGTTTACCGGGGAGGATTCCGGTTGTATATAGGAATTTTCCAGGTCAGAAGTATACTGCATCTGCATAACAAGGTCAGCGCTTTTTTTCGTATTATTTCTTATGACTTTGAGATATCTGCATAGTTTTTCTTTACTGTCAGGGGGATTTTCAAGCAGAGAATCCGTGTACCCCAGTATGATAGAAAGAGGAGATTTCAGATCGTGTGCCAGGGATTCTACCATCCAAATCCGTTCCTGTTCCATCTCCCATTGAGCGGACAATGATTCTTTCAGCGCCTCTTTCATTTCCGAAAAAGCACTGCAGAGTCTGCCAAGCTCATTGTCTGAGGAATAACTGATATCAAAATCCAGGTCTTTTTCTTTTATTTTGCCGGATGCTTCAATTAAAAGCTGCAGCGGTTTATTGATATTTCCGGCAAATATTTTTGAAAACAGCAGTGTAAAACCGGTAATATAAAGAAATGGGGAGAACAAAGACACAATGATCACGGCAAAGATCACACGTCCCCTGTCATTGGCAAAGGTGGGCTTTATCTGATAGAAAAGAAGTACGGCACCTGCAGGGGAACCTGATGTATCCGTGAGGAGCACGGTATGAATGTAATAACCCTGCCGCAGGACCGTTGTGCCGGAAAAGCTGTCAAATAACTCCTCTGTTGTTGTAAATGGTTTTTCGGTATAAGTGCCGTACAGGATATTGCCGTAAGCGTCCACCGTCTGATAGAGCATCTGGTCACCCTGAATGGCTTTTTTCAGATTTTCTTCCCCTTGATCGGACAGTAGCGCCATATTTTTTTCCTGAATATATGCAGCAATGTCAGGAATCTGCTGCAGGTAATGATTTGCGGGCAGAATGTCTCTGTCTACAGCGTACAGAAACAGCATAACAGCCAGTGCATAGGTTAGGAGCGTGGCACCTATGCTGGCTGTTATGATATAAATAAAGGTATGCCTGAACTGGGCTGCAAGGGATTGCTTTTTCATAATATCATGCCTGCCTTTTCACGTTTTATTCCATTTGTAACCGATTCCCCAGACCGTTAAGATGTAATCTGTATCCGGTGTTACAGCGGCGAATTTTGCCCTTATATTTTTAATACGCTCAACAACAGTGACAGAGTCTCCTTCGGAATCATAGCCCCAGACCTTTTCATAAATCTGCTCTCTTGAAAAGACCTGACCCGCGTGAAGCGCCAGGAGTTCTACAATGTCGTATTCCCGCCTGGTCAAGTCAATATTCATGTCTTCGATTTTGACCGTCCGTTCTTTCAGGTTCATGCAGAGCTTTCCATAATATAATTTAGAACGTTTCTGTTCTGTATTGATATATTGTGACCTTTTTTCTCTCCGCAGATTTGCTTCAATTCGTGCCATCAGTTCCCGAAGCCCGAAGGGTTTCGTCACATAATCATCGCCGCCCAGGCTCAGTCCCCGGACTTTATCCGTTTCCGACTGTTTTGCGCTCAGAAAAATTATGGGGCACAGCACATCATCCCGGATTGCCCTGCAGACCTCAAACCCGTCTGTTTCAGGCATCATAATGTCCAGTATGATCAGATCCGGCTGTTTTTTAGAAAGCTCAATACCGTCCTTCCCATTATAGGCGGTCAGTACCTGGTGGCCCTTGGCGCACAGTTCGTCTTCCAGCAGCATGACCAGGTCTGTCTCGTCGTCAATGATCAATATTTTGCTCAATGTGTCATTCCTTTCTTTTTTGCTTATTCATAGTTTTTCCTTCCCTCCCATAAGTTAAACCAAATCATACCTCCGGCCAGAAAGAGAACGGTTCCCACTGTGACTGCCAAAAGTCCCAAAGCAGCGGTATGCTGTACGCCAAAGGAAATATCTGAGGCATTGGCAGAACCACTTTCTTTTAACAAAAGAGCACCTGGAAGCATTCCTAATTTTACCGGCCATGTCCAGGGGATCACAGGCCAGATTTTGGAGCCAAGGCCGGTAAGACCAAGGATTGCAGCCATTAAGAGGCCTCCCATGCTGATACCCACAGAGGCACCCATGCCCCATGCAAAGCTTATCCACAAATGAAGTGCCAGAAGGGGAAGTGTCCCCAGGATCACCAGTACGGCAGCAGTCAGGAACAGCATGTAAGAAGCACCGTCAGGAAGGACCAGATTCGTACTGATGCATAGGGTCAGTACGGCCAGGAGTGTGCATGCGGCAAGACAAAACAACAGGAGAAAAAACTTTCCCAGATATAATTTAAAACGGGAAATACCGGTGCCTAAAAAACCGTTAAAATTCCCGGCAAGTTCTTCCTCATGAACAAGAAATCCTGCAAAGACGCCTACCCCCACGGGAATGATGAATACCGTCCAGATCGTAAAAAAACCTTCAAAGGCAAAAGCCCGTGTGATCCCCGGATGGGTGGTAAGGTAGGCGGCTGCACAGAGGGAAAAAAGGACAGGCATACACAAAGTCAGGAAACGAATGGCTGTCCGTTTTGTCCGGAGCCATTCTGACCGTAAAAAAACTATCATTGTTCCTCCTTTCCGGCAAACCACACCGAGGAAAGCACAGTAAATACAAGAGATACGGTCAAAGATACAACAAGCCCCACAGGAATCACAGAAGGGTCTAAAAGAGGATCACCTGCTTCCAGGAGGACACCGTTGGGGTGGATATGTATTATAGGGCACATCAGCCTGGTAGCCAGGCTCCAGGGGACTGCAAACCAAAAGGAGGATGGTGCGGCAAGAATCCCGGCGATCATGCCTGCAAATCCGATTCCCATACTCAGGAACAAACCTTTCCATTCTGCAGCCCATAACTGAATCGGTATCAATGCAAGAGAAGAGAGCCAGCAGACAATGCCGGCTGCAAGAATCTCACCGAAAGGTATGGTTCCCGCCTTTGTTGTCAAACCCGCTGTGACTGCAGCAGCCATTAAGACCAGAGTGGAAAGCAGACTATAGATGGCTATGGCTGCAATTTTATTGATCCAGAGTGCCTTAGCTGAGATATCACGGGTTCGGAGAGAACGGTAATTGCCGGATTTTTTCTCCTGAGCAGCCGCCAGAGCGGCAAACAGCGCAAATCCCAGGGGAAGGAATACAAAAGGCCACCAGTTAAAAATAAGGGCTAAAAGGCTCTGCCACTTCCAGGAACTGTTCTCAGACTGAGGATTGTTCATGAGGGATACCTGAGTGACCAGTGCGTATACAGCAAAGAAAACAGGAATAAAAAGGATCAGTTTTCCCATAAATGTTCTTTTATATTTCAGAAGCTCAGATTGCAGACCATGCATTTCTTTTTCCTCCTTTGCGTATAACGTCCGTAAAAAAGTTCTCCAGATTTTCACCGGAGTCAGGTGTTCCCTGATACAAAAGCTCTCCGCCGCTTAATATCCCCACCGTATCTGCGATCTGGGCCACTTCTGATAAAATATGGCTGGAGATGATCACGGTGATTCCCTTTTCGGAAAAAGACGTGATCAGCTCCCGCAGTTCCTGGATACCGAAAGGGTCAAGCCCGTTGGCAGGCTCATCCAGGATCAAAAGCTCTGGGTCGTTTAGAAGTGCGCATGCAAGCCCAAGCCGCTGCTTCATGCCCATGGAAAACTGGGAGGTCCGCTTTTTGCCGGTGTCTTTTAGATTGACGGTTTTCAGGACTTCATGGATTTTTTCCGTTGGAATATGTAAGAGTTTTGTGTGTACCAGAAGATTTTCTTCGGCAGTGAGATTTCCATATAGGGCAGGGGATTCGATCAGGGAACCGATCTTGGAAAGGGATTCCCGTTTCCAGGGAGAGCCGTCTATAAAAATCTGTCCGCCTGTGGGGCGGAGAAGCCCCACCAGCATTTTCAGCGTTGTGGATTTTCCGGCACCGTTGGGGCCAAGAAGTCCGTAGATACTGCCCCGTTCAATCTGCAGGGAAACGCTGCGGACTGCCATTTGGCTGCCATACTGTTTGGATAAGTTTTTGGTTTCAAGGATTAAATCTTTCATGTGTTTTCCTTTCCTGTAATGTGGTATTTCCTGTTACAAGAAGGATCATAGCATGAAAAAATAACGTTTTTATAACGCTTAATAGATTATGTGTATTTCTCTTTTGTGTCATAGGAGCAATGGGATATCATCAGGGATACGGTCCTCAGAAAGCAGTACCAGAAAAGAGGTCAAAGGCCGTGTGTACCCGATAAAATCCAGGAAAGCTTCTTTTTCCGGAAAAAGAAGAGGCTTTAGATGCCGTTTCCGGATAAACTGCAGCAGAGTGGCAGCCACATCCTCATAGGCTGAATTATTCTCAAAATCCGAATGCTTGTGGTTCAGACAGAGGTTACTTCTTCTTTATGATTTTTTCAATATCTATAGTCTTATGGACCAGCCCGCTGTAGAAGCCCTCCTCATGGGAAACGAGAAGTATGCTGCCGGGAAAGTCCGAAAGGGCAGTCTTCAGAGAGGCTTTTGCCTGAAGATCCAGATGATTTGTGGGTTCATCCAGGATGAGGAAATTGCATGGGGTGAGGGTGAGCAGACACAACTTAACCTTGGCTTGTTCGCCTCCGCTCAGTGTCCCGATGGCCCGGGCAGCATGTTTGCTGGTGATGCCGCAGAGGGATAGGCGCTTCCGTATCTCCTTCACAGTCAGGTCAGGATAGGCGTCCGACACGATCTGAACAGGGGTTAATAGATTGTCCGGCCAATGCAGGTCCTGTTCAAAATATCCTATTTTTACCTGCTGGGAGAAAGAATAACTGCCGTTTTGTGCGGGAATCTGTCCGAGCAGGGTTTTAAGCAGCGTGGATTTTCCGATACCGTTAAATCCTGTTATGACCACTTTCTGCCCTCCGGTAACGGAAAAGTCCAGGTCAGATAAAAGGGGATAGTGGTATCCCACGGACAGGCGGCGGACAGACAGAGGTTCTGTGGCAGTCAGAGGAAGGACGGCAAAGCGAAAATATGGTTTTAACTCTCTTACATTAAGAGCTTCCATTTTGTCCATCCTGTCCAGTTGTTTCTGTCTGCCCCGTGCCATTCTGGTTTTCCGGCCTGCCATATTCTTCCTTATGAATTCCTCTGTCTTTTTGATCTCTTTTTGCTGTGCGGAATACTGACGGATGTAATCTTCCCTTAGCAGAGTCTTTTTCTTTAGAAATTCAGAGTAGGTGCCGTAGTATTTTGTGATCCTGTTGTTGTCAATATCACAAATCCGGTTCGCTATTTTTTCCAGGAAATCAAAATCGTGTGATACGGTGAGAAAGGCATTTTCCAGGGTGGAGAGATAATCCGCCAGCCAGGCTACATGCTCTTTGTCCAGGAAATTGGTGGGCTCATCCAGAAGAAGGACATCAGGCTTTTCCAGCAGCAGTTTTGCCAGAATGACTTTGGCCCGCTGTCCGCCGCTCATCTTTGACACCGGGCAGGAAAGCCCGAGAGCGCGCAGGCCGAGGCCGGAGACTACCTGTTCTATGCGGGTGTCTATGGTATAAAAGCCCTGTATCTCAAGCTCTTCCTGGCAGCCGGCTGCGGACTTCAGGGCTTCCATATTCCTTGATGCAGCCTCTTCATAGAGGCGGTTCATCTTTTCTTCCAGAAGATAGAGGGAACGAAAAGCAGAGCGTAGGAATTCCTCCATAGTTATGTTGGAATCGAGCTGTGCATATTGGTCCAGATATCCGATCGTAGTCTGCGGGTGCCAGGCAACGCGGCCCGTGTCGGGGATGACCTGTTCCGTGCAGATTTTGATCAGAGTGCTTTTTCCGGCTCCGTTTGGGCCTACGATTCCTATATGCTCTCCTTTATTGAGTGTCAGTTCTGCGTTTTTAAAAAGCTGGCCTTCGCCAAAGGAATGGGTAAGGCCGGTGATTTCCAGTAAACTCATGATTTTTACAGATCCTTTCTTTTTTGTTGTATTAAAATTTTTGTAACCGGTGTATTGATGCAGGATATCTGCCTTCCCAATCATTTTTCATGAGCAGTATTATTTACACAAAAAAAGCAGAAGACAGTGATACATTTCAGATGTATCTGCCTTCTGCTGTGTGCAGGCTGGTCACAGTAAAAACCGTCCGTAAAAAGCCGCAGTCATATCCCGGTATAACAGCAAAAGGCTACAGACAAAACATTGTCCATAGCCTTTTACACAAAATAGTCACGGGAAAATAAACAATAAAAGGGAAGAGGATATCAGCGTATTTCTGAGTACGGCAAATAAGCGGAAAGCACGTTTTGCAGACTTCCCCTGTCGTATAGAAGCACCGGCACGGCAGGCGCTTTGAACTTCCCTGTGCAGCAGAAAAGATCTCCGGGCAGGATCACCTATGGGTAAGATAACTGCAAGCAGCCGCGCTTCGGCGCATGAGTCCGCCGAGCCATACTTTTTATTCCGTTTTATTATTTTATCTCCCGATGAAATCTATAGCGTATATCATATGCCATACTCTGTACAATGTTTCATCGGTGTGGATCGTACAGAGATAGTTTTGGCAACTGGTTTTGGTTGGTTTGTTGAATTATAACCCATATGGAAGCTCCTTACTGTTAATGCGGTCACTATAGCATAAGCCTGACCGTTTGTCAAATTTAATTATTTGATCCCTTTTTATATTCAGCCATTTTTTTATTGTATTCCTGAATTGGGATAAACTCCTGTTCCGGATTGGAATACGTTTCCTTGTATTCTGCGGCAGGTACGGAATCCTT
Source organism: Blautia pseudococcoides (assembly GCF_001689125.2). Lineage (NCBI taxonomy): Bacteria > Bacillati > Bacillota > Clostridia > Lachnospirales > Lachnospiraceae > Blautia > Blautia pseudococcoides. The sequence continues at coordinate 2,237,075 of NZ_CP015405.2, read as the reverse complement.
ATCCTGACCGGAATATTTTTCGTTGTACTCCGACAGGGGGACAGATTCTTTTGTATGGTCAGAATATTTTTCATTATATTCAGAAAGAGGTATGAATTCCTCCGGCTGTCCGGGTTTGGCAGTTGAACAGCCAAGTACGAACATAGTAAAAATGGTGGCTGTACAAGCAATTTTTTTTGATGTTTTCATGGATAGTCACCTCCGGTTTTGTGGAAATAATTTTACAATTTGAAAGGTGTCTGTTATTATTTATTATATATTCATCATATAGGTACATATTTTCCTGTTCATATATGAATATTGTACAATGCCTAAGCCGGATTGTCAATGAAGCGGAAAATGGTCATAAAGAAGCTGAGACATAAGCGTAACAGTTCAGACAGGTCTGCGCATTTACTGCGCTGACCGTATGAAAAAGTAGTGGCAGCAGGCATCCAGCCCATCGCGAAGCGATTTTTAATAAATATTCAGCACCATATGCAACATAATGAACAGCAAGGACGTTTACATGGCAAAAAATATACCATATACTTGTAGTAACAACAGATCTTCTGCGTCTGACAGAAAGGTATTTCCCTGCATGTGGAACAGGGCTTCTGCAGTGCTGATAACTTAGGAGGGTAAAGTATGGAAGCTGTATTTGAAGGGATCAACAGTGTTTTCGGGTTTATCGGACCACTGTCTGATTTTTTGTGGGACTTTCCCACGAATTTTGCGTGGTATGCGGACATTCCCATTCTGGGCAGTTTTTCGTTCGCCATAATCCTGCTTTTAGGGTCCGGGATTTTTTTTAGTTTTAAGCTGGGATTTATGCAGGTGACACATTTTAAAAAGGCGATCAAAATTCTGACAGAGAAACGTTCCGTGGAGACAGGCATATCACCGCTGGCGGCATTTTTCCTCAGTTCGGCCATGCGTGTGGGACCGGGCAACATTATAGGTGTGACCGGAGCTATCGCTGTGGGCGGGCCGGGAGCGCTGTTCTGGATGTGGGTATCCGCCTTTTTCGGAATGGCAGTAGCCTATATGGAGGGTGTGCTGGCACAGATCTTCAAGGAGAAAAAAGAAGAAGAGTTTGTGGGGGGCCTGCCTTTCTATGGAAGAAAACTGCTGGGGAATAAAGTCTGGGTGGGTATCTTTCTGTCAGTGCTGTATATACTTTACGCGCTCTGCTGCCTTCCGGCCCAGGGGTTCAATGTGGTGTCCTCTGTTGGGCGTATGGCGGAGATCGTGACAAGTTCCACGATTCAGACAGATTCTGTATTTTACTATTTGGTAGGCGCGGGCATTATTATCCTGACGGCTGTCATTGCCTTCGGCGGTATCAGAAAAGTGACAAAATGGACCGACAAAATGGTGCCGGTCATGGCTGTATTATATATTGTAGTGGTGCTGCTCCTGGTTGTGATGAACTTTAAGACCATTCCTTATTTCTTCCGGGCTGTATTTACCGGCGCTTTCAAGCCGGATGCATTTTTCGGCGGAGTATTCGGAACTGTTCTGGCCCAGGGTGTGAAGCGCGGGCTTATGTCCAATGAGGCAGGGCAGGGTACCATCACTATGTCAGCGGCAGCAGCGGACGCAAAACATCCCTGCGAGCAGGGTATGATCGCCTCCATCGGTGTTTTTCTGGACACCATTGTCATCTGTACCCTGACCGGATTTGTAGTCGTTATGGCTCACTGCTGGACAGGAGCAGGGGCGGACACCTGGGCAGCCCTTGACAAGCTTCCGAAATTCACGGGATCCATTGCAGTGCTGACACCGGGAACGGCTATGAACGCTGTGATGACTTTTCTTGTGACATTGTGTTTCTGTCTGTTCGCGTTTACCTGTCTGATTGGAATGATCAGTTTTTCTGAAATAGCGGCGAACAGGATCAGGAAAGATAAAATCTGCATCAATACTGTGCGCTGTGTTGCGCTTTTTGTGGCGGCATTCGGAATCCTCTGCAATATTGCAGGGCTGGAACTGGGCAATCTGTGGGCGTTCTCGGATCTGGGAAATATCCTGATCGTGTATTTCAATGTTCCCATTGTATATGTTGGGGCCAGATATGTATTCCGGGCAACCAGGCATTATAAGAAGCATGACGGCACACCCTTTACTTCAAAGGTTATCGGCAGGGATGACTGCCAGTATTGGGATAAGAAAGCAGAGAACAAAAATAAAAATTAGCAAGACAGGGCCGGAGAGAGACATTCTTGTTTTTCTTCGGTCTTTTCTATTCTCCGGCATGGGATACAGTGGACACTAAAACAAATTTCAGTTAGAATAGTAATATCATCCCGAAGCCATCCGACATTTTTTCGACAATAAAGCGCTACGCTTTCGATAACTGTATTTACGGGAAAAACAGGAATCGGGGGATAGGTATGAAGGAAATTTACAGAAAAGCAATGGAGATATGGGAAGTGCCGGAAGCGTTTTATGAGGCGGCACTGCCCATGTACCGTGAGTATGAGGCTGCGCTTGCCGTCAGCTTCGGAAGAGATCCCATACCCGGCCGGGAAATATGCCGTCTGCTTGAAGAATGGGGAAATGCGGATGCAGAGTGCCTTCTTTTTGAAAGCTACCAGAGAAATGTGCTGGAAAAATGTGAGGGTGGCTGCAGTGGAGAAATGTGTTACAGAATGACAGATTTCTATTCCCGCTATCCGTATTTTGCCCAGTATGAACCGGAAGCCTATGCGGAATTTTCTCAGGAGACAGTGGACAGCTTAAATGAATGGGATTTGAAAGTATACATGGACCGCACAGCCCAGGCAGCCCTTGCCATAGCTGCCGGCAAAGATGTGCCCATGCACCAGACCCAGTATTTGACCCTGCAGGAGTCCTTTGATATGATGGACACACTGGGGGAGGCGCTTATAATTCTGCCCTGCAACTGCAAAGCCATGGGCAGATGTACCGAAAAGCCTGTGAATGTGTGTATAAACAAGCTGGAAAAAGGACCAAACACGCCGTATGACAGGAAACTTGGAACCATCCTCACGCTGGAGGAGACGAAAAAACTGATCCGCCGGATCAATAAAAAAGGGCTTATGCAGTCAGGGGAAAATAATGTGCTGTGCAACTGTGACGGTGTTTACTGTTATCCCACCAAAATGGCCAGGATACTGGGAACCAGGCTTCATTATCCAACCTCACACTACGAGACTTTGTGGGATGAAAATCTCTGTGTCCGGTGCGGGAAATGTACGAAAATCTGTAATTTCGAGGCCTTCTACAAGGACCAGGCAGGTAAGGTGAAGTTCGATCCTGAGAAATGCTGGGGCTGTACCATCTGTTCTGCAAACTGTCCCAAAGGCGCAATTTCGTTAAAGAAAAGAGTGACAGAACCGGGAAGTAATCTTACAGAAAATAGGTAAAGGTGAAAACATGGATAGAAGATATTCTCATGACATAGAAGTTCAGCTTATGGGACGGCCGGGTGTACTGCTTTTTGGGGAAAAGGTTTCTTTTCCCTATCAGAAGGTGGAAGGCCTGTTTTATTATTTGTGTGTGAATAGCCAGATATCCAGAAGCCAGGCAATCAGCGTTTTGTGGGCAGAAAGCAGTGAATCCATTGCCAGGAAGAATCTGCGGGACGCTGTCTATAATATCAGAAAAGTGCTGGGACAGGACATTCTCACCGTTGAAGGCAACACGTTGATCGTTCTGAACCGGCAAAGGGATATAGATATAGACATTGAACATATTACAAGGGAAAACCTGCTGGAAAGCTGGAAAGGGGAATTTCTCCAGTTTTTCTTTGTGAAGAATTGTTATGAGTTTGAAGCTTGGGCAGAAGGGGAAAGGTCTGAGCGGAAACGAAGCTACATAAAGGCACTGCAGCTTAAAATTATGGGGCAGAAGATTGGACATGGGCTAGAATTTCTGGAAGAGAGCGGCAGGATCCTCATACAGAACGAGGTGCTTGACGAGGAACTATACCGCATTATCATGAAAAAACTGGCGGAGGCGGGAAGATATCTTTCCGCTATGGAAATCTTCCAGTCCCTGAAAACCTTTCTGGAGAAAGAAGTGGAGGAGACGCCTGAGGAGGAGACACAGAAGCTTTACGAGAAAATATCGGATATGAAGAACAGGCTGAAACGCCGGCCCAAGGAGAGGGGAGAATATTTTTTCGGAAGAACGGATATTCTCTATGACATCTATTCCCGTATCGGCACAAGGGACGGGGATATGGAAAGGCGGTATCGTTCTTTTCTTATTACAGGGGAACCGGGCGTGGGGAAGAGTATGCTCCTGGAACAGATCGGGAGAATGGTGGAGGACTCGGATTATCTGATGTTTACCTGGGCCTGCTGTGAGACGGAGAAAGATCTATATCTGATGCCGTGGCATGGGATCATGGCAAAGGTGGATGAATACTGTAAGAAAAACGGATTGGATGTGGAGTCCCCCACAGATATTCTGCTGCGGCAGAACGCTTCGGATGTACAGTTTTTTATGACCCGTTTTGAAATACTGACAGAGTCGGTCTTCCGATACCTGACAAAGTATTTCCGTGACAGAAAGATCCTGCTTTTTATTGATGATATTCAGTGGATGGATTCCATGAGTATGCGGCTTATGAGTAATCTGCTGTTCCGCATGGGGCAGGGGCAGATGCTTGTGGTGGCTGCCAGCAGGGAGGATGACGGCGATGACATTAAAAGCTTCAAGATCCCTCTGATCGGAAGGGGAATCCTGAAAGAAATTGAGTTAAAGCCATTTACCCTGGAGGAAGCCAGGCAGGTTATTGAGGAAACCGATGCAGGTATTTTGGACAATCCGCGGCTTGTGGAACAGATTTATAAAAAGACCCAGGGAAATCCCCTGTTTTTTATGGAATCCCTGCGGCTGTATGAGCGAAAAGAGAACGGCGCTGCATTTACGGACAGAATGTCAAATGTTATCCAGAGCCGCCTGTTAAGCCTCTCCAGACGGGAAAGGGTCATGCTGGATATTGTGTCCATTTTCTCCCTGCCTGTGACCAAAGGGGAGATCAATCAGATCCTGGGTATGGAGGAACTGCAGCTTCTGCAGATATTGGAGCCTCTGCTGGATAAAAAGATCCTTTATGAAAAACTGGTGAGCGGTGAAGTACACTATGGGTTCCGCCATCAGATCATCCGCGAATATGTATACAGCTGCCTGCCAAAAGAAAAAAAGGATATATACCATAATTACATTGCCAGGTATTATGAACAGGAGTACCAGCGCCATAGGAATCTGGGGACCTGTTCCCTGGTCATCCATCACTATGAACAGTGTGGGGACCGGTATAAAATGTATTGGTACAAAGTGGAGTATTTGGAGGCGTTCTACAGGATTTCCTATGACTTTTATCCTATGTTAGCAAGGAAAGCGGTATTCAGCGGTAATATCGACGGCTTTTTGGCAAAGGAAGACGAGCTTGTGGAGCTGGCGGAGGAGATCAGGCTCCTGCAGGAGACGGATTCCCGGATGACGCCCATACGCATGCGTGTGGAATATCTTCTCGGGCGTTATGAGATGTTTGTCAGGGACTGCCACAGAGGAAAAAAATACATTGAGAAGAGCCTGGAACTGGCAAAGGAGATCTCAGACAGGAATTATATTTTTTACAATTACCTGCAGCTTATTTTATACGGAGACCTGACAGGCCAGAATGCGTTTATGCAAAATGTGATCGAAACCTGCATGGCTTTTATGAGGGACTGTACCCATCATCATCTGGAGGAGGAGTGTATGCTGATACGGTATCTGGGCATCTGTATGATGAAAGACGGAGAGTATCAGCAGGCAGAGAAGCTTTTTATGGAGGCAGTAAAACGCCTTGACCATGCAGATGACAGAACTGAGCATTACAGAAGAGAGTTGTCAGCCTGCCATCACCATATGGGAATCTGTTATATCAGGCAAAAGAAGTGGGATATGGCCAGCGGCTGTTTAAAAAGAGCAGTGGAAATCGGAGAGAAATATATGGTATCCGGTGAGGCGGGGGTATTCTACTCAGATATGAGTCTTGTGCTGTGCCGGATGGGAGATTTGAAGGGGGCAAATGCATTTGCCGAGAAAGCACGTTCCTGTTTTATGCAGGCCGGTTCCCTGTGGGGGGAGGCCAAGACGGATCTGTGCTGCGCGCTGATCGCAGAGGCGGAAGGCAGACCGGAAGAGGGAAAACGCTGCCGGGAGCTTGCGGACCGGACAGCTAAGAAATTAGACAGTAGTTTTTTATGGGAAGAACTGAAAATGATGGAAAATTAGGGACAGATGCGGTGAGAGATCTCCGTATCTGTTTTTTTATAAAAAGCAGGAAATCGGCAGATTTTTGAAAATAGTATTGGACAGCAGACGGTTTTCCGACGAATTGCTGGTACAAATAGAGTATCCGTCAGATGACGAAAATGGAAAGGAGTTACAGCAAAAATGAAGAAAGAAGTATTTACCCCAAAGGGAATGAAAGTGTTCGGAGGCCCTGTGGCTGAGGCTGCCATTGCAGGCGGTTTTGCCTTTGTCTCAGGACAGATAGCCCTTGACCCTGAGACAGGAGACATTATTCACGGAACCATCCAGGAGGAAACAAGAGCAGCTCTTGGCAACCTGAAACTGCTGGTGGAGGAGATGGGGGCAACTCTGGAGGATGTGGTGAAATGCGATGTGTTCTTATCCACAATGAAGGATTTTGATGCCATGAATGAAATATACACAGAATTTTTCGGCACGGAATGTCCTCCTGCAAGATGCGGTGTTGCCCTTGAGCTCTGGGGAGGCATGAAGATTGAAGTGGGAGCCATTGTAAAACTGTAAACGGAGGATGGCATATGTTAATAAATCAGATAAAACAAACGGAACTGGAGACTATTCATGAAAAGACTCTGTATCTGCTGGAGCATGTAGGTGTGGATTTTGAGCACCCTGAGCTTTTGGAACTGTACAGGAAACAGGGGTTACGCACAGAGGGGAACCGGGTGTATTTTGACAAAGAAACAGTGGAGCGTGCACTGTCCACAGCACCGGCCAGCTTTGTGATGAAGACACCTTTTGAGGAACTGAAGATCGGTGAGGGGGGACAGGCCATTTGTTCCGCATCAGGGTCCAGGAAAATCCTGAGGGACAATAAAGTCTATGACCCCACACCGGAGGACTATGTGAATATCCGTAAGCTGGATGCGTCCAGCAATATGATCAACCTGTCCAGCTCTCCGCTGACCTATATACCGGCATTTCCAAAGGAGAGGGCAGAGGTGATCAAAGGGGCGCTTACCCTGAAATATTCCACTCATCCTGTCATCATGTCCTGCTTCGGTAAGACGGACGCAGAGGAGACCATACAGCTTGCACGTGATTTTTACGATACGGACGAGGGGTATTACACCATAGGCGTGGGAAATGTTATTTCGCCCATGCGCTATGCCAAGGATGACATAGAAGGACAGCTTGCCTATACAAAAAGAAATCTTCCTGTGGTAATTGCCTGCTGCGCCATACCGGGCATGACAAGTCCTGTAACACTGGGCGGCACCATTGTCCAGAACAACGCGGAGGTGCTGGCAGGTGTCATCATGACCCAGCTTGTGAATCCGGGGGCGCCGGTTGTCTACGGAAATACCACCTATGTCTCCAATATGAGAAAGGCCATGCCTGTTTCCTGGGGCTGTGAGGAAGCAGTGTTTATCCAGTATGCAAAGGCTATGGCAGACTACTATCACATTCCCTGCCGCACCGGCGGTTCCCTGTCTATGGGGAAAGAGCTGGATTACCAGAACGGCGCGGAGACAGCCATGTCCCTTATGACCAGCCTGGATGTAAAGGCAGACTTTATTTTCCATTCCTTCGGGGAGATGGATGGCCTGAATGTATTCAGCTTTGAGAAATATGTGCTGGATGAACAGATAATGGCTGCCAGAAAATCTGTGGAGAGTATTGACATTTTCTCAGAGGAAGATATGGATCTGGAAACCATCTCGGAGGTAGGGCCGGGAGGAAATTACCTGGCAGAGGAGGAGACGATCCTGCGCTACCGGACAGAGATATATTATCCGGAGCTTTACAGTCTGGAAAATTATGCGGATTGGGAGCGGAACGGAAGAGTCTCCGTAGAACAAAAAGCAAAAGAACGGGTGGAAAAACGCCTGAGAGAATACACACCGCCAAAGTTCACGGCGAAGCAGAGAGCTGTGCTTGAGAAGGCTCTGGAGGGATTTGACCTGTAACGGGGAAAAGGCATACGGCAAAGCCGTATGATGACAAAAGGAAAAGCAAAAGAAGAGGGAGGTTGTTTTTATGACCATTATTGACAACATAGTAGTCGTGATCTGTTTCATCGGTATTCTGGCAGTAGGATATTATTTTTCCAAGACCTCACAGGATATGGACAGTTTTTACAAAGCAAACCGGGCCCTGCCCTGGTCTTTGGTGGTGGGTACCCTGATGGCATCCTGGTACGGCGGCGCAGGTGTTGTGGGAACCGTAGGCTATTCCACAACCATGGGTTTTGCAGGATTTTTTATCTGGTCGATCGGTGCCCATGCGGTGCGTTTTCCCCTGGCCCTGTGGGTGGCACCCAGAATTTCCGTGAAGGCAAAGGGAACCATCCCTGACCTTCTGCGGGTGCATTACGGAAAATTTGCGGCTGTCCTGGGCGCGATCGTTATTGTGATCACCTGTCTGTCGATCGGTGAGATCGCAGCAGTGGGATATGTAGGCGAAGGTGCCTGGCATGCGGATAAAATCATGGTGGCAGCCATTGTAGTTGCCATTTCCATTGTAGTCACCTGTCTGGGCGGCTTAATGGGGGTAGCTGTGACGGATATGATCTTCTTTTTCCTGATGGTTACCTGTGTATCCTCCGCATTCCCAAAACTGTTTTTCAGCGTGGGCGGACTGGAAGGCATCAAAGCGGCCCTGAGCGGTCCGGCTCCGGAGATGCTCACTGCGTTCGGCGGAATTCCTGTTCCGCAGGCTGCTATTCTGATCATTCTCTGTATCAACCTGTATAAGGACCCTGCGTTTTATCAGAGATTTGCAGCAGCCAACTCTCCGAAAACAGGCAAAAGAGCCATGCTTTTATGTTTTTCCATCTGGCTGTCCTTCGACGTGGTCACCATTATGACAGGGACCATTATCCGCGTCCGTGACACAGCACTGGCTGTGCAGCCGGAAGTTACCTATGTGGCTACCGTGATCGAGTATCTGCCTGTTGTGGCAAGAGGCTTGTTTGTGGTAGGTATTCTGGGAGCCATCATCTCCACGCTGGACAGTTATTACCTGATTGGCGGAGAGATCATCTCTAATGATATTATTTACATGCTCAGAGGAGACAAAAAGCTGAAGGATAAGGTCAGCATTACGATCACAAGAGTGGCAGCAGTTATTTTCGGTATTATCGGTCTCTTTACCGCATTCCGATTTGACCGCGTGTATGACGCGTTCCTGTTTTTGAGCAGTATCAGTATGACGCTGTTGTTTGTGCCAATCATTGCGGCCCTGATGTTTGACGGCAGAAAGACGAATGTGGCAGGTGTTGCCAGTATGCTTGTAGGTGGTGTTACCTGGATCATATTCCAGTATGTATGGCCTGTTACCATATCAGGCGTAACCATTGACCCGGTTCTCATCGGTCTGCCCCTCTCCTTTGTGGCCTTCCTCATTGGAAACCGCTTTGGTAAGGATTTGAACGCAGAACGCAGACTGAAAGGAATGTAAGGAGGAAGCAGAGATGAAAGATCCCAAAGAAAAGACAAGTGAACTGACAGAACAGGAAAAATCAGAGCTGAAAGTGGAATGGCTGGGCGTGGACGGCGCTTTGGTGCTCCTCTATATTGTGCTGGCATGTATTTATGGATATGGAATGCTGAACAGTGTGGATTTTATTATCGGTATCATGGCTCCGGGAATCGCCATTCTTATAACCGTGGGCGTTTTCCTGAAATATTGTACAGAAGTTGTTTCATTTGCCACCGGCAAAAAAGGCAGTGACAAGAAAAAGAAAAAATAAAGAGATCGCAGCACAGGGCAGCGCGGCATTTCAACTGCAAAGTCCTGTGCAGAAAAAAAGAGAAGAGACGGCACATATGGCTGTATGGGAAGTTCCGGTCACAAAGCGGCAGGCAGTCCGGCAGAGGATAAGGTTTGTAAGGAGGTATAGGTAAATGAAAATAGAATGTTTTCCTGTAAAGATGAAAGAGGAGGAAGCTCTCAGAATTGCAAAAGGTGGGAAAAATCCCATCGTGCGCGCCCTGTTTGGAAGTAAGAAAATCAACCTCCGTATTATGTATCTGGAAAGCCGTTATATTACATATGAAATGACGTACAAAGACAACATTATTGTCAAGACCATCAAGAAGAAAAATGACGAGGACAGACAAAAAATCCGTGTGATGGTGGAAGCCACCACCTGCAGTGCCTCCTATGTGGAGGACGATATAGCAACAGAAGTAAAGGATGTGGAAGAAAATGATATCCAGCCCACATATTATGAAGATAAGAGGCTCACGGACTGCGGCGCCATTATGGCAGGCCGGATGGTGAGACGCCATGTGGGCAGGAATTTAGCCATAAAGCCGGTTGAGGAGCGCAAGGTTTACCGTCCGTTTTACATTGCCATCTATGGGGACATGGTGGAGGGGACAAAAGCCAGATACATGCCTATAGCGGCAGACGGAAATGTAGTGTGCAGAAACTTTTAAAGGGGGAAACCAGATGAAGGAAGAAAAAATGACAAAAGTAGTTTTAGGCAGGAAACTGACCATAGAGGAATTTATGGCAGTGGTGCGTTTTCATGCGGAGGTGGATTTTTCCCCGGAATACAGGCAGCGGGTAGAGAGATCCAGAAAAATTGTGGAGACATGCGTGGAGGAGGAGCGGGTAGTCTATGGCACAACCACAGGTTTTGGAGCCTTGGTCACAAAGACCATAGGAAAAGAGGACGCGGAAAAATTACAGCGTAATATTATCCTGACCCATTCCACCAGTGTGGGGGAGCCTTTCAAAGAGGAAGAGGTAAGGGCCATTATCCTGATGGTTTTACAGAGCCTTGGCATGGGTATGAGCGGTGTGCGGATGGAGCTTTTGGAGCATTACCGGGACTTTTTGAATAAGAATCTCATACCCTGCACGCCACGGGAAGGTTCGGTGGGATATCTGTGCGCGGAGGGACATATTGCGGCAGCTTTGATCGGAGAGGGAAGGATGTATTACCGGGGGGAGCTGTCTGACAGCAGGACCGCACTTAGGAAGGCCGGCATGGAGCCGTTGGCACCCAGCTACAAGGAAGGGCTTGCGCTTCTGAACGGGACTTCCTCCCCTACGGCCCTGGCAGCTATGGGTATTTACGATCTGCTGAAAGCAGTGGAATCTGCTGACGTGGTGGCAGCCATGTCTTTTGAGATGCTGAACGGGCTACTGCGGGCCTACGATGACAGAGTGCTCAACTGCCGCCCCCAGAAAGAACTTTTGGAGACGGCTGCCCTTATCAAGCAGATGCTCCGTGGTTCCCAGGTGATAAAGAAGGCAGAGGGTACCCATGTGCAGGATCCCTTGTCACTGCGGTGTATCCCGCAGCTTCACGGCGCGGTGAAGAAGACCCTGCGGGATGCCTGGGCGGCAATTGAGGTGGAGATCAACGGATGTGCGGATAATCCCATAGTATGTGGGGAGCCTGATGACCCGCAGGTGTTTTCCAACGGAAATCCGGATGCCTCCTATGTGGGGATCGAGATGGATTCCGCCTGTATTGCAGCCACAGCGGCGGCGAAAATGTCGGAGCGCAGAAATGTGCGCTTCCTGGATGAAAAACTGTCGGAACATCCTTACTTCCTGATCAAAAAACCTGGCCTGAATTCCGGCCTTATGATACCCCAGTATACACAGGCAGGGCTTCTGAATGATATGAAGATCCTGTCCACTCCGGCTTCCGTGGACAGTGTGACCACAAGTGCCAATCAGGAAGACTATGTATCCATGGGATACAATGCCTGTAAAAAAGCGCTTAGTGTAGCAGAAAAATTCGAGTATGTCCTGGCGATCGAACTGCTCTCCGCTTACCAGGCACAGCAGTTTGTGGACGCATCCCTGGCAAGGGGAGAGGGAACCGGGGCTGTACTGGAGGCAATGAAAGACCTGGTCCCTGTCATGGAGGAGGATATTTATATATACCCCTGCCTGGAGAAACTCAAAGACTGGATCCATGACGGCGGGCTTTTAAAAAGTGCCCGGACAGTACTGGATAAATAAAAAAACAGAGGAGGATCATACATGCAGTTGACACAGCACCAGCAGGACATGCTGGATGGAAAATATGGAAAGGGAGCAGCCTATGCCATGAAAATACAGGCGGCGATCGGCGAGTCTTTCGGCGCTGAAAGGATGGTTCCCATCACCAGGGCACATGTTGCCCTGTCAAATCAGGAGGCAGACCTGTGGTTTGCAGAGAAGATGCTTGCAGGCGGCGCGAAATGCAGGGTAATCCCCACAGTTAATCCTGGCTTCTGCCTGGAATTTTTCAAAAACAGGGACATGGTGGCACCGGAATATGCGGATCTGATGCAGAGAACACACAATGCCTACAAAGCACTGGGAGCACAGCTTTCCTATAACTGTACCCCCTATATTGACACAAATGTACCGAATTACCGGGAGGTGATCGCCTTCTCGGAATCCAGCGCCACACCTTATGCCAACGCGGTGTGGGGAGCCAGGACCAACCGGGAGGGGGCTAACAGTGCCCTCTGTGCAGCCATCACAGGCTGTGTGCCGGAGTACGGGCTTTTGCTGGACGAGAACAGAAAAGGTGATATCCTGGTGGAGATACAGGCAGATGTGAAGAATGATTTTGACTACCATATCATCGGTATGCTGGGTAAGAAGATCGGGGAGGGCATTCCTGTATTTACCGGCTTTCCGAAGGAAACCATCACGAAGGAGGCGCTGAGAAATCTGGGTGCCCAGCTTAATACATCAGGCGCTTACGGCATGTACCATATTGTGGGAGTTACCCCGGAAGCCCCTGACCTGGGGACCGCTCTTGGAGGTAAGGCGCCAAAGAGAACGGTGGTGATCACCAATGAGGATAAAGAAGCAATTTTAAAAGAAATCTCTCTGGAAGGCAGCAGGACAATTGATTTTGCCATGTTTGGATGCCCTCATTTTACACTGGAGGAAGTAAAATACATAGCGGAAAAACTGGAAGGAAAGAAGCTTAAAAAAGAGATGTGGATCCTCACATCCAGCCACGTAAAAGAGATGGCAGTACGCATGGGATTTGACCGGATCATCACAGATGCAGGCGGTTTTATCGTGCCTGACAGCTGCCCGGACCAGCCCTGCTGGAGGCATTTGACAGGCAAAGTCGGAATCACGGAGTCACCGAAATGTGCTTACTATCCCCAGAGGAGAGGCATTCATTTTGTTATCCGGGACCTTGACACATGTATCGAAGCAGCACTCACCGGGGAGGTAAAATAATATGGGAAAAAGATTTACATGCCATAAAATTTCTGAGGGCCGGGCGGAGGCGCAGGCCATTGTATCAAAGGACCATATCATGTTCTATCTGATAGACCCTGCCACAGGCACTGTCATAGAGAAGGCCCATGATCTGGAGGGAAGATCCATTGCTCATAAGGCACTGATTTTTCCTGGCGGAAAGGGCAGCTCCGTGGTGCAGGCAGATGGCCTCTATCAGTTAAACCAGAGGGAAAATTCACCGGCAGCCATGATCATTGAGCATCCGGAAACGGTGCTGGTGTCCAGTGCCATCATTATGGAGGTGCCTATGGTGGACAGAGTGGACCCTGCATTTTATGAGACCGTGAAGGACGGGGACCGGATCGTAGTGGATGCAGACCAGGGGATCATTGAGATCCTGGAGGAAACGGAGGACAGCAAGTGATTCATTTGACAGAAGAAGAGCAGGAGATCCTGGACGGAAAACAGGGAAAGCTTCGCCAGACTGCTCTGGAAAATATCGTGCAGTATGCCCGGGTCCTGGGGGCGGAAAAACTCTGTAAAGTGACAAAGGCCACTGTGTTCTGCGGGAGCCATACCTATCTTGGCGTCTGTAAAAGTAAAGATTTCCATGAGGTATTTTCCAGGATGAACCTGGCCCGTGATGAGCGGATCGTCTTTGACCGTGTGGACAAGGACTGCTATGTGCAGTCCTGCGTGGCTGCCAGCGACCAGTTTGATCATGAGATCTTCAACCAGCCCAAAGAGGATTTTGATAAGAACAATTACTATCTGGAGGAGTCCAGAAAAGCAGGTGTTACCATAGCCGGTTCCTGTTCCCCTTATCTGATGGGGTGGCTGCCTGTGCGCGGGGAGCATTTTGTGACCACAGAGTCAGGGGTTACCATCATGGGCAATTCCATATGGGGAGCGTGCTGCAATGCAGATGGGATCGAAGCGGCTTTCTGGTCAGCCATCTGCGGCAGGACACCTTACTGGGGATACCATGTGAAGGAAAACCGTTATGGAACCCATTTGATCCATGTGGAGGCGGACCTTGACTCCCCTGTTGAATGGGAGTTGCTGGGAAAAGCCATGGGAAAACGGCTGCCGCTGACCGGCTGCACACCGGTCCTTACCGGCAATTTTGAGGGTGTGGATTTTGTAAAGCTGAAAAGTTTTTTTACTGCCCTTGCCATTACCACCAACTGCAGGATGTGCCATATTGTGGGGATCACCCCGGAAGCCAATACCCTTGAGGAGGCTTTTATGGGACACGAGGTGCAGGAGGAATTTACGCTGACGCAGCAGGATATCTGTTCCGCTTATGAGCCTCTGTGTGAGACAGAAGGAGGCTCTGTGGATCTGGTCAGCCTGGGCTGCCCTCATTATGATATCCATCAGATTAAAGAGGCAGCGGATTATATTTGTGGCAAAAAGATACACGATGGTGTAAGATTTATGATATGGACCGTATATCCCATCAAGGCCATGGCGGATTTAAACGGATATACGAAGATGATCGAAGATGCAGGAGGAACCATACAGACAAGTACCTGTCCGGTCACCATAGGAGACTGTTTCTTAAAGCGCTACAAAGGGCAGGTCTATGACAGTCTGAAACAGTCCGGAAGCGTGCGCTCAGAGGGCTGCGCCGAACGTGTCTATTATACGGATAAATACCGCTGCATAGACGCAGCAGTATCCGGCGTTTGGAAGGAGGAATACCGGTGGAAAAAATAGTGCTGCAGGGCAGAGGTGTGATACCGGGCATTGTGGAAGGCAAAGCATTGGTGTGCGCGGACAGTATCACAGGATGGGGCGGCATCGACCCGGAAACAGGTGTGATAAAGGATTATGAGAACATCAATAAAGGGAAAAGTATAAAGGATACCATTCTGATCATGCCGGGCAGTAAGGGATCCAACGGATGGTCCTGCTATTTCGGGGCAGCAAGAGCCGCCGGCTCTGCGCCCAGGGGATGGGCATTTTCCAAAATAGACAGCAGTGCGGGGGTTGCCAGCGCTGTTATGCAGATTCCCACAGTGGTGGATTTTTCAAAAGAGGATGACCCGTGTGTCCGGGTGAAAACCGGGGATTTTGTAAGACTTGACGGAACAAAAGGTACGCTGGAGATCCTGAAGGCATCTTTGCAGTAAGAACATGTGTTATAAATTGAAGGCCGGGACCATGGCAGAGCCGGCATAGGAAGAGAGGAAGAACCTGCTATGCTCGTGAAGAAGATAAAAGATTCAGAAGTGCAGATGATTCATGAGAAGTCTCTGGAAATTCTGGAGAGTGTGGGCGTGAATTTTGAACACCGTGAAATTCTGGAGGTATTCAAAAAGAGAGGAATCCGTGTGGAGGGACAGAGGGTTTATTTTGAACGCTCTTTCACAGAGGAAATATTGAAAGGCCTGAAGCCCAGCTTTACCATAGAGACGCCCTTTGCCAGCCTGAAAATAGGGGATGGAGGCAAGGCTGTTTCCACCGCTTCAGGTGCCATGACCATATTGAGAGACGGGGAGATATGTACCCCCACGGTAAAAGATTATATTGATGCCACGAAAATGGACGAGACAAGCCGTCTGGTGAATCTGTGCTGCGTGCCGGGTATCTATGCCTCAGGGCTTCCGGATGGCAAGGTGGAACTGCTAAAGACCGTCCTGAGCCTGAAATATTCCAAAAAGCCGCTGATCGCATCCTGTGAGACAGGAAAGAGCGCAGCGGAATCCATTGAGTTCATTAGGGACTTTTACGGAGAGATGGGGGAATATTTTACGATAGGCGTGGAAAATGTAAGTTCCCCCCTCAGGTACAGCAGGGAGGACGTGGCAGCTACCCTGGCTTATGTAAAAAGGAACCAGCCGGTTGTGATCACCTGCTGCTCCGCACCGGGGATGACCAGCCCCATCACGGTGGGCGGGACTGTGGTGCAGAACAACGCGGAGGTACTGGCAGGCATTCTCATGACTCAGGTGGTAAATCCCGGCGTTCCGGTGGTCTACGGCAATGTGACCTACAGCGCAGACATGAGAAAGGCAGTTCCCATCTCCTGGGGGCCGGAGGTTGCGGTCTTCATGCAGTATGCAAAGGCGATGGCTGACTTTTACGGCATTCCCTCCAGGGTAGGCGGCTCCCTCTCAGGCGCAAAGCAGCTTGATTGGCAGGACGGCGCCGAGACGGCTGTGTCCCTGATGACCACCTTTGACTGCGATACGGATTTTATTTTCCATGCATTTGGGGAGATGGATTGTCTGAATGTGTTCAGCCTGGAAAAATATGTGCTGGATGAAGAGATGCTGGAAGCCAGATTCTCAGTGGAAAACCGTGATTATATAACAGAGGAGTCCATCCATATGGACATGATCAGAAGGGTAGGGCCAGGGGGGACCTATATGCTGGAGGATGAGACCCTGGAGCTGTATCAAAAAGAATTATTTCATCCCAGGCTGTTCAACAGTGAGATATACCATAACTGGAAGCAGCTGGGTATGCCCTCTGTCATCTTAAAGGCCCAGGAACTGGTAAGAGAGCGCCTGGATGGGTACTGCCTGCCTGTATATGATAAACGGCAGACCCAGATGCTGGATGAGCTTTTGGCAATACTATAGAGAGGATGTAACGATTCAGCAGCCGGGCAAAAATCCCGTCGACAAAGACGATTCTGCATGGATTTTGCTCGTAACTGTGAAGGTACTGAACCGTTACGAGAGGATAAAAATTTATGGGTGTTACAGTAAAAATAGAAGAAATAAAAGAGCTGATGCACAAAGCTTTGGCACTAAGGGGCATTACAGGGGAATATGCGGAATTTATGATCTCCGATTATCTGGAATCCGAACTGGAGGGGCACAGAACCCATGGCCTGTCAAAATTCCTGACTGTGGATGCAGGTCTTTCCAGAAGAAGCGGAGACATGAAGCTGATCAAGCAGAAAGGCTGTTATGCCCAGGTGGACGGTAACGGAGAACTGGGGCATATTGCGGCCCTGTACTCCACCAATCTGGCAATTGCTGCGGCAAAAGAACACGGTGTGGGGATCACAGCCCTGAAAAATGTGGGGCGCTATTCCAGGATCACGCCCTATGCCAGAAAAATTTCTGAGGAGGGGCTTGTGGGTATGATCACCAACAACGGAGGTCCGGCCTGCGTGGCTCCCTTCGGAGGGGCGAAGGCCATGTTCGGTACCAATCCCCTTTGTTTCTCCTTCCCCAGCAAAAGAGGAAAGCCTTATATTTTTGATTTTGCCACTTCCCAGAAGGTATGGGGCGAAGTCCGGCAGTCCATTGTGGAGAACCGGCCCCTTCCGGATAACTGTTTTATAGACGGGGAGGGGAATTTTACCACAGACCCGGAGAAAGCAGAAGCAGGAGTGCCTTTTGGCGGACCAAAGGGTTATGCGCTCTGTTATGCGCTGGAAGTGATGACAGGTGCTTTTGTGGGAGCAAAAATGGGGTATCATGCCGGGGATGAATATGACCTGGGATATCTGTTTGTGGCATTTTCGCCGGAGATGTTTACGACTCTTGATGCTTTTACGGAGGAAGTGGACGGCCTGGCAGGGGATGTGCGGAATTGTCCGCCTATGAAACCCGGCGGCCAGGTGTTTGTTCCCGGTGAGATATTCGGAAGCAGACCCGTAAGCCAGATGCCGTCCCATGAGGCAGAGGTGGAGGAAGATGTTTACCGGAGACTGAAAATAATGAGTGTGTCCCTGGAAGGGGGATATGAAAACAATAAAAAGCTGAACTGAGGAGCGCACGCAGTGGTTTTGCCCTGCGTGCGCCTCTTGGCAAATGGAGGTATCTATGGATCTTGTTACTTTAGGAGGAGAAAATTCGCTGGAGCAGGTAGTGTCTGTAGCCAGGTACGGCGCAAAAGTGGAGTTTTCAGAAGAATATAAAAAGAGAGTGAAGGCCTGCAGGGAACATGTGGAGCGTTTCAGCCGTGAAGGAAAAGCTATTTACGGCATTACGACAGGCCTGGGGGATAACTGCCGAAAATTTATTCCTGAGGAGGAGCGGGTTAAAATCCAGAGGAATCATATCCTGGCCCACACAGTCTCTGTAGGGGAACCTCTCTCGGAGGAGGGGGTCAGAGCCATGATATTTGTCATGCTCCTGCATTTTGGAAGCGGGCACACCGGATTTCGCCTGGAAACCCTGGAGCTTTTGAAAGAGCTGCTGAACAGGAACATCACGCCCAGGGTTCCGAAACATGGCTCTGTAGGTTATATTGGTTTGGAAGCCCATATCGGAATGGTGCTGATCGGGGAAGGAAAAGCCTGGTATGAGGGAAATCTTCTGACAGGTGCGGAGGCA
Organism: Blautia pseudococcoides; assembly: GCF_001689125.2. NCBI lineage: Bacteria > Bacillati > Bacillota > Clostridia > Lachnospirales > Lachnospiraceae > Blautia > Blautia pseudococcoides. Next base: position 2,218,332 of record NZ_CP015405.2, on the reverse strand, counting down.
CTAAGGCGTGCGGGGTTAAAGCCGGCAGTTCTTGGCTCAAAGGAGGGGCTGACTCTTGTATCGGGAACCACATCTGTGACAGCGCTGGCCTGTCTGGCCTATTCTGATAGTATCATCCTTGCGAAAACAGCGGATGTGGCAGGGGCATTTTCCCTGGAAATGCTGAAAGGTACGCTGAAAGCCATGGATGAAAGGCTTATGCAGGCCAGACCCCATCCGGGACAGATGCAGACGGCTGAGAATATCAGAAATATTTTGTACGGCAGTCAGATCGCGGAGAAGTACAGGGATTACCGGGTACAGGATGCTTTGTCCCTGCGGTGTATGCCTCAGCTCCACGGCGCGGTGAAAAAGGTGTTGAAGGATGGTTTGGAATCCATTGAGATTGAGCTGAATTCTTCTGTGGATAATCCCCTTATTTTTGAGGGGGAGAATGGGGCGGAGGCGCTTATGGGATGTAATGCGGATGGTACCTATCTGGGAATGGCATCTGATTTTCTTTGTATTGCGCTTGCGGATATGGTGAAAATGGCGGAACGCCGCACGGACCGTCTGGTGAACAGGCATCTCAGTGAACTGCCGCCGTTTTTGAATGCCAGTGCGGATTTTAATGATGGGCTGATGATGATCCAGTATACGGCAGCGGGGCTTTCGGGGGAGATGCGGCTTTTGGCTCATCCTGCGGTGGTGGATAATGTGCCTACTTGTGCAAATCAGGAGGATTATGTGAATATGGGGTATAATGCGGCAAGGAAGGCATGTGACGCGGTGGAGACTGCCAGGTATGTGCTGGCGATCGAGTTGATCTGCGCGGCGCAGGCGAAGGAGTTTTATCCTGCCGGACAGTCTTCGCCGGCTATTGAGGCGGTTTATGGGAAGATTCGGGAGGTTATGCCTTGTTTGAAGGAGGATGAGGCGTTGGAGCCTTATATGGAAGAGGTGAAGAGGTTGATCTTGGAGGGGGAGATATTGGATGTGGTGAGGGAGTGTGGAGTTTTGGTGGAAATCTAGGGAACTGCGGGCGGACGGAACTGCGGGCATAGCCTTCCCCCGCCCCTTTCCCATCCCCTTCCTGGTTTTCACTGGCCGCGGAGATATGCTGTATTATCCTAGAGCGTGTCTGAAAACAGCTTTCGCTTTCCGAAAGCAATTTTCAGACACACTCGAGTGCTGCATCCGGTTAGAAACTAGACCGGATGCAGCACTGCTGTGACAATATGTATAAATGCTGCTCTATATGACAGGCGTAATATAAAATATTCCTGTCTTTATGTTTGCTGAATGTCCTGTCAAAGAAATTCTTTTCCTTAGCATTCCTTTTGTTCATTCTCTTTTCTTGTTCCAGGAGACGGGAACTGTACCTTGTGTGCGTGGAATGCTTTTATTATTTCATCAGCTTGCTTCATATCATTTGGGCATGACTTGATATCTAATGACTGTATTGTCTGAGTCATTTCTCTGTATGTTATATTGTATCATGGAGTATTATGCCGGTTTCATTTAAGGATAAACCGACGGTCTTCATAGATTCTATCTATTGCATAAGTAAAAGCTCCGCGCCATTGTAGCAGTGATAATCATTTCCCCCTTTTTCGGCTTAACTAAACCAACTGGAAATGTTCTCCTGCTGAATTGGATGGGGATGAATGATAAAATGTGTTTTTAGGTGCTATCCAAACGGTGCGTAAAATAAGAGGAAATATTCTGCCGTATCGGGTATAATGAGAGGAAGACAGGAGGAAAGGGGCAGAAATATGGAGTGGGATGAAAAATTGCAGTTGATTATTGATTATGTGGAAAATCATCTGCAGCGGAAACAGGAACCCATTGATCACCAGGAAGTTTCAGTGATCGCAGGCTGTTCTTTTGATTTTTTTCTGAAGGTGTTTTCTTATATGAAAGGTATCAGTTTTTCAGAGTATGTCCGTTCCAGAAAACTTACTTTAGCGGGTTATGATTTAAAAAGTACGGATCAGAGAGTGGTTGATATCAGCTATCAATATGGGTATGATTCACCGACGTCTTTTACAAAGGCGTTTCAGCAATTTCATGGGATGACGCCAAAGGAAGCCCGGAGCGGAAATGCCAAACTGCGGGTGGTGCCGAAAATGCAGATTTGGGAGAGGCAGCGATATTCCTGGAAACTGGAACAAAAGCCGGGGTTCAGGTTAATAGGAAAGAGTGTTTGGTGCGCCCATGGGCAACAGGGTTCAAAGATACCGGAGTTTTGGAGTGATTGTCAAAAGTCCGGTGTTTTTTCAAAATTGATTTCTATAGATATAGGAAAACCGGGAGGTTTATTTGGTTTGTACCGCAATGGGGAGAGCAGCGCAGGGGTGATAGAATATTCTATTATGGTGGCTGCAGAGGGGGCCTTGCCGGAAGGATATGGTGAAATCCGGATTCCTGAAACTACATGGGCAGTCTTTGACTGCAGGGGGGCTGTTCCCCAGGCGATTCAGAGTGGGTGGAAATATCTGCAGGAAGAGTGGTTGGTGAGATATCCGTTTGACCATGCGGATTGTCCGGAACTGGAATGGTATAGCACGGGTAATGCTTATGATAAGGAGTATCTGAGCCAGATATGGATACCGGTTATTGACGGGCATAAGGAAAGAAATAGATAAAACAGGGAGGACCATAACATGGAGTTACCGTTTCGTATAGAAAAAAAGGAGAGTTTTCGTGTTGTCGGGTATCGGCTCCGGACAACAAACCGGAAAGGGGAGGGCAGAAAAGCCATCCCACTGCATTGGGCTAAAATGAAAGAGGCCGGTTTTGAAAAAGTTTTCATGGAGTTGGGGTATCAGGAGCCTTGCGGATTATTTGGAATCAATATATATAATACAGATGTTGCGGATCCCAGAAAATTTGAGTATATTATAGCTATAGCCAGTGACTGTGACGCCCAGGGTGAACTTGCCGAATATACTGTGCCGGATATGACCTGGGCAGTGTTTCCGTGTACCAAGGAAACCATAGGGAAAACGGAAGCTCAGGCAATCACGAAATGGCTTCCGAAATCCAAATACAGACCGTTAAATAAGGGCTATATCACAGGCAGGATGAAAGCGGGAGCGCCGGATATTGAATATTATGGAGCAGACGGGCATGTGGAAGTCTGGGTTGCAGTGAGAGAAAAATAGAGAGGAATTTATTGTGATGGATAAGAAGATAGATTTTAATGAGTTTGTTGCTTCTGTGGCGGCTGAGAATCAGGATTTTGTAAGAGATTTACATGAAAGCTTAATTGGACTTGGCTGTAAGATTGAGATTAAAACTGCAAAAAGCGGTTATATGGTTTCTTACATATATAACAAGAGAACGATTGCAAATTATGTGTTTCGGAGGAAAGGGATGCTTGTGCGGATTTATGGAGTCCATGTGAACCGGTATGAAGAGGTGCTGGAAACATTGCCGGATGAAATGATACACGCGGTTGAGAAAGCCCCTATTTGTAAGCGTATGGCGGATCCGGATGCCTGTAATCCAAAATGTTCTATGGGGTATGACTTTTGGCTGAAGGGCGAGCATTATCAGAAGTGCCGAAGCAGTGCTTTTATGTTTTTGGTCTGCCCTCAAAACCATCCGTTTATCCGGACATTAGTATTAAAGGAGGCGGAAGCATGGGGAATGGGAGCGTGACCCACAGGCCGGTATTAGACAAAAATACAGACAGCAGAGCATTTCGTGATTTTTATTATCTGAAAGAGGAGCTGACAGACTTTTGCAGAAAAAATGGTCTTCCTGTTTCTGGTGGGAAAATTGAGCTGACAGACAGGATCGCACATTTTCTTGATACGGGTGAGGTGCTGTCTGCTAAAAAGGTAAAGAGAAAGGCGGCATCTGTTTCCCATATTCGTATCAGCGAAGATATGAAAATTGAGACGGATTTTATCTGTTCGGAACAGCACAGGGCTTTTTTCAAAGCGCATATCGGGAACAGCTTTTCTTTTTCTGTGGCTTTTCAAAAATGGCTGAAAGACAATTCGGGGAAGACTTACAAAGACGCAATCGCGGCTTATTATCAGATCCTTGAAGATAAGAAAAAAGGGAAAACAAAGATAGATAAGCAGTTTGAGTATAATACCTATATCAGGGATTTTTTTGCGGATAATCAGGGAAAATCTCTGGAGGATGCTGTCAGGTGTTGGAATTACAAGAAGCAGCTGCAGGGGCATAACCGTTATGAGAGGTCAGACTTAGCCGCAATAAAAAAGAAGGGCAGCGGTTCATCCGGTACATAAGTGAATTGCAGCCGTTAACCTATGAGCAGCGCCGCCTAAGCAGAAACCACAGGCGGCGCTTCTTATTCTCTGCTCATGGAAAAGGAGCGTCAGTCTCCATGGCAGGACGGCAAAGTCTGCATGAGGGCAAAGAAATGTTCCGATGCACCGGTACTAAAATATGCATACCAAGAGTCCAGTGTATCTGCCTGGAAGACACCTAAATGTTCCATGATTTGTTTTGCCCACAATAAAGCCCCGGTGCAGCCAGCAGTAATAAGATTATTGTCGGCTACAGACGGTTTGTCGATATAAAAGTCCTGCCCTTTATAATTGGGACAAAACATTTCGAGAAATCCCGGTCCGTTACTGGTGTGCGGACGCTGATCCAACAGCCCAAAACCGGCAAGCGCCGTGACAGCCCCGCAGATTGCACCTACTGCAGCTCCTAAAGCGAGAAATGCACTTGCTTTTTCCAGGATAGCAGCATGCTTTCGGTCGTTCCATGTATCTGCGCCCGGTAAGAGCAGCACACTTGTTTCACTCACAACAATATCATCAATCAGGCAATCGGGCACTATTGTCAACCCGCCCATTGAACGGATGGGTCCTTTAGAATAACTGACCGTTTTGAGTGATATACGCGGCGCGTCCTTTTTGAAAAATCTACCGGAATTCAATTCTGAAATAGCATACCCCATTTCCCAGTCAGCGAAAGTATCAAGAACGTAAACATAGATCGTAAACATAAATATCCTCCAATTTCATTGTTTTATTGATTGGTTTGCTGTAACGTATTTAGTAGGTCTGTGCATTTAACGGAACAGTTGCCATTTGTTTTTTAATAGTACCATGTAATTGTTGACAACAGTATGGCAAGAATTAAAAAAAAATTGAAAGGCGGAAATTAAATGAAAGTTGACAGACTTGTTAGCATTATCATGATACTTCTCGATAAAGGGCGCATCGGCGCACAAGAGTTGGCAGATATGTTTGAAGTTTCACCCCGCACGATCTATCGCGACATAGACGCTATCAATATGGCGGGTATTCCTGTACGCTCTTCAGCGGGAGTGGGCGGCGGTTTTGAGATCATGGAGAGATACAAGATGGATAAAAATGTCTTTTCATCTGCCGACCTTTCCGCTCTTTTGATGGGGCTTTCCAGCCTCTCCAACATGGTGCGGGGGGATGAACTGGTACATACCCTCACAAAAGTCAGGAGCTTTATCCCGGCCGGCAGAGCGAAAGATATTGAAGTGAAAGCGAATCAAATAAGTATTGATCTAAGTCCGTGGATGGGCAGCAGGAACATACAGCCATATTTAGAAATCATCAAAACAGCATTGCAGGAGAGCAGACTGCTTGCGTTTGCGTATGCAGATCAAGACGGAAATAAGACTGCACGAACAGCCGAACCATATCAGCTCGTATTGAAAAGCAGTCATTGGTATTTTCAAGGGTATTGTCATAAAAGAAAGGATTATCGCTTATTCAAACTGACCCGCATATCAAACCTAAAGATGCAGGAGGAAACTTTTATACCGAGAGACTTTCAAAAACCCACTTTAGACTTTGAAGAAATGTGGGATACGATGCAGACAAAAATAAAAATCCGTATCCATAGATCAGTGATGGACAGGGCACTTGAGTTTTGCCCTTATGAAGACTTCTCTCCGGATGGCAGTGAGCATTACATTGTCCGGTTCCCTTTTATAGAGAACGATTATTACTATAATATCCTTTTTGGTTTTGGGGATAAATGTGAGTGTTTAGAGCCATTACATGTCCGTACAGAAATGAAACGCAGAATACAAAAGATAGCTGCCATGTACGGGAATCCGCATAGGTGTAATACAAAAAAATAACAGCTGCCTATTGACAAGTGAAACTGTAACTGATATAGTGACAGTATAGAAACTGTAAACAATAATAATACAGATAAAAAATCCGTCATTTCGGATACCAAATACGAAAGGATGATAAATTATGTCAGTAAACACAATCGAAAAAACAAAATTCCAAACAGAAGTATTAGAATCCCCAAAACCGGTGGTTGTAGACTTTTGGGCTCCGTGGTGCGGTTACTGCCGCAGACTTGCCCCTGCGGTAGACAGGCTGGAAGCGGAAATTAACGGTAAAGTCACAGTGTCCAAAGCAGATATCGACGCACTTCCGGAAATAGCCCAGCAGTACGGGATAGACACTATCCCCACACTGATCCTGTTTAAAGACGGAAAAGAAGCAGACCGTGTCGTCAACCCTCCCTCCCAGGATGCAATAGAAGAGTGGCTGAAGGCCAATCAGGTGATCTGATAAAATCAGTCCGGATGATCCGAAAAACAGCAATAAAGTCAGGATCAGGTCCCGGTTTCAATATAAAGCAGCAGGAGGAAATACAAATGAGACAAGACATATATGATGTGGCTGTTATCGGCGGAGGACCCGGCGGATATACGGCGGCTCTCTACTGTGCCAGAAGCGGGCTTTCGGTTCTGGTACTGGAAAAATTGTCACCGGGCGGACAGATGGCAACCACCAGTATGGTTGACAACTACCCCGGATTTGAGGAGGGTATTGACGGCTTTGAACTTGGAGAGAAGATGCAGCGGGGAGCCGAGCGCTTCGGTGCGGAGACGGCCTTTGTAAATGTGACTGCCGTAGATTTGAAAAATGATATAAAGGTGATCGACACATCCAAAGGCCAGGTAAAGGCAAGGGCAGTAGTGCTCGCGACCGGGGCTTCCCCAAGAGAGATCGGACTGCCCGAGGAAGCCTCCCTGCGGGGACGGGGCGTTGCGTATTGTGCCGCCTGTGATGGTATGATGTACCGCAATAAGACCGTAGTTGTAGTAGGCGGCGGCAACAGTGCTGCGGCAGATGCCCTGTACCTCTCCAAAATATGTAAAAAGGTCTATCTGGTCCACAGGAGAGATACGCTGCGGGCTTCAAACATTTATCTGGAACCCCTGAAGAACAGCAGTGTGGAATTTATCTGGAACAGCCAGGTAAAAGAAATTCTGCATGATAAAAAGGTGACAGGTGTTGTGGTGGAGAATCTTGAAGGACAGCGGTCAGAGATTTCCTGCGACGGTGTATTTGCAGCCATTGGCAGGGTTCCCGACACGGAACTATTTAAAGGCCAGACAAAACTTGACGGCCAGGGTTATATTCAGGCGGACGAGTCAACCAGAACCAACCTGCCCGGTGTGTTTGCAGTCGGTGACGTGAGGACAAAACCCCTGCGGCAGATCGTGACGGCAGCCTCAGACGGCGCGGTTGCATCCCACTTTATTGAGGAATACCTGGTATAAAAAAACGGTTCAAAAACACTCTATAGGTATTCGGCATGATACCTATAGAGTGTTTTTAGCATGTGCGGTCTTATCTGCTTAAAAAAGACTGCAGTCCAGCTTTTTCGCCAGATATTCCAGAATTTTTATTCCTCCAATACTGTTTCCTTTCTCATCCAGGGCCGGCCCGTACACACCGATTCCCATCCGGTCCACAACCACAGCGGCAATTCCTCCGCCCACGCCGCTTTTGGCCGGAAATCCCACTTTCATGGCAAACCTTCCGGAACCGTCGTACATGCCGCAGGTGAGCATCAGTGCCCGGAGCGCTTTGGCGCAGGAGGGTTCAATGAGATTTTCCCCTGTAAAAGGATTTGTCCCGTGATTTGCCAGCACGGCGCTCAGATTAGCAATATCAAGCGCCGTCACGTCCACAGAACACATACGGAAATAAAAATCCAGGCATTCTTCCACATCTCCCTCTAAGATGCCGGATGCCTTCAGATAGTATGCCAGGGCACGGTTCCGGTCCCCTGTGCTTTTTTCGGAGAGATAGACATTCTCATTCAGATAAATTTCATCATTGTTGCACAGATGCCGGATGTAGGTGAGGAACCGTCCAAATCGCTCCTCCGTATCCTTTCCCTCAATACAGCTTGCCACTGTGATGGCACCGGCATTGATGAAGGGGTTAAAGGGCCGTGTCCTGGTCTCCAGTTTTATGATGGAGTTAAAGGGGTCCCCTGTAGGCTCCACACCTACCTTGTCCTGAAAAAGATATTCCCCTCCTCTGTCATGGAGCGCAAGGATCAGGGAGACCAGTTTGGAAATGCTCTGTATAGTGAAAGGCCTGTCATAAGCCCCCTCTTTTAGAATTTCCCCGTCCAGACTTACAATGCAGACACCAAGCTGGTGCTTGTTGACCCGGGCAAGCTCCGGAATGTAATCTGCCGGCCGTCCAAGACCTGTAAAACATTTTCCGTAGGACAGGGCATCGTGCAGGCAATTCTGTGATATCATGTGTTCTCTCTCCTTTATCATGCATTCATTCTTCCTTTATTGTTCATCAAAAGTATTTTCTTATTCTCTATTTCTTCTTTGATTCAAAAATAGCCAAAATACTTTCTGGTGTATTAGTACATTTTCCCTTTATCAAACTAAAATGCAGAAGGGATTTCGGTTAAAATATCTAAAAAAATTTCATACCGTCCAGGAACTTTATCGGAAATAGACGTTTTTTAGACTGTCCCGGTGCTAAAATCATAAAAAAAGTAAAGGAGACGATGTGAAATGAACAATGCGGAAATCGGAAAAGCAATGGAAATCAAACTGGATCCCGTTCTGCCGGAATACCCGACCTTTAAAGAAGGTGTCAGAAGAGCCCCGAAGAGAGAACTGACCCTGAACAAAAGGGAGATCAAGCTGGCAGTAGCAAACGCCCTCAGATATGTGCCGGAAGAGCTGCACGAACAGCTTGCACCGGAATTTTTAGACGAACTTCTGACAAGAGGACGTATCTACGGATACCGTTTCATGCCAAAAGACAGGATCTACGGAAGACCCATTGATGAATATAAAGGAAAATGTGTGGAAGGAAAGGCGTTCCAGGTCATGATCGACAACAACCTGGACCATGAGGTGGCCCTCTATCCATACGAGCTTGTTACATACGGGGAGACCGGCCAGGTCTGCCAGAACTGGATGCAGTACCAGCTGATCAAGAGATACTTAGAGGAGCTTACAGATGAGCACACCCTTGTGATGATGAGCGGCCATCCCATGGGCCTGTTCAAATCCCACAAGACAAGCCCCAGGGTCATCGTGACCAACGGCCTGATGGTGGGCATGTTCGACAACCCGGAGGACTGGGCGAAAGCTGCAGCCATGGGCGTATCCTCCTACGGCCAGATGACAGCCGGCGGCTGGATGTACATCGGCCCGCAGGGCATCGTGCACGGCACCTTCAACACCATCCTGAACGCAGGACGTAAGTTCTTAGGCGTGCCCCAGGACGGGGATCTGTCCGGCCACCTGTTCGTCACAAGCGGCCTTGGCGGCATGAGCGGCGCACAGCCCAAAGCCATTGAGATCGCAAGGGGCGTGGGAATCGTAGCGGAGGTGGATGCCTCCCGTATCGAGACCCGGCACAGCCAGGGCTGGGTAGGCCTGGTGATCGAGGATGCGGCGGAGGCGTTCCGTGTGGCAGAGGAATATATGGAGAGGAAAGAGACCGTATCCATTGCCTACCACGGAAATATCGTGGACCTGCTGCAGTATGCAGTGGACAACAACATCAAGATAGAGCTGTTATCCGACCAGACAAGCTGCCACGTGCCTTACGACGGAGGCTACTGCCCGCAGGGCCTGACCTTTGAGGAGCGCACCGAGATGCTGGCAAACGACAAGGAGAAGTTCTGTGAGCTGGTAGACCAGACCCTGGTGAAACACTACCACCTGATCAAGACCCTGGTGGAGAGAGGCTCCTACTTCTTTGACTATGGAAACTCCTTCATGCGAGCCGTGTTCGACGCGGGAGCAAAGGACATCGCCAAGAACGGCGTGGACACCAGCGAGGGATTCGTGTTCCCGTCCTACGTGGAGGATATCCTGGGACCGGAGCTGTTCGACTACGGATACGGCCCGTTCCGCTGGTGCTGCCTGTCCGGAAAGCCGGAAGACCTGCGTGCCACAGACCATGCGGCCATGGAAGTGATCGACCCGAACAGAAGGAGCCAGGACAGGGATAACTATATCTGGATCCGTGACGCGGAGAAGAATAAATTAGTAGTGGGGACCCAGTGCCGTATCCTGTACCAGGATGCCCTGGGAAGAAGGGATATCGCCCTGAAGTTCAACGAGATGGTGAGGAACGGCGAGATCGGGCCGGTGATGCTGGGCCGTGACCACCACGACACAGGCGGAACAGATTCCCCGTACAGAGAGACCTCCAACATCTATGACGGCTCCAACATCACAGCGGACATGGCAGTCCACTGCTATGCCGGAAACGCAGCCAGGGGAATGAGCCTGGTAGCGCTGCACAACGGAGGAGGCGTAGGCATCAGCAAATCCATCAACGGCGGATTCGGAATGGTGCTGGACGGAAGCGGGAGAGTGGATGAGATCTTAAAGGCAGCTATCCCGTGGGATACCATGATCGGTGTATCCAGGAGGAGCTGGGGAAGATGCGGTCACTCCATTGAGACCGTAGCAGAGTACAACAAGATAAGGGAAGGGCAGGATCACATCACCATGCCGTACCTTGCAGATGAAGATATGATCGAGAGAGTATGTAAAGACGTAGTGGTGGAAGAGCATCACGCACACCACTGAGAATCGTTAAAAGGAGATAAGACATGAAGAAACGTTACATCCGCCATGCCTCCGAGCTTGTAACCTGTAAGGGAAAAGCGCCGAAGCATGGAAAAGAAATGTCAGATATCGGCCTGATCTATGACGGCGCAGTGATCATCCATGATGATAAGATCATAGCCGTGGGTACCACAGAAGAACTGGATAAACAGGTAAATCCGGAAGAATACGAAGTGATCGACGCAGCGGGTAAGACCGTCATGCCGGGATTCGTAGATTCCCATACCCACTTTGTCTTTGGCGGATACCGTGCAGATGAATTCTCCTGGAGACTGAAAGGCGACAGTTACATGTCTATTATGGAACGCGGAGGCGGGATCAACGCCACCGTGGTTCCTACCAGAGAAGCTTCAGAGGAAGAACTGATGGAAGCCGGGAAAGAGCGCCTGAACCGTATGCTGGAATTCGGCGTGACAACCGTGGAAGGCAAAAGCGGCTACGGTATGGACTGTGACACAGAGCTGAAAATGCTCCGTGCCATGAAAAAGTTAAACGAAACCCATCCGGTGGACATTGTTTCCACATTCCTGGGGCCTCACAGTGTGCTTCCCCAGTGGAAGGGAAAAGAAAGAGAATTTTTGGACGAACAGTTAAATCATGTAATGCCAAAAGTAAAAGAGGAGAATCTGGCAGAGTTTGCGGATATCTTCACAGAGAAGAATGTATTTACGGTGGAAGACTCGGAGTATTATATGACAAAAGCAAAGGAAATGGGCTTTAAGCTGAAAATCCATGCAGATGAGATTTACCAGCTTGGAGGCTCCGAACTGGCGGCGAGAGTGGGCGCGGTTTCCGCAGACCATCTGCTGAAGGCATCTGCTGAAGGCATCCGCCAGATGCGGGATGCCGGTGTCATCAGTACCATCCTGCCCCTGACCGCTTTTGGACTGAAGGAGGAATATGCGCCTGCCCGCAGGATGATCGACGAGGGCTGCGCGGTTGCGCTGGCTTCTGATCTGAATCCGGGAAGCTGCTTCTCCAATTCCATTCCTCTGATGGTTGCCCTTGGATGCATTTACATGAACATGTCCATAGAGGAAGTCATCACAGCCCTTACCATCAACGGCGCAGCCGCTGTTGACCGTGCGGACAAAGTGGGAAGCTTAGAACCGGGAAAAGCCGCAGACATTATTTTCTTAAAATTCCCGTCCATTCATTTTATGCCCTACCATACAGCTATCAACCTGGTGGAAACGGTGATCAAGAATGGCGATACTGTTTATCATAAAAAATGGTAACCCAAATTTATTACAACATAAAGGAGAAAATATCATGGAAAGAATTATCGAATGCGTACCTAATTTCAGTGAAGGAAGAGACAAAGAAAAATTAGAAAAAATCGTTGACTGCTTCCGTAACAGAGAGGGCGTTAAGCTTTTGGACTACACCTCCGATGAAGACCACAACAGAAGCGTTGTAACGGTTATCGGTGAGCCGGAGCCGTTAAAAGACGCAATGGTTGCAGCAATCGGTAAAGCAGTGGAACTGATTGATATGACAAAACATCAGGGTCAGCATCCCCGTATGGGCTGTGTGGACGTTGTTCCGTTCATTCCCATCCGCGGCGTGACAGTGGAAGACGCTGATGCAGTGGCAAAAGCAGTGGCAAAAGAGGCATCTGAGAGATTCGGACAGCCCTTCTTCTTATATGAGAAATCAGCCACAGCGCCTCACAGAGAAAATCTGGCTAAGGTTCGCCAGGGACAGTTTGAGGGCATGGCTGAGAAAATGAAAGACCAGGAAAAATGGAAACCGGACTTTGGCCCGAATACCATTCATCCCACAGGCGGTGTGACAGCCATTGGCGCAAGAATGCCTTTGATCGCCTACAACATCAATCTGGATACTCCGAATGTGGAGATCGCACAGAAGATCGCAGATAAGATCCGTCACGTAAAAGGCGGCTTCCGTTTCTGCAAAGCCATGGGCGTTATGCTGGAAGACAGAAATATCGCTCAGGTATCCATGAACCTGACAGACTATACAAAGACTTCTGTTTACACGGTATTTGAGACTGTACGCATGGAAGCAAGACGCTACGGTGTCAATGTACTGGGCAGTGAGGTAGTAGGACTGATCCCGCTGCAGGCTATCGTTGACTGCGCGGAATACTACTTAGGCTTTGAAGGCTTTGACTCCAAACAGGTTCTGGAGACACGTCTGTAAGAAAGAAATAATTACGACATATATCGGATTCGATTAGGAGAGGTTACACATCATGAAAAATATGACAGTTGAACAGTTTGCCATGCAGACAGCCTCCAATGAACCAGTACCGGGGGGCGGAAGTATTTCCGCCCTTGCTGGTGCCCTGGCGGCGGCTTTGACAGAGATGGTGGCAGGACTCACCATCGGCAAGAAAAAATATGCGGAAGTGGAAGAAGAGATGAAGAAGGCAGTTGCTCCCATGCATGAGATCTGCGAGCATCTTCTGGATGACATCAAGCGCGACAGCGAATCCTTTGACCTGTACATGCAGGCCCTGACCCTTCCGAAAGAGACAGAGGAGGAGAAAAAAGCCCGCACAAAGGCCATGCAGGATGGCCTGAAGGCAGCCGTTGCGGTTCCTTTATCTGTTGCAAAACGCGCCTACGAGGTTATGCCCTACGCGGAAGCTATGGTGACAAAAGGCAACAAGACAGCAGTGACAGACGCTCTGGTAGCCACAATGATGGCAAGGACAGCAGTTTTAGGAGCGCTTTTCAATGTAAAGATCAACCTGGAATCCATCAAAGACGAGGCTTTTGTGGAAGAGACCGCCAAAGAAGCCGCAGTCATAGAAAAAAATGCCCTGGCATATGAGAAAAAGATCCTGGCACAGGCCGGTGTCTCCAGGAGCGCGGTGGAAGAATGAGAATAAGCCGATTGATTTCGGCTTTTCCAGAAGGTACCGCATATGCCAAAGGTGTACTGTGAGGCGCGGAGTGATCCTGCCGGAACTTTCTGCAAAAGCCGAAGTCGACGGATTTTTGCGCGGAGGAAATGAGTAAAAGAATGTGTAATGTGAAAGGAGAAAACCTGTGAAGATTCTCAAGAATGCAGTAGCAGGAACCCTGGAATCCAGTGATTTGTTCATCCAGATCGAGCCGGACGACAAAGAACTGACACTGGAAATTGACTCTGTAGTAGCCAACCAGTATATGGATTCCATACGGGCCGCTGTACTGGACACACTGAAAGAATTTGAAGTGTCTACAGGGAAAGTTTTTATCAAGGACAAGGGCGCGCTGGATTGTGTGATCCGCGCGCGTATGGAGACCGCATTAAAAAGAGGGGGAGTTGAGCAGCCATGAGACGAACCATGTTATTTTTGCCGGGAAATACGCCGAACATGCTGATCAACGGTGATACCCTGGGCGCGGATACGATCATCTTCGATCTGGAGGATGCCGTATCTCCGGACGAAAAGGATGCAGCCAGAATACTGGTGAGAAATGCCCTCCGCTACCAGTCCTATCCGGGCTGTGAGACTGTGGTGCGGATCAATCCCACGGATACGGCGTTCTGGAAAGAGGACTTAAAAGCCGTCATCCCCCTGAAACCGGATGTGATCATGCCCACAAAGGTAAGCGGCGGTGATATGATCCGGGAGGTATCCGCTTGTATGGCAGAGGTGGAGCGGGAAAACAAAATGGAGGAGGGAACCGTTAAGATCCTTCCCCTGATCGAGACTGCTATGGGTGTGGAGAAGGCATTTGATATTGCATCTGCGGATACAAGAGTGATCGGCTTGTTTTTAGGCGGTGAGGACTTTACCGCTGACCTGCACTGTAAGCGGACAAAAGAGGGAAATGAGATTTTCTATGCCAGAACCAGGCTGGTGTGCGCTGCCAGGGCCTGCGGCATTGAAGCATATGATACACCATTCACGGATGTGGAGGATATGGAAGGTCTTGAGAAGGATACAGAGTTTGCAAAAAGTCTGGGATTTGCCGGAAAAGCCGTTATATCTCCCCGTCATGTGGACATTGTCAATGCTGTATTTTCTCCTACGGAGGCGGAGATCGCCTATGCCCACGACGTGATGGATGCCATCGAAGAGGGCAAGCGCCAGGGCAAGGGTGTGATCTCCCTCCGCGGTAAAATGATAGATGCCCCCATAGTAAAACGCGCCTCCCAGGTGCTGGAAATGGAGAAAGCCATTTATGGAGGTGCACAATATGAGTAAATTACTCGGCTCCTTAAAAGAAGCCATGGAAAAGACAGGTTTAAAGGATGGGATGACCATTTCCTTCCATCATCATATGAGAAACGGCGACTATGTGCTGAACATGGTGCTTGCCCAGGCAGCGGACATGGGGATCAAAGACTTAAATGTGAATGCAAGTTCCATATTCGATATCCATGAGCCGATCCTTGAACACATAAAAAACGGTGTTGTCACAGGCCTGGAATGCAACTATATGGGCGGCAAAGTGGGCAGAGCCATCTCCCAGGGCATCCTGGAGCGCCCGGTGATCTTCAGAAGCCACGGGGGAAGAGCCGGGGATATGGAAAACGGCTCCTCAAAAGTTGACATTGCGTTTATAGCCGCACCCTGCGCGGACTGCATGGGGAACTTGAGCGGCAAGTACGGACCTTCTGCCTGCGGCTCCATGGGTTATGCATTCTCGGATGCCATGCACGCAAAGAAGGTTGTGGCCCTGACTGACAATTTGGTGCCATACCCATTGAAGGATACCTCCATTGCGGAAGGATACATTGATCATGTGGTGGAAGTGGAGCAGATAGGCGACCCCACAAAGATCGTCTCCGGAACCACAAAGATCACCCGTGACCCGGTGGGCCTGCGGATCGCAGGACTGGCCGCACAGGTGGTAAAGAATTCCGGATATTTAAAGGACGGATTTTCCTTCCAGACAGGAGCCGGCGGCGCGTCTTTGGCTGTTGCCAAATATGTGGAGGAAATGATGGAAAAGGACCATATCAAAGGCAGCTTCTGCATGGGCGGCATCACCGGATATCTGGTGGATATGGCAAATAAAGGATATTTTGAGACCATTCTGGATGTACAGTGCTTTGATCTGAAAGCCATTGAGTCCATCCGTGAGAATCCGAAGCACCAGGAGATCTCCGCCATGCGTTACGCTTCACCGGCTGCGAAAAGCGCCGCGGTGGACAGCCTGGATGTGGTGATCCTGGGGGCCACCCAGGTGGACACAGACTTTAATGTAAATGTACATACGGATTCCAACGGTTACATTATGGGCGGCTCCGGCGGACACTGCGACACAGCGGCAGGAGCTAAGCTGGCGATCGTGGTGGCCCCCTTGATAAGAGCAAGACTGCCTCTCATTGTGGATGAGGTACTCTGCAAATCCACACCGGGCAGCACCGTGGATGTGATCGTAACGCAGAGGGGCATTGCAGTCAATCCGGCCCGGATAGAACTGAGAGAAAAATTAGAAAAAGCCGGACTTCCGGTAAAAGATATAAAAGAATTAAAGAAGATCGCAGAAGAGATTGCGGGTGTACCGAAGGCCGTGAAACGGGGCGACAGGGTAGTGGCAAAAGTCCTGTACCGTGACGGCACACTTTTGGATACCATTAAAAATACTATATAACTGGAAGGGAGCGGTTTACAGTGGATAAGAAAAAATTAGTCATTGGTGTTATCGGAGCCGATGTACACGCGGTAGGCATCAGTATTCTGGAACATGCATTTACGGGTGCGGGATTTGAGGTGGTCAACCTGGGGGTTATGGTTTCCCAGGAAGAGTATATTGCAGCAGCGATCGAGACCAATGCTGACGGCATCATGGTTTCCTCTCTCTACGGACACGGAGAGCTGGACTGCAGAGGCCTCCGCGACAAATGTGATGAGGCCGGATTAAAAGGGATCCTCCTGTATGTGGGCGGCAACATTGTGGTCGGAAAACAGCCTTTTGATGAGGTTGAGAGACGTTTTAAAGCCATGGGATTTGACCGTGTATTCGGACCGGGGACCACACCGGAGACTACCATCGCAGCTTTATATGAAGACCTGGGTGTGCCGGAAGAAGATCGTAAGGCAGCAGAGTAAAAGGGGCGATATATCATGAAACCAGTTCTTTTGGTGGACTTTGGAAGCACCAACACCAAAGTGACTGCTGTTGACGTGGAGAATTGTGAGATTCTGGGAACGGCGGCAGCGTATACAACAGTAGAGACAGATATCAACAACGGTCTTCATGACGCCATAAAGGTTATGGAGAAGACCACAGGCCATCTGGAATTTGCGGAGACGTATGCCTGCTCCAGCGCAGCCGGCGGACTGAAGATGATTTCCTGCGGACTGGTTCCGGAGCTGACGGCCCAGGCGTCCAGGGAGGCTTCCCTGGGAGCGGGCGCAAAGGTGTGGAAGACTTATTCCTTCCAGCTCACCAAGGGCGATATGAAGGAGATTGAGGAGTACCATCCTGATATTATACTGCTTACCGGAGGAACAGACGGCGGTAATACGGAATGCATCCTGTACAATGCAAAGATGCTTGCCGGACTCAGTTATGACTGCCCGATCGTGATCGCGGGCAACCGCTGCTGTGCGGACGACTGTCAGGAGATCCTGGAGGGAAGGACCACCTATATCTGCGAAAACGTAATGCCAAGGCTGGGTGAGTTAAATATTGAACCGACCCAGAAGCAGATACGGGAAATTTTCCTGAACCGTATTGTGCAGGGAAAAGGACTGACCCAGGCCATGGATCTGATGTCCGGCATTATCATGCCCACCCCGTCGGCCATGCTGACAGCCATGGAGCTTCTCTCAGACGGCTGGGACGAGATACCGGGGATCGGGGAACTGGTAGGTGTGGATCTGGGCGGTGCCACCACAGATGTATATTCTGTTGCTGACGGAAGTCCGGCCAATACCATGACAGTCATCAAAGGACTGCAGGAGCCTTACACCAAGCGTACCGTTGAGGGTGACATTGGAATGCGTTACAGCGTCAGGGGCATCATGGAGGCAGCGGGAGACAGAAAGCTGGCAAAGATTTCGGGACTTGCCCGGAACAAGGTAAACGAGCTTGTGGACTACCTGGAGCACCATACGGATTACATACCTGACAGCGAAGAGATGGAAAAAATGGACTATGCACTGGCATGTGCTGCCGTGGAGACCGCGGTTGCCCGTCATGCCGGTTCTCTGGAACAGGTCTATACCCCCTGCGGTCTGACCTATGTCCAGAGCGGAAAGGATCTGCGCCGGGTAAAATATGTGGTAGTTACGGGGGGCGCACTGATCCACGCAAAACATACGGAAGAAATTGCAGAGCACGCACTATATGATGAAAGCAATCCTGCCTCATTAAGGCCGGAGAAGGCGGAAATCTTAGTGGATAGAAAGTATATCCTGGCTGCCATGGGACTGCTCTCAAAACAGTACCCACAGGCTGCTCTGGAAATCATGAAGAAGGAGATTGCTTATTATGGACATAAGGAATAAGAAATTATCTGATGATGAGTTCTATGGAATACGGAAAGAGGTTATGGAACAGTGGCCTACCGGAAAAGAAGTAAATTTCCAGGAAGCTGTTGATTACCATAAAGCCATGCCAGAGAGCAAGAGCTTTTCACGGAAACTGGCAAATGCCAAAAAAGAGAGAAAGACATTGATCCAGCCAAGAGCCGGTGTAGCATTGATCGACGAACATATCAAACTGCTTCAGTATTTACAGGACAAAGGCGAATCAGATTTACTGCCGACCACCATTGACTCCTATACCCGTCAGAACCGGTACGAGGAGGCTGAAGTGGGGATCAAGGAATCTATCCACACACAGAAATCCATGCTGAACGGTTTTCCGGCTGTAAACCACGGCGTATTCGGCTGCCGTTCCATCATTGAAAATCTGGATACCCCGGTACAGGTACGCCACGGCACACCGGATGCCAGACTGCTGACAGAGATCTGCTATGCAGGCGGATTCACCAGCTATGAAGGAGGCGGTATCTCCTACAATATTCCTTACGCAAAGGATGTGCCCCTGGAGAGGACCATCTATGACTGGATGTATGTGGACCGTCTGACCGGTATTTATGAGGAGGCAGGCGTTTCCATCAACCGTGAGCCTTACGGACCATTGACCGGAACACTGGTTCCGCCTT
Source organism: Blautia pseudococcoides (assembly GCF_001689125.2). Classification (NCBI taxonomy): domain Bacteria; kingdom Bacillati; phylum Bacillota; class Clostridia; order Lachnospirales; family Lachnospiraceae; genus Blautia; species Blautia pseudococcoides. The sequence continues at coordinate 2,199,353 of NZ_CP015405.2, read as the reverse complement.
CCATGTCCAATGCAGTGGCGATCATTGAGGCCATGCTTGCGGCAGAGCAGGGCGTAAAGAATGTGACCGTTGGCTACGGCCAGTGCGGTAACCTGGTACAGGACGTTGCGGCTTTAAGGGTTCTGGAGGAGCTGACAGAGGAGTACCTGGATAAATACGGCTATGAGGATGTGACCGTTACCTCTGTACTCCATCAGTGGATGGGCGGTTTCCCGCAGGATGAGTCCAAGGCATTTGCGGTAATCTCCTGGGGAAGCTCCGTGGCAGCACTGGCAAAAGCCACAAAAGTTATTGTTAAGACACCTCACGAGGCAATGGGCGTTCCCACAATGGAGGCCAATGCACAGGGGCTTCGCTGTACAAAACAGGCCATCTCCCTGCTGGCAGACCAGGAACTGAAGAGCTCTGCCTTAGAGCTTGAAAAAGCCATTATCAAGGGGGAGACCTGTGCGATCGTGGACAAGTGCTTTGAACTTGGCATGGGCGACCTGGCACTTGGCGCTATCCGCGGAGTAAAAGCAGGCGTGCTGGATATTCCCTTCGCACCCAGCAAGTACAATGCAGGCAAAATGCTGCCGGCCCGTGATTTTGAAGGCGCTGTGCGTTACCTGAACGTAGCCAACGTGCCGCTGCCAAGAGAGCTTAAAGACTTTAACCAGGGCAAGATCGAGCACAGGGCAAAAATGGAGAAGAGAAAAGCATCCTTCCAGATGGTTATCGATGATGTATATGCGATCAGCAAAGGCAGACTGGTTGGAAAACCGAAATAAGATAAATCAGGACTGCGGCTCATAACCAGAAAATCACAATAATAGGAGAAGTGTATCATGAAAATTATAGATGTTGTTTGTTCCAAAGCAAGAACAGGTTTTTTCTTTGACGACCAGAGAGCGATCAAAAAGGGTGCTGTAGCAGACGGTTCCGCATACTTTGGCGAAACTGTGACACCTGGATTCAAATCTGTAAGACAGGCAGGGGAAGCGATCTCTGTCATGCTGATCCTGGAGGACGGACAGATCGCATGGGGAGACTGTGCGGCTGTTCAGTATTCCGGTGCAGGCGGAAGAGACCCACTGTTCTTAGCAGAGGACTTTATCCCGATCATTGAAAAATACATCAAACCGGAACTGGCAGGCAGGGAAGCGGACAGCTTTAAAGACCTCTGTGCAATGCTGGAAAACCTGCAGGTAGACGGAAAAAGGCTGCACACAGCCATCCGTTACGGTGTGAGCCAGGCTATCCTGGACGCGGTTGCAAAATCCTCCAACAGACTTATGTGTGAGGTGGTGGCAGATGAGTACGGCACCACAGTATCCGAGGAGCCGGTTCCCATCTTCACCCAGTCAGGCGACAACAGATATGACAACTCTGACAAGATGATCTTAAAGGGGGCTGCGGTTATGCCTCATGCCCTGATCAATAACGTGAAGACAAAGCTGGGCGAACACGGCGAACTCTTAAAAGAGTATGTAAAGTGGCTCAGTGACCGTGTGCTGAAGCTGCGCAATGACGAGAATTACATGCCCGTATTCCACATTGACGTATACGGCACCATCGGCGCTGTCTTCGGCGTGGACAACTATACAGCTATGGCAGATTATCTGGCAGAGCTGGAGGAGGCTGCAAAACCGTTCCATCTGAGGATCGAAGGACCTATGGACGCAGAGGAGAGAGAAAAACAGATGCTCTGCTTAAAAGGCCTGAGAGAAGAAGTGGACAGAAGAGGCATTGACGTGGAGCTGGTTGCCGATGAATGGTGCAACACCCTGGAGGATGTCAAATACTTTGCAGACAATAAAGCAGGCCATATGGCTCAGATCAAAACACCTGACCTTGGCGGCATCAACAACATTGTGGAAGCTGTTCTCTACTGTAAGGAAAAAGGCTTCGGCGCATACCAGGGCGGTACCTGCAATGAGACAGACCGTTCCGCACAGGTCTGCGTGAACTGCGCTATGGCCACCAAACCGGATCAGATCCTTGCAAAACCGGGTATGGGTGTTGACGAGGGTTACATGATCGTCTATAATGAAATGCAGAGGATCATTGCACTGAGAAATGCAAAAAAAGCAAGATAATTAAATGAAACCTTTTTTACATGCCAGACCATTTGACGGGCTTATGCCAGCCAAATGGTCCGGCTGTTTCAGCATTTTGGGAAGGAAAAGTCTATGGCATATTCAAAACAGATGCAGGAAGGAAACCTGTACAGCTTTTATTTTGCACCCAGAGGAAACCGGAGAATGGCGGATTTGGGAATGCAGCTCAGCCAGATGTATTTAAGCCCTTTTGACCATATTATAGGGATCATTGGAGATGCCGGGGCGGGCAAGAGCCTGCTCATCAAAGGTATGTTTCCCGGTATTGACCTGACTAATGACGATGAGGGCGTGAACATCAGGCCACTGCCCCTTCTGCATGAGGATCTGACGGACCCGTTTTCCCCCCACACCTATCATCTGGACATCCGTTTTGAGTCGGCATTTACCCAGATGCATGTGCTGGCGGACACGATCCTGGATGCAGCCAATCACGGAAAGCAGGTTATTGTGGAGCATTTTGACCTGATCTATCCTTTGCTCCACAGAAACGCGGACCTGCTTGTGGGAATCGGCGAGGAGATCATCATCACCAGGCCCAATATGTTCGGCCCCCTGCCGGAGAACATAGCCAACATTGTGCACAAATCCGTAAAATACAGAAAGATGGCCCACACCCTGGAGGACTTGTGTGTGTATTACATGGGTGACGGATACGCCCAGGACGGCCCCCGCTCCGACGTGCGCCATGGGTTCGTGCTGGAGTTTGAGGAAAAACCGGATGTGGACTTATATGAGCTGGAGAAAAAAGTGAAGGACGCGGTAAAACAGGATTTATCCGTATCTTACTATGATGAGAACCACGTGCAGATCGGCGAGATGGTCCTGGAATGCCTGGGGCCGCGGATGCATGTGTCCAGCACAGGAAAGATAGAAGATTTCACCCTGGTAAAAGACTTTCCCATTGACCCCAGAACCGGGTATTACATGCTGGTGGGACTGATCGGTAAGCACAGGTCTGAGGACTTGTCAGACTTTAACCGCATTGACGTAAAGCAGCAGTTGAGCTGAGCTGGAAGCAATAAGATTTGGAGGAGAAAGGCATGGTTCGTAGTGTAAACGTTGAACTTTTAACAGATAACATCAAAGAGATGTGTATTCAGGCCAATCACTATCTTGCCCCGGATATGGACAAGGCAATGAAAACTGCCTGTGCAAAAGAGACAAAACCGCTGGCAAAACAGATTTTGGGACAGTTATTGGAAAATCTGGATATTGCGGGCAAGGATATGATCCCCATCTGTCAGGACACAGGCATGGCGGTGGTTTTCTTAAAAATCGGCCAGGATGTCCATTTTGAAGGCGGCAGTGTGGAAGAGGCTGTGAATGAAGGGGTCCGCAGAGGATATGAGGAGGGATACCTGCGCAAATCCGTAGTGGGAGACCCGCTTCTCCGAGTAAACACAAAGGACAATACCCCTGCCATTATCCATTATGAGCTGGTGCCGGGAGACCGGGTGGAGATCACCGTGGCACCCAAAGGCTTTGGCAGTGAGAATATGAGCAAAATCTATATGCTGAAACCTGCGGACGGCGTGGAAGGTGTGAAGGATGTTATTGTCAGCGCTGTGAGAGAAGCCGGGCCAAATGCATGTCCGCCTGTAGTTGTGGGCGTGGGTATTGGCGGCACTTTTGAGAAGGCAGCCATTCTGGCAAAGAAAGCTCTCACAAGAGAGGTGGGGACCCGTTCGGAACTGGAACATATCAGGGAACTGGAAGAAGAACTGCTGGCAAAGATCAATGAAATTGGCCTGGGACCTGCAGGGCTTGGCGGTGACACCACAGCACTTGCGGTGAACATCAATACCTATGCCACTCACATTGCAGGCCTGCCTGTGGCGGTGAATATCTGCTGTCATGTAAACAGGCATATTGTAAGGGCAATCTGATTTTGGGGCTGCCAAGGCCCGGATCTTGCCGCGCGCAGCGCAGCATCCCCTTTAGGGAAAACGATCGGGACAGTGGCAATGAATAATGACTAGGAGGTTCCGTCATGGATAGATATTTGAACGCACCGCTTGACAGGGAGGAAGTAAAGACGCTTCAGGCAGGCGATTATGTGTACATTACAGGCACCATTTACACGGCAAGGGACGCGGCCCATCTCCGCATGGATGAGGCCCTTAACAGAGGGGAGAAGCTTCCCATTGAGATGGAGGGCAATGTGATCTATTATATGGGTCCCACACCCGCGCGGGAGGGCCGCCCTATCGGTTCCGCAGGCCCCACTACAGCCAGCCGTATGGATAAATACGCCCCCAGGCTTCTTGACCTGGGTCTCACAGGCATGATTGGCAAGGGAAAAAGAAAAAAAGAGGTTACGGATGCCATTGTCAGAAACGGCGCCGTATTCTTTGCAGCCGTGGGAGGGGCAGGTGCCCTTCTGTCAAAATGCATCAAGAAGGCTGAAGTCATTGCATATGACGATCTGGGCACAGAGGCCATCCGAAGGCTTCAAGTGGAAAAGTTCCCTGTTATTGTAGTCATTGATTCCCAGGGAAGGAATCTTTACGAAGAAGTATGTAAATAAACAACTCATAAGTGCAGCGGAAGAGAACCTCTCTCTATCCGCTGTATTTTTATTACCGTTTTGACCCAGGAAGTGAAGGAAATCTGGCACTGCGGGCTTTGTGCTTTTTATGGTTATATCTGTCATTGGAATAAACGGAAACTTAGGGTATAATATGAAATATAAACAGGAAAGGAAAACGCCATGAAAAAAAAGACGATCGTTGTAATTGCAGTGATAGGTGTACTGGCTGCTGCTGCGGCTGTTTCGGTTTTCTGGATCGGGAAGGAAAAAAGAGAGAAAGAGGCAGAGGATACAGCCCTTGAAGCTTTGTTTTTACGGGACGGCAGCGGTGAGACAGTGGGAAATTATCTGTTTGTGGATACCCGGAACCAAACCCCGTTCACGGGACCGCTTGAAGGCAGTATTACAGACGAACAGGGAGAGAAACTGGAACCGTGGGAATTGGAGAATGGCGATGTGGTAAAAATCTACGGCAACGGTATTATGACCATGTCTTATCCGGGACAGTATCCGGGCATTACCAAAATTGTGCGGATCCAAGAGCAGAACCAGGAGCTTCTGGAACAATACGGGGAACTTTTAAAACAATTCAGCTACCAGGAAGAGGCTTCCGCTCTGCCGTTTTTAAACCTGGAATACAGCCAGCCTCAGGCCGTCGTTACCGCCGCTGTGAACACCACAGGCGGATACCGCTGGGAATACGAGAATGAGGCTGGTGAGACCGTTAGCGAAACAACAGATGCGGCATTTATTCTGCAGTGGGACGAATATGAGGAGATAAAAATACCGGAGCACACGGATGTGAAACTTATTTTCTCAAAGGAACCGGAAGAGATAACCGTGACACGCTATGAATCCTCTATGCAGGCACAGACAGAGGTATCCGAGGCAGAACAGCACGGTGAGGCTGTAACGGTCACAAAAGAGGAAGAAGGCAGTGTTTTACAGGCAGAACCGGGCTATATTTACAGCGTGAAGGCAAAATGGGATAACGGGGAGGCAGAATACGGATTCCAGACCTTCCCCATGCTCTCCTTGCAGTAAAGGTACCTGCATTACCGTTTTGAAGCAAGGGGAAGGTATATTACAGGCAGGGACTTTTGGCAGAACATGGGCTGTCCGTTGTCATGGAGGAGCGTAACAGAAAATTTTTGATGGATACCGGGCAGAGTGAAGACAGGGAGATAGCGCCCGGTTTCTGGGTGATCGGAAATATACCATACCGCACGGATTTTGAGTCACATGGAGATTCCTGTTCTTATCCCTGTCCACTGCACGGGAAAAAGGGCTGCGGGAATGATGGCATCCGCATTTTGGGATTCCTGTATTTGGGCTGAGACCGGTCAGGTGTTGGTATTTTGACCTTGCCATAGAGGCTTTGCAGGACAGCAAAATACAAATTTAAGAGGACAAGAACAGGATTTGGGTGTATACTAAAAGAAGAAAAAGCTGACAGCAGCCTGCTGTTAAAAAACACGTAACTGTTCAGGAGCTTCCCAGTTACAAAAATATAACACAACAGGAGAACATAGAACCATGGACAAAGTAAGAATGGAAACAATTAAGAAAATCCAGCAGATGGAAGCATTTTATGTGCTCTTTTCCAGAGGGACCAACAATCCTTTTATCATCTGCGATCCGGATACATATAATGATCAGGTGTGGGTCTTTGAAGACAGCAAGGATTTGGAGGAAAAGGCAAAACCATACATGGAGCAGAAGAATCCAGTAGCATCCATCAAAGTGGAGAACAAAAGTTTTCTGAACTTTTATTCCACTCTCTTTACACTGGGGGTCAATGAAGTGGTGTTTGTGGAAAAGGGCAGTACAACTGCATTTGATCTGGAGGAGATTGTGAAAAGACCGGATTTTTCCCAACTTCCGGAGAATCAGAGACCGCTGTTTAACCCGCAGCTTCAGCTTACGGGCATTTATTTCATGCAGGAATTCAGAAGAGGCGTGGAGATGTCCGAGAAGGAGAGTTTAAATGAGCTGGAGGAGGAGATGGCAGCCAACCTGGTGAAAAGCAAATTCCTGGTGGCAGTGGAGAAACAGGAGGAAGGTAAGGAAGAGAACGTTCAGGTCCCCTATATCAAAAATAAAAATGGCGATGTGTTCCAGCCCATTTTTACAGACCCCGGTGAGTTTTCCAAATTCAACAAAGAGAAAAAGTTCAAGGCAGTGGTGGTAGAATTTAAAAATCTGGACAAAATATTAATCCCTTTGGCAAAAGGCGTTGTGGTAAATCCCCAGGGCTTTAATCTGATCGTCATGAGTGAACAGTTTGAGAACCTGCTGAAACGTTTTGGAATCCAGAAGGAAAACAAATAAGCGGGGCCGGAGAGATGATAATAGATTTCCATACACACATATTCCCGGATAAGATAGCCGGGGCAACGATAGAAAACCTTTCCAAGGCATCAGATTCTAAAGCGTATACAGACGGAACAAAGGACGGACTTCAAAAATCCATGGAGGCATCCGGTGTGGATATATCCGTGGTGCTGCCGGTGGTAACAAAACCGCAGCAGTTTTCATCCATCAACCGCTATGCAAGAGAAATCACTCCGGAGCAGTTCCTGGGCGGCGGGGAATTCCTCTCTTTTGGCGGCATCCACCCGGACACGGAGAATTATAAAGCAGAAGTGGATGAAATTGCAGATATGGGTCTGAAGGGGATCAAACTGCATCCTGATTATCAGCGAGTATTTATTGACGATATCCGCTACATGCGGATCATGGACCGGGCAGCAGAGCGGGGACTCATTGTCATTGCACACGCAGGTGTGGATGTGGGGCTTCCGGAGGTGGTACACTGCACGCCAAAGCGGGTGGAACATGTGCTTGGCCAGATAGACGGGGGCATTTTAGTGATGGCGCATATGGGCGGCTGGAACTGCTGGGAGGATGTGGAAAAGTACCTGGCAGGCAGCAGGCTTTATTTTGATACAGCTTATAGTCTGGGGCATATGGAGGATGAGCATTTTATCCGCCTTTCCAGAAAACATGGCGTGGATAAAATTTTATTTGCTACAGACAGTCCCTGGGACGGTCAGAAGGAATTTTTATCACGAATACGGGAAATGAATATGAAAGAGGATGAGAAAAAAGCCATATTGGGGGAGAATGCGAGAAGAATTTTAAAGCTGTAGTTTTGATATAAAATCTGCGGCGTGTTGGGAAGGAGATGTTTTGTCGTGAAAATTGACATGCACTGCCATACAAAAGAAGGTTCTATAGACGGCAAAGTAAGCATCGAGGAGTATATCCGTATGCTGAGAAACCAGGGATTCGGCGGAATGCTTGTGACAGATCATGATTCTTATGGGGGATTCCGTTATTGGAAAAAGAATATCAAAGGCCAGAAATACACAGATTTTGTTGTACTCAAAGGAATTGAATACGACACTCTGGATGCAGGCCATATTATTGTGATCATGCCGGAGAGCATCAAACTGCGTCTTCTGGAGCTGCGGGGGATTCCCATACAGATGCTGATCCCCATAGTGCACAACTATGGGGGAATACTGGGTCCGGCCCATCCCTGCGGGGAAAAATACATGAGCTTTATGAATGCAAAAGCTTATAAGAGAAATCCGGATATTTTAAAAGAATTTGACTTTATTGAAACCTTCAATGCCTGTGAATCCATGGAAGTCAATGAGAGAGCAGCAAAATTAGCGGAAAAGTACAATCTGACAGGCACAGGCGGAAGCGATGCCCACAGGGCGGACTGTGTGGGAAAGGCATATACAGAAGTGCCGGACACGGTTACCTGTGAGTCGGATCTGATCACAGAGATCATCAAGGGTACCAGGTTTGAGTGCGGCGGTGAGATCTACAACAAGACGACCAAGGACAAAATCGGCAAGGTCAATGCAGTTCTGGTCCATTCCTTCTGGGTATACAATAAGATTGGAGGATGGAGCAAGGCCTTTAAGCGGAATAATAAGATGAAAAAGGGATTTATTGAAAGGGTGGAACAGGTCGTGAAGCCCAAAAAGGATGAGCCGGAGGAAAAAGAAGAATCGTTATGAGTGAAAAAGTGATAAAAGCTGCCCTGCTGGGGCTTGGAACCGTGGGAAACGGTGTATATAAAGTTCTGAAGATCCAGAAAGAGGAGATGGAGAAAAAAATCGGAGCCGTGGTCCGGGTAGAAAAAATCCTGGTCCGCAACATAAAAAAAGCGGCTGCCAAGGTGGAAGACCCATCTGTACTCACGAATGACTGGAAGGCTGTTTTAGAAGACCCGTCCATTGAGATCATCATTGAGGTAATGGGCGGATTTGAACCTGCAAGGACTTATATTCTGGAGGCACTGCGTGCAGGCAAGCATGTGGTGACCGCCAACAAGGATTTAGTGGCCTCCAATGGGGGAGAACTGCTGGACTGTGCGGCAGAGCATCAGTGCGATTTCCTTTTTGAAGCAGCAGTGGCCGGAGGGATTCCCATTATCCGGCCATTGAAACAATGCCTGGCCGGCAACCACATTCAGGAGGTCATCGGCATAGTCAACGGTACGACCAATTTTATTCTGACAAAAATGACCCAGGAAGGCATGGAATTTTCCGAGGCTCTTGCTCTGGCAACAGAACTTGGCTATGCGGAGGCAGACCCGACAGCAGATATCAGAGGATATGACGCGGGGCGTAAAATGGCGATCATGGCCTCCATTGCCTTTAATTCCAGAGTGACCTTTGACGATGTGACAACAGAAGGCATCACGCATATCTCAGCTAAAGATATCCGGTACGCGAAAGAGCTGGGCTGCCTGATCAAATTGCTGGGACTTGCCAGGTATACAGAGACGGGAATTGAGGTGCGGGTGCAGCCTATGCTGATTTCCGAGAGCCACCCCCTGGCCGCTGTCAATGACTCTTTCAATGCTGTCTTTGTGAGAGGAGATGCAGTGGGAGATACCATGTTCTACGGGCGGGGTGCGGGTGAGATGCCCACAGCCAGCGCTATTGTGGGGGATGTGTTTGACATTGTGAGAAATATACGGTTCGGCTGTACCGGAAGGATAAGCTGTACCTGTTATAAAGAACTGCCTGTGAAGAAGGCAGATGATATGGAAAGCCGCTTTTTCCTGCGTCTGCAGGTGGACGACAGACCGGGAGTACTTGCCAGCATTGCCAGTGTATTAGGCAATAATGATGTGAGTATTGCACAGATGATACAGAAAAATAAAGACGGAGATTTGGCGGAGATCGTTGTTGTGACCTCAAAAGTCAGGGAGGGCAATTTTAATGATGCTATGATGATCATTGAGGGAATGAGTGTGGTACATAAGGTTTCTGCCCTGATCCGTGTATATGGAGACTGAACATGACGGACAAATTATTCTACAGGGACAGTATGACAGACACATTTCAGGCAGAGGTGCTGGCCTGCAGACCGCTGCCAAAGGTAAATGAAAAAATAAGCGGTGCCCATTATGAGGTGGTTCTTGACAGAACCGCCTTTTTCCCGGAAGGGGGCGGACAGTACGCAGATACAGGGATGCTGCTTTTAAAAAAGAGCGGGGACCAGGAAGTTAAGATACGAGTCCTGGATGTGGGAGAAAAAGACGGAACGGTCATCCACTTTACAGATAAACCCGCGGATATGGGAGCTGTTGTCACCGGCGTACTGGATTTTGCGGAACGGTTTTCTAAAATGCAGCAGCACACAGGGGAGCACATTGTGTCAGGGCTGGTGAACCGTCATTTTGGTTACCGCAATGTGGGATTTCACCTGGGAAATGAAGCGGTGACCATGGACTATGACGGCCCTCTAACAAAAGAGCAGCTCTGCATGATAGAACGGGAAGCCAATCAGGCGGTGGCTGAGGATGTACCCATAGAAGTTTTGTATCCCACAGAGGAGGAACTGGGGGAGATAGCCTACCGGAGTAAAATCGAAATTGAGGGACAGGTGCGCATTGTCCGCATTCCCGGATATGATACCTGCGCCTGCTGCGCCCCCCATGTAAAGACAACGGGGGCTGTTGGGATCATTAAGCTGACCGGGGCGATTCATTATAAAGGCGGGATGCGGGTGAACATGCTCTGCGGTTTCCGGGCACTGGAGGATTACAACCAAAAGGAGGAGAGCGTGACAGCCATATCGTGCAGGCTTTCCGCGAAGCAGGAGGATGTTGTGCAGGCAGTCTGCCGGCTGGAAGAGGAGATCACCCGGCAGAAAGAAAAAATCAGGCGGCTTCAGGAACAATATCTGAGACGGCGTCTGTCTGAGGTGAAGTCCCGGACACAGGCTGTACTTTTATTTGAGGAGGAGCTGGATCCGGCTGCCATGCGGCATTTTGTCAATGATGCCATGGAGATAACGGAGGGTGTCTGCGGTGTTTTTGTGGGCAGTGACACGGCAGGATACCGTTATGTTCTGGGCAGTTTAGGCAGAGATATTATGGCTCTTGCAAAAGAGATGAACCAGGCCTGCAGCGGGAAAGGCGGAGGAAAACCGCCTATGGTACAGGGCTCTCTGACGGGGAATAGGGAACAGATTGAGAAGATACTACTGGGTTAGCCTGTGTTTGAAAACTAATCCGGCAACAGAGAAAGGACCGATAAAAACTGCTGCCAGGTTGAAAAATGGGAGGGTTTTACATTCATGAAACGAATTACAACTGTGTGCGGAGATATTTCACCGGAGGAGCTGGGATTTACGGATATGCATGAACACATTATGTTCAACGGTGCGGATATGGGGGCAATCTGCAGACCGGCTATGCCCACGGATCTGCCGGTGAAGTATGAGGATAAGGTCTCACTGGAAAACATCGGGTTTTTGAAAAGGAATTTTCCGCTGGTACGGGATGCCATGGATTTGAACGATGAAACAGCCATGACCAGGGAGGTACAGGAATATAAAGTCTCAGGCGGAGACTCTATGGTGGAGCTGAGTGTACCCGGAATCCGCCTGGATGTGGAGGCAGTGAAGCGGATCTCAGAAAGGACAGGGGTTCATGTCATTACAGCTGTCGGCTATTATGTGGAGTCCTCCTGGCCGGGAGATTATGACGGCTGGAGTATCCGCCAGTTTTACCACCATATGATGGATGAGATTGAAAACGGAATTGAGCACACAGACATAAAGCCGGGGTGCGTGAAAATTGCACTGAATGATTTTACAGAGGCAGAGGAAAAAGCGCTCAGAGCAGGCGGCCAGGCCGCGAAAGACACAGGTATGTCCATCACGGTACATCCGGATTATGCTTACGGGGGGACACCGGGTGAAATCGTGGAGATACTGATGGAAGAGGGCGTCAACCCGGAAAAGATCGTGATCGCCCACATGGAGACTACTGTAAAAAGGCCCATGAAGGAGATGATCCTCTACCCGGAAAAATGGGGTCTGGACCTGGATGTGGCGAAACGGGTGCTGGATAAAGGAGCAAACTTTTCAGTGGAATTTTTATCCGGGGATATTGGCCTGGAGGCGTTGGGAACTGCACCGATTCCGGACTGGATGAAGATGGCCGGGATTGTACGTCTTATCCAGCAGGGATACAGCCGCCAGATCGTACTTGGCACTGACATGTGTGTAAAGACTATGTGCAGGCAGTTCGGCGGAGAGGGATACTGCAGGCTGACAAAATTCGGAGTTCCTGCACTGAAGAAATACGGGGAGGTCTCTGACCTGGCGATTCGCAACATGACGGTAAATAATCCGGCCAGGATTCTGGCCTATTAAAAATAGATCAGCGCAATACATAAGAATCAGGAGTTCGGTTCCGGTTGGGAATGGATACTCCTGGTTTTTGTTTATGACAATATCTGGAACAGGAGGGCATCCGGTCTCTGGGAAGCATACTGCTGGGGATGGGACAGACAGGAGCCTGCCATGAAATAAATATAGCACCGTAAAAACATAATAGTGTTTATAATAAACAATGTATACCCTAAGGACTTCCTGCAATTTATGCAGCAGCAAGTGCTGGTACTATAAGGTATAAATAAGATATTGCAATATATATAGTTGTCTGTCCTGAAACACGTTAAGATTTCCAGGCAGCTGGATTAAAGTTGACGTTCCGATCAAAATCATTTATGATGAGTATTGTCAGTATGAGAATAAGAGGAGCGTCACAAATGAACATATTAAATATAGAACATATCAGTAAAATATACGGGGATAAGATCATCTTTGAGGATGCATCCTTTGGCATTCACGAAGGGGATAAAATCGGGATAATCGGCATTAACGGTACAGGAAAGACTACTTTGCTCCGAATGGCTGCCGGGATTGAGGAACCGGATTCAGGGCAGATCGTCAGGCAGAATGGACTGCGCATTGCGTATCTGCCTCAGAATCCGGAATTTCCCCGGGATGCAACCGTATCCTCCTATGCCCTTGGAAAGTCAGTGGAGACGGACTGGATGGTAGAAAGCAACCTGACAAAGCTTGGGATTGTGCAGTATGACACACCGCTGGCACAGTTGTCGGGAGGGCAGAGAAGGAAGGTAGCTATGGCCAAGGTGCTGGTTTCTGATTTTGATGTCCTGCTGCTGGATGAGCCTACCAACCATCTGGATGAGGAGATGATCACCTGGCTGGAAGAGTATCTGAGGGAATACAAAGGAGTGATTCTCATGGTCACCCATGACCGTTACTTTCTGGATAAGGTATCCAACCGGATCCTGGAGATCAGCCGGGGAAACATGTACAGCTATGATGCCAATTATTCCAGATTCCTGGAACTGAAAGCAGAGCGGGAGGAGATGGAACTGGCCTCTGAGCGCAAACGGCAGAGTGTCCTGCGCATGGAACTGGAGTGGGCCAAGCGGGGCTGCCGCGCCAGAAGCACCAAGCAGAGAGCCAGACTGGAACGCTTAGAAGCTCTGAAAAACGGAAAGGCCCCGGTGCAGGACCAGGCTGTGGAGATGGATTCCGTGGAGACGAGAATGGGAAAAAAGACCATTGAGCTGCACCATGTGGGAAAAAGCTATGGCGGGACAAAGCTTGTGGATGATTTTGACTATATTGTGCTGAGAAACCAGAGGCTGGGCATTATCGGTCCAAACGGCTGCGGAAAGTCCACTCTGATCAAAATGATAGCAGGTCTGATACAGCCGGACTCCGGGGAGATCGAAATCGGAGAGACGATCAAAATCGGATATCTGGCACAGGAGGAGCCGGATATGGATACGGACCGGCGGGTCATTGATTATATCAGGGATATCGCTGAGTATGTACAGACAAGAGACGGAAAAATCAGTGCATCACAGATGTTGGAGAGATTTTTATTCACGCCGGATATGCAGTATACTCCTGTGTGCAAACTCTCCGGGGGAGAGAAGCGTAGGCTGTACCTGCTCTCCGTACTCATCAGCGGGGCTAATGTCTATATCCTGGATGAGCCATCCAACAATGTGGATATCCCCACACTTACAATCCTGGAGGATTATCTGAACTCTTTTTCAGGGATTGTGATCACCGTATCCCATGACCGGTATTTTCTGGACAATGTGGTGGACCGGATATTTGAATTTGACGGCAATGGACATCTGCAGCAGTATGAGGGAGGCTATACGGATTATCTGGAGGCAAAGGAGAGAAGACTTTCAGTCGGGGACAGCAGCAGTTCCCTGAAAAAACAGGTTCCGGAGAAAAAGGAGGCAGCCAAAGACTGGAAGCAGAACCGCCCGGCAAAGCTGAAATTTACATTCAAAGAACAGAGAGAATACGATACCATAGATGATGACATCGCAGCTCTGGAGGAAATAATAGAAAAACTGGACGGTGATATGATGGCAAATGCCACAAACTCCTTAAAGCTGTCTGAGCTGACGGCCGAGAAGGAAAAAGCAGAGGCAGAACTGGAAGAAAAGATGGAACGCTGGGTATATTTAAACGATCTTGCAGAAAAAATCGAAGAACAGAAAAATGCCTGAATCAAATCACGTATATGGTTTATAAATGCCGCACATCCTAAATGTGTCCAAAAGCAGATGCAGACATGGGGAACCGCCAGTGTATCACCGGCACCCCATGTTCGGATAAATTTAGACACAGAGGTGAAGAACATGAAAAAGACATGTATTCAGAGGGGATGTGCGGCATTTTCCTTTCCTTATTTTGAAGGATGGTATCTGAAACACCAGAATCAAGAGAATACCATTGCATTTATCCCTGCCGTACATGGGGATAAAAACGGAAAGTGGACCGTATCTCTTCAGGTCATCACAGAGGAGGGAGCATGGTATTTCACGTATCCCAAAGAGGCGTGCCGCATCAGCAGGAATCCTTTTGGCGTCAGAGTGGGGAGAAATATTTTCACGGATAAGGGGATCCAGGTAGATATAAAGAGCAGGGACCTGACTGTAAAAGGCTGTATTGCATACACACCGTTTGACCGGCTGTCATATGACATTATGGGATTTTTTAAATACATCCCCTTTCTGCAGTGCAGTCACGGTGTGCTGAGCATGTATCACAGTCTCAGGGGCAGCCTCCTTGTAAACGGCAGAAAAATCTCCATGACAGGAGGGCGGGGATATATAGAGACAGACAAAGGACGCTCCTTTCCAAAGACATATCTCTGGACTCAGTGCGGGTTTGGTAAGAGCAGCAGTGTGATGCTGTCTGTTGCGGATATTCCATTTTTAGGCACTCATTTTCAGGGCTGTATCTGCGCGGTGCATTGTGGAGGAAAAGAGTACAGGATGGCCACCTACCTGGGAGTACGCATAGAAGAATATGGGGACGGCAAAGTGACGGTCAAGCAGGGAAAGATGCGTCTGAAGGTGCGCAGACTGGAGGAAGCCTCCCATGACCTGAAGGCACCCCAGTGCGGTGAGATGACCCGTATTATCAGAGAAAGCCCGTCCTGCCGTGTCAGATATGAGTTTTGGTCAGGAGGCGGGCTGGTATTTGACGTGATATCAGAACAGGCTTCTTTTGAACAGGTGAAAGACAGCTTATAGGGAACAGGCTATTTCGTGTCTCTGCATTCTCTGCAGTATGGGGACTGAGTCTGCATTCTGTCCATATGGGTTTTTCCCCATTCGGACAGGCTGTCCAGCGGCTCTAAAATACTGCGTCCCTCTTTCGTGAGGGAATATTCCACCCGGGGCGGAATCTCATTATACTGCTCCCGGTGGACAATGCCGTTTTCCTCCAGTTCTTTTAAGGACTGGGACAGCATCATGTTGGTAATGCCGCAGAGCTTTCGTTTCAGGCTGTTATAACGCACAGATTCTTCACGTGCCAGAATACAGATAATAGGAAGCTTCCATTTTCCACCCACCAGATTCAAAGCATATTTCAGCGGACAGACAGCTTCCCTTTCCTCTTTTTCCATTGATGCTGCATACATAACCGGTTTCCTTTCCTCATGAGGTAGTAGGTATGAAAAAACATACCAGGTATGAAAATACTGCGTACTTGTAAAATGTTTATTTAATGATAGAATTATATCACAATATTTGGCGGATTCCAACGGATTCGCTATATATTTTAATTTGATACTAGCACTCGATTAAAATGAGTGCTGATAATGCGAGGAGGATGCACATATGATTACAATACCGATTTACGATATGATGATACTGCCCGGCGTTACCTTCTTTTTCAAAAAGGACATTTTCACAGACCGGGAAATCACTGCGGAGCATGTGGGTGAGGATGTGTTGTTCCTGATGATGAAGCAGGATAAGAAGCGGGAAGATATGACGCCGGAGGATATCTGCCCTATCGGGGTTTCCGGCAAGATTGAGAGTATAGACGAGGAAGGCAATATTCGTGTCCATACAAAAGAGCGTGTTCTGATCACGAATGTGGAAGTGACCACGCAGTCCATCTCCGCTTCGGCAGCGGTCTGTGGCGAGGTGGAGGATATCTCGGATGAAAAGATGCAGAAGCGTTTTGAAGCGCTCAAAAGAGATCTGCTGAAATTTGTACAGATGTTTCAGTGGGGGGTGTGGGCGAGAAGCTTTATCCTGCACTGGAAAAATATGAACGAGATTCTCTGTGCCCTTTCAGGCTATCTGAATCTCTCCTGGCCGGAAAAATATGCCGTTTTAGAGGCGGAGACCAGGGGACAGCGCTGTGAACGGATTGAAAAGGCGATCTATGAATTTATTGAATTGTTCAAGGTCAGTGAGGAAGCCCAGAGTGCCCAGAAGGAGACGCATGAACAGGCATACAGGGAGTCAGCCATTAAAAAACAGATTGATTTTCTGCAGAACCAGCTGGATGAGATGCATCCGGAGAATATATCCGATGTCCGCAGATTTGAAAATAAAATAAAAGAAGCAGGTATGAATGAGGAGGCAGAAAAGGAGGCCGGAAAGGTTCTGAACCGGATGAAACAGGAGGGCAAGGACAGCCATGAGTATGGCCTGCTCTATGATTATCTGGATTTTGTGACAAGCCTTTCCTGGAAAACAGAGGAGTTACCGGAGATAGATTTGGAGGAAGCGGAGAAGATTCTGGATGAGGAGCACTATGGTCTGAAAAAGGTAAAAGACAGAATCATCCAGCAGATAGCAGTCATGGCTCTGAATAAAAAACAGTCCGGTTCTATTCTGCTGTTTGTGGGAGCACCCGGTACAGGCAAGACCAGTATCGGGCAGAGCATAGCCAAAGCTCTGCACAGAGAATATGTGAGGATCAGCCTGGGCGGCATCCGTGACGAGGCTGAGATCCGAGGCCACAGGAGGACGTATGTAGGTGCCATGCCGGGCAGGATTATGGAGGGTATGAAACGAAGCGGTGTCCAGAACCCTGTCATGGTGCTGGATGAGGTGGATAAGCTCACAAAGGATTATGGCGGAGACCCTGCAAGTGCCCTTTTGGAGGTACTGGACCCGGAGCAGAACAACAGCTTTACAGATCACTATATGAATGTGCCCTATGACCTCTCCAATGTATTTTTTGTCTGTACTGCCAACAGCACGGATACCATACCGGAACCACTTCTGAATCGTATGGAAGTGATTCAGTTTCCGGGTTATACACCCATAGAAAAGTCCCATATCGCCAGAAAACATCTGCTTCCCAAGGCAATGAAGAGCATGGGGATCAAGGCTCAGAACCTGAAAGTGACAGATGAAGCGATCGGGAAGATCATCAGCGATTATACGGCTGAAGCGGGAGTCCGCGGTCTGAAAAAACAGATGGATATTCTGTGCCGTTTTGCGGCAGTGAAGCTGGTAAAAGGAGAGCAGAAGAGTATCACGGTCAGTGAAAAGCGTGTCCCTGAGTTTTTAGGAAGAAACGCCATGCATCACGAGGGTATACTCAAGGAGGCTGCACCGGGTGTGGTGACAGGATTAGCCTGGACCAGAGCCGGAGGAGAGATCCTGTTCGTGGAGACGACGCTCACGAGAGGCAGCGGTAAAGTGAGGATCACCGGACAGTTGGGGGATGTGATGAAAGAATCCGCTGAGCTTGCCCTGACGCTGGTAAAAGCCATGTATCCGGAAGAGGCCAAACAGCTTGATGAAAAAGACCTTCATATCCATGTTCCGTCCGGAGCAGTTCCAAAGGACGGTCCCTCTGCGGGCATTACTCTGGTCACAGCGCTGTCCTCCCTTGTAACGGGAAAAGCAGTTGATCCTGAATATGCCATGACAGGGGAAGTTTCCCTTCGGGGCGGTGTCATGCCTATTGGAGGTCTTCCGGAAAAGCTCATGGCAGCGCAGAGAGCCGGCGTGAAAAAAGTATTTATCCCTTATGATAACGTGGAGGATCTGGAGGAAGTGGCAGAGGAGATAAAGGAAAAACTGGAGATCATCCCTGTAAAGAAAGCCACAGAGGTTCTGGAACGAGTTTTCCATGAGGAAAATTAAAGATAGAAAAAAATTACGGTCAGATACGAATCCGGTATCTGACCGTAACTTTTTCTGCCTGTAATGGTCCGAAGCGGACTGCTGTGTATAAACGTTAAAATCTTGTCTGCACTTGGATTTTATAATAATTCGTCTTCACTATGCTGTTTCAGGCGCAGATACAAGATACGGCATTTTTCAATCGCCAGTGTAAGATATCTGAGCACAGGCTCTGTGGCAATGGCGAAAACCACAAAGAGCATGATGCATTTCTTGGACATGCCGGTCAATGCAAACAGATTGTTCAAAAACAAGCTGCAGAATATAAGTCCGGCAATGGTTCCAAGTAAAATCCCCACACGGATCTTGTTCATAGGTGCACTGATCTTGTAAAGGATCATAAATCCTACGATGGCCAGCAGCATGGTAGCAGCGGTTGAGATATCCGTGGAATTTACCCCGAAGGTCTTTCCGAACACCACCAGCGCGCCCACAGCGAGAACATCTGTCAGCGCCGCAGGCATGGCTTTCAGACATACATTGGTGAGAAAATGCCCTTTGATAATATTTTTGTTTGGCTCAAGCGCCAGGAAAAATGCAGGGATGCCAATGGTGAACATACTGATCAGGGATACCTGTGAGGGTTCCAGAGGATACGTCAGCATAAATACAACAGAGAACAGGGAGAGCAGGAAGGAAAAAATATTCTTGACCAGGAATAAACTGGCAGAACGCTGGATATTATTTACCACCCGTCTTCCTTCCAATACCACCTGGGGCATACAGGAAAAGTCAGATTCCAGCAGTACAAGCTGGGAGGCCTGAGCCGCGGCATCACTGCCTGAGGCCATGGCAATGCTGCAGTCGGCATCTTTCAGTGCCAGCACGTCGTTGACACCGTCTCCTGTCATGGCAACGGTTTTTCCCGCAGCTTTTAATATCTGTACAAACTGCCGTTTCTGGTTGGGGGTGACACGTCCAAAGACAGCGTTGTTCAGAACCGCTTGCTGTATTTCTGCGTCAGTCTCCAGTTCTGAGGCATCCACATAATTCTCTGCTCCGGCTATGCCGGCCTGTTTGGCAACCTCAGAAACGGTGGCAGGATTGTCCCCTGATATAACCTTCACCTCCACACCCTGTTCGGCGAAGTAAGTAAAAGTTTCTTTTGCCTGCTTGCGGATAGGGTTCGCGAGAAGAATATAGCATAAAGGTATAATGGGGGCGGAAAGTGCCTTGCCGTCAATCTTCTCATCATAAGTTCCGAATACCAGGACACGTGAGCCTTTGGATGCATATTCTAAAATTTCCTCTTTGTAGTCATCATAGTCTTCCTTCAGGACAAATTCCGGAGCGCCCAGTACATAGGCAGTATCTTTAAAGGTGACGCTGCTGTATTTGGTTGCAGAGGAGAACCCTGTTTTACTGACAGGTTTCTTTTTCGCGGCAGTTTTAAAATGCTTTTTGATAGCTGCCATGGTAATGTTATCGCTGCTCATGGCTGCCGCAAAATCACTGATCATCACAGACAGAGGCTCCATCTCATTGGGATCGTATTCTTCTGTCTCTATGACCTCCTGGACTTCCATGGAATTTTCTGTGATAGTTCCTGTCTTATCTACGCAGAGCACATCTACTCTTGCCAGGGTTTCAATACATTTCATATCGTGCAGCAGGACTTTTTTCTGTGCCAGCCTGATAGAACTCACTGCCAAGGCAACACTTGCAAGAAGATATAAGCCCTCAGGGATCATACCGATGACAGCAGCCACCATGGAGGTCACACTGGAGCGGAAAGCCTCATGCTGAAAGAAAAATGCCTGTATAAAAAGTACAAGGCCGATGGGGATAATGGCAATACCCACGAATTTTACCAGTTTGTCAAGGGAACGTATCATCTCGGACTGCTCCCCGCTCTGCATTTCCTTGGCCTCCAGCGTCAGGCGGGAGATATAGGAGTCCTCCCCGACTTTATCAAGCTTTGCGTGGCACTGCCCCGACACAATGAAGCTGCCGGACATAAGCTGGTCGCCTTTTCTCTTGGTGATCTCATCCGCTTCTCCGGTGAGCAGGGATTCATTGACCTGTACTTCCCCGGCGCTTACCAAAGCGTCAGCACAGACCTGGTTGCCGGCTTTAAAGATGACCATATCGTCCAGCACCAGCTCCTCGGCATTTACTACCGAGGTTTTGCCGTTTCGCACTACGGAGGCATTAGGGGCGTTGAGCATGGTCAGATTATCCAGAACCTGCTTGGCCCGTATCTCCTGTATGATACCGATCAATGTGTTGGCAATGATAACCGGGAGAAAAGTCAGGTCCCTGAAAGAACCTACAATACACAGCAGGACTGCCAGCACTACGAAAATCAAGTTAAAGTATGTGAAGACATTGTCATGTATGATCTCTTTCGTTGTCTTGGACGGCGGGTCCACAGCTTTGTTGGTCCAGCCGTGAAGCCTGTGTTCCTGTACCTGCTGGCTTGTCAGCCCGGTTTTATGATCCGGGTTATACCGGGTGGTTGGAATCCTGCGGTCTTTTTTCTCCACCTGATTGTCAGACAGCTGCGGTTTTGTTTGCTTTTTCAGTTTTATCTGTTTTTTCACCAGTATACTCTCATTCCTTCCTGACGAAGACCCTTTGTCTTTAGTATTTTCTAACTCTAATGCATATATTCTAACACAAAAGGAAGAAAATTACCAATTTATACAAACAATTTTAGGCTATATTTCTATTTCAGCAGGAAGCTGCCACCGTGGTGCTGGGAATTTAACTGGCAGTTCAATCCTAAAAAAGGCTCTGAACTGGTCAGAGGCTGGCCCCGAAACCAGCTTGTCAGAACAACCCGGGGTCTGGATGCAGATGCGTGCGGGCTGCTTGTGACAGACGATTCGGGACATACCTCACGGCCTGATGGCGGAGGCCATGGATTTATATATGAAAGAAACTATGTGATCGTGACGGCACAGCACAGTCCGGGAGGGCTTTTGGGCTGTGCTTTTTTTGAAAAAGGGTATTGACTTGGAGTTGACTTCAAGGAATACAATCTTATTGAACCCGCAAGATGCACACTGTGCCTGCGGAAATCAAAAAATGGGTTCATGAAAGGAAAAATTTATCACAGGAGGATAGGAATATGGTATATAAAAATTATAAAGATATGAAGCTTTCAGCGCTGGGGTTTGGCGCTATGCGGCTGCCGACTGCGGACGGGAATCCGGATGCGCCCATAGATGAGAAAAAGACGGCGGATATGGTGGCTTATGCCATAGCACATGGTGTCAACTATTTTGACACGGCGTATGGCTATCATGATGGAAATTCGGAAATTGTGATGGGAAAGGTTCTGGGGGATTATCCCAGAGAATGCTTTTATCTGGCTACCAAGTTTCCGGGATACGATTTGGCGAACATGGATAAAGTGGAAGCTATTTTTGAAGAACAGCTTAAAAAATGTAATGTGGATTATTTTGATTTCTATTTGTTCCATAATGTTTATGAAAAGAATATCGAGCCGTATACGGACCGGAAATACGGTATTATGGATTATCTGATGAAACAGAAAGAGAACGGAAGGATCAGGCATCTGGGATTTTCTGCACACGGGCGTTATGATACGATGAAACGTTTTCTGGAAGCTTATGGAGACAGGATGGAATTCTGTCAGATTCAGCTGAATTATCTGGACTGGAAGCTCCAGGATGCGAAGGCTAAGGTGGAGCTGCTCCGGGAATATAACATTCCCGTATGGGTCATGGAGCCTCTCAGGGGAGGACGGCTGGCAAGTCTTACACCGGAGAACGAAGAGAAATTAAAGGCTCTGCGACCGGATGAAAAGATTCCGGCCTGGGGATTCCGTTTCCTGCAGTCTGTTCCGGAAGTGACTATGGTATTGTCCGGCATGTCAAGCATGGAGCAGATGAAGGAAAATATCGCCACCTTTGCAGAAGATAAACCGGTGACGGATGAAGAGATGGAGACGCTGATGGAAGTGACGGACAGTATGCTGGATATCCTGCCATGCACGGCCTGTCGTTATTGTACAACACATTGTCCTCAGAAACTGGATATTCCCACACTATTAGCACTTTATAATGAGGTGCGTTTTGCGAATGGTCTGATCACGCACATGGCGGTGGAAGCCATGCCGGAGGATAAACGCCCTCATGCATGCATCGGATGCCAGAGCTGTGAGGCGGTATGCCCGCAGCAGCTTGAAATAGCCAAGGCAATGGCTGATTTTACAGAAAAGCTGAACCAGCCTGCCGGTTTGTAGATGGTCAAAATCATAGTTTTGAGTGGGAGCAAACCGCAAAGCG
The DNA here is from genome assembly GCF_001689125.2 of Blautia pseudococcoides. Classification (NCBI taxonomy): domain Bacteria; kingdom Bacillati; phylum Bacillota; class Clostridia; order Lachnospirales; family Lachnospiraceae; genus Blautia; species Blautia pseudococcoides. The sequence goes on along the minus strand of NZ_CP015405.2, from coordinate 2,176,630 downwards.
GTATTGAATAGTACTTATAAATCACATTCATTTTCAGATACCAAGCACGGCCCATTTTTACTCCTGCATATACACGTCCGCTGCCGGAAAAAGAACAGATGAAAGACGGATACATTCATCGGGGATTGTTAGTAAAGAACCTTTAGGATGAATGAGTTTTTGTTAATATTACTTGTACACAGTAACAGCCGGGTTCCATAAAGGTAGGGATCCGGCTGTTATTAAGGGTATAATTATGATACGGGAATCACAAGTGGCCACCTTTCATTCATTTTATCATTTGATCAAACGGGGGATCATCAATGAAGAATTTTTTAAAGCCGGTATTATACTTTTGTTTGCTTTGCTTATCTTTTGGGCAGGATATACGGTAGGACAGAACAAGACCGTGGAGGGTCTTTCAGATGAAGGTGATTCCATCACTTTTTATGCTCAGATCAAAGAGATTAACGGAAATTCCATGCGGGTATCCGGCTTGAAAGAAAATGATATGAATTTCAGAAGTGAATTTCATCTGTACATTACTGCCAATACAAAAATGGAGTGGCACTTTACTGATATCGCATTGTCAGACTTCATGCCGGGACAAAATATATCGGTTACTTTTTCCGGGGAAGTACAGGAAACCTACCCTGCTCAGATAAAGAGCGTAAATAAAATCTGTCTTCTGGATGCCACAAATCCGGCGCTTGACCGCGTGGAGACTTCATCGGCAAAAACGTATTACATGAATGCTACAAAAAGAACAGTGAGGAAATAAAGATGAATACAAAGACATATGAATTTGAGGCTGTTATAAAAAAGGTTCCCGATATAGATGGGGCATATATTGAATTTCCTTTTGATGTGAGGGAGGAGTTTGGCAAAGGGAGAGTGAAGGTACATGCCACATTTGACAGCCAACCTTATGACGGAAGCCTGGTACGGATGAAAACACCGGGGCATATTATTGGAATAAGAAAAGAGATCAGGCAGAAAATCGGAAAACAGCCGGGTGATATAATTAAAGTTACTATACAGGAAAGATAAAAAGCAGAAGCCGGCTTTGTTTTTATGCAGGGATACAAAAAAAATTACTCTATATTTCGTTACAGATGGAATGAAAAAAGTGGTAAATTAATTTGCAAACGCAAATTTATAATGGAAATTTTAAATACTATGTGATATAATCAAACCAGAATTCCTCTGCCCATGCGGAGGTTGTTTATGAACCAAAACAGAAAACTGGCACAACTGAAGTTTAAAGATAATTTTATGTTCGGTGCAGTTATGGTAAATGAGGAAATCTGCCGGAATTTTTTGGAAATGGCGGTGGGTGTTCCGATTGAGAAAGTAGAAATCAGTAAAGAGAAAAGTATGATTTACCACCCGGAATACCGCGGTATACGGCTTGATATTATTGCCAGAGATGAAAAAAGAACACATTACAATGTGGAGATGCAAGTGGCAAAAAAGTCCCATTTGGGCAAAAGAGCCAGATATTATCACAGTCAGATGGATATGGAGCTGTTGCTGACAGGAGAAGACTACACATTACTCCCTGCTTCCTATGTGATTTTTATTTGTGATTTTGACCCGTTTGATAAGAAAAAATACCGTTATATCTTCCAAAATGTTTGCAGGGAAACCGGACTGTCTATGGCTGACGGGAGTACTACCATTTTTTTGAGCACCTGTGGGGAAAATGAAGCGGAAGTACCGGGAAAGCTAATAAGATTCCTGAAATTTGTCAAAGCCGACTTAACAGACAGTACCCGTGACTATCAGGATGATTATATCAGAAAGATCCAGGAGTCTATAGCAAAAATTAAGGGAAGCCGGGAAATGGAGGAGAAGTTCATGCTGCTGGAAGAGTTATTGAGAGATGAACGTGCCGAGGGAGAAGCAAAAGGACTGGCCATGGGGAAAACAAAAGGAAAGGCAGAATCCATCCTGCTTCTGCTGGAGGATTTAGGCCCAGTACCTGATGAACTCAGAAAAGCGATCCTGGAGGAACAGAATATAGATATTCTTTCAAGATATCTGAAGCTGGCGGCACATGCAGACTCTATTGCGTATTTTGTGGATGGGATAAACCATATCTAAGAATCTTTATCTTACATAAATGACGCTGCTTATATTTTGCCAAATGCAGGCAGCGGGCTTCTTTTATGCGTTTAAAATTCTAAAAGCAGATAATGCAGTCATCTGACAGCATTATCTGCCCTTTCAAATCTATGCCGGATCAGGCATGTGACAAATCCAACAATTGACTACATATTTAAGAAGACGGACAGAGGAATTCTAACATATTTCAGCTTACGGAGCAGTATTATCTGAGAGGCCGTGGGTTCCGCGGCTGTCAGACAGCGGCGTATATTTGTGTATCTCAATTGTAACTTGCAGGATATAAGCAGAACTTGTTGAAATAAATGTTTAAATGTCTTTTTATGAAAGACATTTATAACAGAAACAAAGAATATCAGTTAATTTATATACAAAGTGTCCTTTATATGAAGACAAATGTATATCTACAGATAAACGCCTTATGAAAAAATGCAGGAAAAGGGAAAATAACCTGCAAAAAATAAATGTAATTATACAGTGATGATTAAAAAGCAGCGACCCTATCTCATGTTTTGAATTAATACTTAAAAAATCCCAGCCGCATAATCATACAATAAATGCAGGATGAGAAATTAAAACTTGTATTTTTTCTCCTTCTATAGTAAAATGGTTAGCACAGAGTTCTTTGTGTTTACCACGTCAAAGTGGTGTTAGAATGACAGAGCACAGGGAGGACTGTGTGAATCAAAGGAGGGATTTTCTATGAAAAGAAAAGTAATTGCGGCTTTACTCTGCACATCTATGGCGATCACCATGATGGCAGGATGTGGAAGTAACAAGAAGACTGGTGCAGATAACACTGGCGGCACAACAAAGACAGAAACTTCCGGTGAAGAAGGAAATGCGGATGCAGAAACAGAAACCGGCACAACAGAAAAGAAAGCCAGCGGCCAAATGCTCACAGAGTTTACTGAGGTTCCGTCTGATGTGGACACAGAGCAGACACTGCGATATGCGCAGGGTGCAGACCCCCGTGGTCTTGACCCGGCTATGATTGATGACGGAGAGTCTTCCAAGCCAATCTGCCAGATGTATGAAGGCCTTCTGAAATACGGTGACAGCAATACAGAAGTGGAACCGTGCCTGGCTGAATCTTGGGAAGTAAGTGAAGATGGGCTGACTTATACCTTCAAACTGAGACAAGGCGTAAAATTCCATGACGGAACAGACTTCAACGCAGAAGCAGTAAAATACAATGTGGACAGACAAACAGTCAATAAAACAGAGGACATGCTTTATGCAGACTTTGTTTACGGTGATGTTACAGAGTGTAACGTGGTTGATGACTATACAGTAGAGTTTAAACTGGGCAAAAAATCCACGCCATTCTTAAACAACCTGGCAATGTCCCTGGGCGCACCCATGGTAAGCCCTACAGCATGTGACGCAGCAAACGGCAACCTGAATGAAGCGCCATGCGGAACAGGCCCGTACAAATTTGTAAGATGGAACAAAAACGAAGCCGTAGTTATGGAAAGAAATGAAGACTACTGGGGCGAGAAGGGTGTTGCAAAAGAGATCATTTTCTCCACGATCCCGGATAACTCCGCACGTGTGGTTGCGCTGACAAACGGTGAAGTGGATATTATTGATGGTATTGACGCCACCGTGGTAGACCAGATCACATCTGCCGGCTGTCTGTTATATCAGGCAGAGGGTATGAATATCAACTACATGGCTTACAATACACAGAGAGTAACAGACCCTGAGATCAGAAAAGCATTAAATGAAGCAGTTAATGTACCGGAGTTGGTTGAAAGCATTTATAAAGGTTACGCAACCCAGGCTGCTACAATTCTTCCAACGTTCATGCCTGGCTACAGTGCAGACGTAAAACAGACGGAATACAATCCGGAAGAGTCCAAAAAGGTACTGGAAGAAAAGGGTATTACAGAACTGAAGATGATGGCTTACACAAACCCAAGACCGTACAATACTGCAACCGGCCAGACACTGGCAGAAGCTCTCCAGGGTTATTTCGATAAAGTAGGCGTTAAAGTTTCTATTGATTCCTATGACTGGACAACCTACAAAGAAAAACTCGGTGCCGGCGATTATGATATGTGTCTGTACGGCTGGATCGGTGACAACGGTGACCCGGATAACTTCATGTATCTGCTGACACATGAGGACCCGGCAATGAACGTTGCGCTGTACCGTGATGACGAATACAACACCATGCTGTCAGAAGCAGCATCCATGGAAAACGGTGACGAAAGAAATGGAGCTTACGGCAAAATGGAACAGAAGATTGCAGACGAAAATGTGTGGCTGCCGATTTCTCATCAGCAGAACCTGTCAGGTTATGTGTCAAATGTACAGAACTTCATTGCACATCCTACAGGTAATGTTTTCTTGAGCAAAACATATAAGAATTAATTGTAACCGGAAAGGTACGGAGCCATTACAATTAATTGGTAAAACGGGATTGCATAAGGGCAGAGAGATCTGCCCTTATATGCGGTCTAAAAGCCTGTTTTACGGAGGAACAGTTCATTTCTGAGAGGGCTTTTTCAAAGACCCCTTGAGAAATGAATTGTTCCGGAGACAATCAAAAGAAAAAAGAGAGGGCAAGACATGTTTAAGTACATAATGAAACGGCTTTTACAGCTCATACCGGTTCTCTTCGGTGTATCCCTGATCGTCTTTTTCCTTATGCGTGTATGTGCACCGGACCCTGCGTCCATAGTATTGGGGCAGCACGCTACACAGGAAAGCATGGAAGAGTGGCGGGAGGCGAACGGGCTGAACGAACCCATAGTTACACAGTATGTAGATTTTATCAAAGGCGCTGTTACCGGTGATCTGGGTACTTCCTATTATACAAAAGCACCTGTAACAAAAGAAATTTTCAGTCGTTTCCCGGCTACCGTGGAGCTGGCAATTGTTGCCATTATACTGGCTGCGGTTTTTGGGATCGTGATCGGTGCTGTTTCGGCAGTGAAAAAGAATTCGATTTTTGACAATGGAGGTATGCTTATATCCCTGATTGGAGTGTCCGTTCCTATTTTCTGGCTGGGCATTATGCTGATCATTCTGTTTTCCGGTGTTCTGCACTGGCTGCCTTCCAGCGGACGGATCGACCCGGCTTTGCGTCCTGATACCGTGACGGGATTTATGATCATTGACAGTATTCTGGAAGGAAACACAGAGGCTCTGAAAGACAGCCTTCTGCATATGGTTCTTCCGGCAGTGACACTGAGTCTTTATTCTATGGCTATCATTGCCCGTATGACGCGTTCCAGTATGTTGGAAACGCTGGGACAGGATTACATCCGTACTGCAAGAGCAAAAGGAATCAGTGAAGGCAAAGTGACGAGAAGACATGCACTGCGCAACGCCATGCTTCCTGTCACAACCGTTATCGGCCTGCAGTTAGGTTCCCTGCTTGGCGGTGCGGTATTGACAGAATCTGTATATGCATGGCCCGGAATCGGAAACTACACGGTGCAGTGTATCATGAAATCGGATTTCCCTGTTGTGCAGGGAGTGGTACTGCTGATCGCAGTCATATTCGTGCTGATGAATCTGATCGTAGACGTTATCTATGCATTTTTAGATCCGCGTATCAAATATGTTAAGAAGGAGGTGTAACCGTCATGCGGAAAAAACAACAGGTACAGACAACAGGAGAGACACTTGAAAAACCGGAATCCCAAATCCGTGTGATGTGGGACACCCTGAAAAAGAATAAGGCAGCAGTGGCGGGTCTTATCGTTATTGTATTTTTTGTATTTTTAGCGATCATGGGAGACTGGCTGGCTCCTTATGATCCGGAGTATTCTGATATGGCCCATACGTTTGTAGCGCCCTGTAAGGATTACTACTTTGGAACAGACCAGCTTGGACGGGATATCTTTTCCCGTGTACTGTCAGGTACCAAAGTTTCTCTCTTTGTAGGTGTGGCTGCCGTTGTGTATTCTCTGCTGATCGGTACCATTCTCGGTTCTGTGGCAGGGTATTTCGGCGGTAAAGCGGATTCCTTTATTATGAGATGTATGGATATTATGCTCTCCATTCCCTCTATTCTTCTGGCGATCACATTGATGGCAGCACTGGGAAAAGGGCTTGATAAGGCCATTATTGCCATTGGTACTGTGTCAATCCCGGAATATGCCCGGATTGTGCGAAGCTCCATTCTTTCCGTCAAGGAAAATGACTATGTGGCTGCCGCCAAGGTTGTGGGAAATTCTGACAGGAGGATCATCTTTCATCACATCCTTCCAAACGTGGTAAGCTCCATTGTGGTCAGGGCAACCCTTGGTATCTCCACCGCGATCCTGGATACTGCAGCTCTTGGATTCTTAGGTATGGGTGTACAGCCGCCTATGGCAGAGTGGGGAGATATGCTGGGACGTGCGAGAACTTATATTTTCTCGGCGCCCTACACCTTGATTTTCCCGGGTCTTGCCATCACGTTAGCAGTGCTGGCATTCAACCTGTTTGGCGACGGCCTGCGCGATGCGCTGGATCCGAAAGAAAGAGTATAAGGAGGACCGTATCATGTTATTGGAAGTAAAGGATCTGGAGACAGAATTTAAAGTAAAAAGAGGTACGGTCAAGGCGGTAAACGGTGTCAGCTTTGCAGTGGACAAAGGAGAGATCCTGGCAGTGGTGGGAGAATCCGGTTCCGGAAAAAGTGTAACCTCCCTCTCTGTCATGGGATTGATCCGTGACCCGGGCCGGGTGGCAGGAGGGGAAATCCTGTTCAACGGCGAAAATCTGTTAAAGAAAAACACAAAAGAGATGCAGGCTGTCCGCGGAGATAAGATCTCTATGATCTTCCAGGAGCCAATGACCTCTCTAAACCCGGTGTACAGGATCAAGGACCAGATTATGGAGACCATTCTGACCCACACCACTATGAGTAAGAAGGAGGCTCTTGACAGAGCCATTCAAATGCTGGACCTGGTAGGTATTCCTGCGCCGGAGCAGCGTGTGAACGACTATCCACATCAGATGTCCGGCGGTATGCGTCAGCGTGTGATGATTGCCATGGCTCTGGCCTGTGATCCGGAGCTTCTGATCGCAGATGAGCCTACTACTGCCCTTGACGTTACCATCCAGGCACAGATTCTGGATTTGATCAACCGTCTGAGAGAAAAATTGGGTATGGCGGTACTTCTCATCACCCATGACCTGGGGGTTGTGGCTGAGACCGCCGACAAAGTGGTGGTTATGTACTGCGGCCGCGTGGTGGAACAGGCTTCTGTGGAACAGCTTTTCACAAAACCCCTGCATCCTTACACACAGGGACTTCTGGACTCCATCCCGAAAATGGATGAAGAAAGGGAGCGCCTGTACATGATCAAAGGTATTGTACCGGACCCCATACATCTGCCGAAGGGATGTTCCTTTGCGGACCGCTGTGACAAATGTATGGATAAGTGCAGGGAGCATATGCCCAAACTGGCTGAGACAGAGGATGGAAGAAAAGTAAGATGCTTTCTGGTAAGCGATGAAGTGGAGGGTGCGTAAGATGAGTGAAGAGAAGAGAGAAGTGCTTTTGGAGGCCAGACACCTGAAAAAGTATTTCAATGTGGAGACAAATTTCTTCGGAAAACCCACCGCTGTCCTGAAAGCTGTGGATGATGTTTCTTTTAAAATATATAAAGGCGAAGCTCTGGGCCTGGTTGGAGAGTCCGGCTGCGGTAAATCCACGATAGGTAAAATGCTGGTGGATCTGTACAAGCCCACTTCAGGAGAAATCATATACAATGGAACTGATATATCCAAGCTCTCCACAAAAGAGAGAAGGAAATACTGCAAGGACATCCAATTGATCTTCCAGGACCCCTATGCATCCCTGAACCCGCGTATGACGGTGGGCGATATTATCGCTGAACCCATCCGTATTAACAAGCTCATGCCGGATAACCAGGTGGAGGACAGGGTTACCTATCTGATGAACTGCGTAGGCCTTGCGAACCATCAGAGAAACCGGTATCCTCATGAGTTTTCAGGCGGGCAGAGACAGAGGGTGGGGATTGCCAGGGCGCTGGCTGTACAGCCCAAGCTGATCGTCTGCGATGAGCCGGTATCCGCACTGGATGTTTCCATTCAGGCCCAGGTTCTGAACCTGCTGGATGATCTGAAGGACGAATTCGGACTTACCTACCTGTTTATTGCCCATGGACTGAACGTGGTGAAACACATAAGTGACCGTGTGGGCGTAATGTATCTGGGTAAGCTGATGGAGGTGGCAGATAAGCGTGAGATCTATGATAATCCGCTGAATCCATACACACAGGCCCTCCTTTCCGCTATTCCATCCACGGATATCACGAAGAAAAAAGAGCGGATCATTCTGACGGGGGATGTGCCAACGCCTATTAACCCTCCGGCAGGCTGCCGTTTCTGCTCCCGCTGTTTTAAGAAAACAGAGGGCTGTGATACGGTGATCCCTGAATTAAGGGATATCGGAAACGGGCATATGGCTGCCTGTCATCTCTATGATCAATAAATCGGTAACTGTTTTGTATGTGCACAGTTATAAGATCCTTCCTACTAAAATACAAACACAGCCCCGGCAGTTCTTTACTGCCGGGGCTGTGTTTTGAATATATAAAAGGATTTTATCAGTTAGGCTTTTTCTATTTGGGAAACGGTGGTTTCTTTGCTCTATGTACTTATCAGTAAGTGCTTATAGCTATTATACCATGATATAAAGATAAGTAAAGATAAAAATAGGCAAAATGACGAATATGTATACTTCATGGTCTTTGGGACAGCAGCCGGTAAACAGGAATCAACAGCAGCAAAGTTTATGCAACTTTAATAATTAGTTATGTTGACACCATTCCTGTAAAGACATATAATTTTACCATCAGACTGACCAGTCAGTCGGTCGATCAAAAATACAGGAGGACTTTAAATGTTATCGCGTTTTAGTGTGAAAAAGCCCTATACCGTCGTTGTGGCGGTAGTGCTGGTGATTCTTTTGGGCGTGGTGTCTGTGACAAAAATGAACACCGATTTGCTGCCCAGTATGAATCTGCCTTATGCAATCGTAATGACTACCTATGTGGGCGCCAGCCCGGAATCGGTGGAGGAGACTGTTACAAAGCCTATTGAACAGAGTATGGCGACAGTCAGCAATATTAAGAATGTAAGCTCTGTCTCCAGAGAAAATGTATCTATGGTCATCCTGGAGTTTGAGGAGACCACCAATATGGATTCTGTGTCCCTGGAGATGCGGGAGAATCTGGACCAGATAAAGGGATACTGGGACGACTCGGTGAGTAATCCCATTATTATGAAACTGAACCCGGATATGCTTCCGGTTTTGGTTGCTGCCGTGGATGTGGATGATATGACGGCTGCGGAACTAACGGATTACATAGAAGATAATGTGCAGCCTAATATCGAGCGTATTGACGGTGTTGCCAGGGTTTCCAAGAGCGGCAGCGTAACTGAGAATATTGAGGTGAGAATCAACCAGGAGAAGCTTGATGCCATGAACCAGAAGGTCCAGGATGCCATTAACGGCAAGTTCGCTGAGGAGGAAGAGAAGCTGAACGATGCCCAGGCTGAGATTGACTCCGGTAAAAGCGAGTTGAATTCAGGCCAGAGTGAACTGGAATCCGGTCAGAATGAAGCGGCCTCCCAGATCGGTGAGGGAAGCGGACAACTCTCCCAGGCACAGAGTGAACTGACAAAGAGCGCTGCTGAGGTGGATATACAGCTCCAGAACCTGGAGAGTAAGCAGACAGAGCTTGACAGCCAGTCAAAACTTCTGCAGGCTACAGAGGAAGGCCTGAATTTCACAGTGGAAAAGCTGACAGAAGCAAAAAACAGGCTTTTGGAAGCCCAGGAGGGAACGCAGAAACTGGAGGAGGGCATTGCCACGATCCAGGGGCAGATTGAGGAGCTGGAGGAGCAGTTAAATGCTTTAACACCTGAGAAGCCTGACAATATGACAGAAGAGGAATGGCAGCAGACCATCGCCCAGCTGACCGCAGCCAAAGAGGAGATGGAGGGCAAAAAGGCGGAGATGGAGCAGCAGCTTGCAGTTCTCAACGAACAGCTTGCCCAGCTTGACCCGGTGGAAGTGGTGGATAAAGGGCTGGAAGCAGCCAATAGCGGCCTGCAGGAGATCGCAGGGGCAAAAGCGCAGCTGGCAGAGGGCCAGACCCAGTTAAATGCAGGGATACAGAAGCTGCAGGAGGCAAAGGCTCAGATCGAGGCAGGCCAGTCTCAGATGAGTGCAGCCCAGATCCAGCTTGAAACGCAGAAGATCATGGCCTCCATTCAGCTCAGTTCAGCATCCTCCAAGATCGCCATGGGAACGGCCCAGCTGGAGGCAGCCCAGTCTCAGCTTGACTCAGGAAGAGACCAGCTGAATGAGGCAAAAGAGCAGGCGCAGGACAAAGCCGATCTGAATACAATCCTCACATCCGATATGGTGAAGGGAATCCTCACGGCAGAGAACTTTGCCATGCCGGCAGGGTATGTGACAGAGGACAATAAGGAGTATCTGATCCGGGTAGGGGATAAGGTGCAGGATGTGGACAGTCTGGGGGACTTGGTCCTTCTGGACCTGAAACTGGACGGACTGGCATCTATCCGCCTGTCTGATGTGGCAGATATCAGTGTCACAGATGATTCTGCAGAGGTATATGCAAAGATCAACGGCAATCCCGGCATGATGCTTTCCATAGAGAAACAGACCGGTTATTCCACAGGAGATGTGGCTGACAAGATCCTGGACCGTATGGAGGAATTGGAGAAGGAAAATGAAGGCCTGCATTTTACAACACTGATGAATCAGGGTATCTATATTGATATGGTTGTAAATTCCGTGCTGCAGAATATGCTGTACGGAGGTATTCTGGCTATTCTGGTACTGTTTTTATTTCTGCGGGATATTAAGCCCACTTTTGTTATAGCCTGCTCCATCCCGATCAGTGTGGTGGCAGCTTTAGTGCTCATGTATTTCTCAGGAGTGACGCTGAACATCATTTCCCTCTCAGGTCTTGCCCTGGGTGTGGGTATGCTGGTAGATAACTCTATTGTTGTTATTGAGAACATATACCGTATGCGGAGCCAGGGGATACCGGCCAGAAAAGCCGCTGTGGAAGGCGCAAAACAGGTGGCGGGAGCCATTGTCTCCTCAACCCTGACAACCGTGTGCGTGTTTGCTCCCATTGTATTTACGGAGGGCATTACCCGTCAGCTTTTTGTGGATATGGGACTGACTATCGGTTATTCCCTGGCTGCCAGCCTTGTGGTGGCGCTGACCCTGGTACCTATGATGTCCGCAGGACTTTTAAAGAGGGCTGAGGCGAAGCCATCCAAACTTCTGAATAAGGTGCAGGATTTTTATGGACGTTTGATTCATAAGACCCTGAAACATAAAGCCTGGGTGCTTTTGGGAGCATTGGTTTTATTTTTGGGAAGCATGTACCTGTCGGTGAAAAAGGGGACGGAATTCTTCCCATCCATGGAGAGCACGCAGGCCAGTCTTACTGTGACCACGGACAAGGGAACCCCTCTCAAGGATACCGCAGCAAAAGCGGATGAAATTATCGACAAGATTTCTGATATAGATGATATTGAGACCATCGGTGCCATGGCTGGCGGTTCTTCCATGTCCATGGGCGGGAGTTCCACCAATGAGGTCACCATGTATTTGGTGCTGAAGGAAGATAAAAAGCTGAATAATGAGCAGCTTGAAAAAGAGATCCTGAAAAGGACCAAGGGTGTGGATGGCTGTGAAGTGGTGGTTTCTACTTCCAATATGGACATGAGCGCCCTGGGCGGCAGCGGCCTCCAGGTTGAGATCAAAGGAAAAGATTTGGAACAGCTCCAGGAGATTGCAACAGACCTGGCCGGTAAGATAGAAAAGGTAAAGGGGACGCAGAATGTCTACGACGGCATGGAGGAGACCGATGCCCAGTATAAAGTGGTTGTGGATAAGTCAAAAGCTATGCGCTATGGCCTGACTGTGGCACAGGTGTTCCAGGAGATTAATAAGAAGATCGCAGAGGCCACAAGCGCGACAACGATCTCAACGGCAACGAAAGACTATGATGTGTATGTCAGAAGTGGGAAGGATGAATCCCTTACCAGGGAACAGCTTGCAGATATATCCATCCAGACTACCAACGCAGAGGGGGAGACGGAAGAGATAAAGGTTGGGGATATTGCCGCCTTTGAGGATTCTGTAAGCCCTCAGGCTATCAACAGGGATAGCCAGTCGCGTTATATGTCAGTAACTGCCGAGATCGCGTCTGGTTATAATATCGGGCTGGTAAGCCAGGATGTACAGAAGATCCTTGATAAATATAACGTACCCGAAGGGTATACGATTGAAATGAAGGGTGAAGATGAGAGTATCAACGAGGCTATGGGGCAGCTCCTTCAGATGCTGGCTCTGGCACTGGTATTTATGTACCTGATCATGGTGGCGCAGTTCCAGTCCCTGCTGTCTCCGTTTATCATCATGTTCACCATTCCGCTGGCGTTTACAGGCGGATTTATGGGCCTGCTTGTGAGCAACAAGCCGGTCAGCATTGTGGCTATGGTGGGATTTGTCATGTTGTCAGGTATCATTGTAAACAATGGTATTGTGCTGGTGGATTACATCAACCAGCTCCGCAAGGATGGCATGGAAAAACGCGCGGCGATCGAAGAGGCAGGCCGTGCCCGTCTGCGCCCCATTGTCATGACAGCACTCACTACCATTCTGGGCCTTCTTACCATGGCTATGGGCATGGGAATGGGCGCGGATATGGTGCAGCCAATGGCGATCGTAACAATCGGAGGTTTGATTTACGGTACACTGCTGACACTCTTTGTGGTGCCGTGTATCTATGATATACTGAACCGCCGTCATTATAAAAAGGATGAGGAGAGATTAGTGGATGAAGGAGAAGCTCAGTGAGAAGGAACTGGCTCTTTTCCGGGCTGTCATTGAACTGATAGAGGAAGATGTGGACATTCACTCCATTAAGGTATCTGATATTACCAGCCGGGCCGGAATCGGTAAGGGTACCGCTTATGAGTACTTTTCCAGTAAGGAGGAGATGGTGGCGAAAGCCATCATCTGGTCCGGAGAGAAATTGTTTCAGAAAATTATGGATGTTCTCAGAAAAACCGGGAGCCTGAAAGAGCAGATCATGGCAGTGCTTGATTTCATTGAGACAGAGATGAGCAGCAGCAGATGCAGCACACAGCTTATGCGCCTGCAGGGACAGGAATGTCAGATGAAAGAACACTTATACAGGGAATATGCAAAATTCGGCGGCCCTCAGAGTCAGGTGGAGAGTGTGCTCCGCATTCTGACGGAACAGGGGAAACGCGAGGGAATCATTCCTGTGGATATGCCGGAAACATTTGTGACTATGGTATTGATGGCAGGATTAATGAGCTACTTTGTATATCTGCTTCAGGGTATGGAGACAGAGGATACTCCAAGAAATCAGACAAAAGAATTTCTACAGAGAAATATACTTCTGTCTTTTGGCAGCAGCCGGGAACAGAAGTAAACGAGAGGGAATACCGCGGCAACAGGCGGTATTCCCTCTCGTTCTGAATAAAACGCTTTATTTTCTATAGACAAATGCAGGCAGTCCGTCTGTACCCATGGGGACTTCAACGGTTCCCTGAATAAGCGGAAGCGCATAGATGACGAAATCATCACTGATATCCGAGCCATCCTCCATGATCCATTCCATGGGAACGGTTTTTTCTTTGTTACAGATCTCGTTTACATCCTCCAGGCCAAGCGTGATCGCGTAGGGGAGGTTGCAGGTCCTTTTGTATGCTACCATTTTCCCTGTATATCCTCTGAGTGCTGCACGGACGCCGAATTCACCGGCCATGACAGCTTCTTTCTGGTCCGCAGCGGACATCATGGAGGCAGAACAGCGCTGGCTTACATTCAGCTCCACGGAGCGGGCTTTTACCCCCAGACGGTTTCTCACCAGGTTTTCCAGATATTTGCCGCATCCGGCCAGCATTTTGTGTCCAAAAGTATCTGTGCCTACATTGTTGTCGTATTCACAGATAAAAGTTCCCTTGTCATCGTGGATCCCCTCAGAAACACACACTATGACATTGGGGGTTTTATCAAAGCATCCTTCCACTTTTTTGAGGAATGCCTCCTGGTCAAAGGCTGTCTCAGGCAGATAGATGAGCAGAGGGTTGTCCCCTTTATATTTTCTCGCCAGGGCGGAAGCGGCTGTGAGCCAGCCTGCATGCCGTCCCATGATTTCTATGATAGTTACTGATTTTTTCTCATATACATTGGCATCAATGACAATCTCACGCACAGTGGAAGCCACATATCTGGCCGCACTGCCAAACCCGGGTGTATGGTCAGTGAGGACCAGGTCATTGTCCACGGTCTTGGGTTCTCCGATAAAGCGGATATCACTGTTCACAGAGGCAGCATAGCGGGAGAGCTTGCTCACAGTGTCCATGGAGTCATTGCCTCCGATATAGAACACGTATCCAATCTGCAGTTCCTCAAACTTTGCAAACAGCTCCGGATAGACCGGATCAGATAAATCCTCCGGCAGTTTATAGCGGCAGGAACCCAGGTAAGCGCCCGGAGTTGTTTTCAGGCCTTCCAGTGTATTGCCTGGCAGCGCATCTTCAAAGTCCAGAATCCTTCCCTCCAGAAATCCCTCAATTCCATTTACCATTCCGTAGACACGTCCGATAAATTCTTTTTGGCGAAGGCCCTCCGCTGCCACGCCGTACAGGCTGCTGTTGATGGCAGCGGTTGGGCCGCCGGATTGGCCGACGATCATATTTTTCATTTCCATAATCCTGTTTCACTGTATAATTGCAATATATGTTATGATTCAGCAGGTCTGCACATTTAGCAGGCAAAACCCATTGCCGAAGGCGATCCTTCCTGGGTTTTTGCGGGAAATTGTGAAGACACTGAACAGTTACCAATATTCCGGCAATTATACCCTCCTTTCCATATGAATCAGAAATTTTGCTACAAATATATCATACCATAGATATCCGGGAGTGAAAACAGAAATTTACAGGACTTTTTTTGCGTGTTAAGACAGAGAGCACCCGTATGCAGGCAGGAATCGGGTAAGGAGGTCGGACCGCCTCTGGCCGGCAGCAAAGAGGAGGGGGAGTATCCGTACACATACCGCCTGGCAGGACCAACCTGTCTGGCAGGGGAATAATACCTTTAACGGGATGTGCCTGCCTGCCATAGCAGTGGAGAGGGCGGATGGGTCTTGTGAGGTGATTAAAACCTTTGGGTATGAAGATTTCAGAATGCGTCTGTAGATGTAGAGCAGCGCTTTTGCCGCCTGCATTGGTAAATTTGCGTAAGAAAAGCTTGCCAGAAGGGGGAAATGTGTTATAATAATAACAAATCGTTCTTTCCTTATGAACAGGCCGTTGGTCTGTACAAGGATGGGAAAAGCGAGAATTTTCAATTAGTGGAGGTTAGATTTATGTTAGTATCAGCAGCAGAAATGCTTAAAAAAGCAAAAGCAGGACACTATGCAGTAGGACAGTTCAACATCAATAACCTGGAGTGGACAAAGGCAGCTCTGTTAACAGCAGAAGAGTGCAAATCCCCGATCATCCTGGGTGTATCTGAGGGCGCCGGAAAATATATGACCGGATTCAAAACCGTTGCGGACATGACAAAAGCTATGATGGAAGAGCTGAACATTACTGTTCCGGTAGCTCTGCATCTGGACCATGGTACTTATGACGGATGCTACAAATGCATCAAAGCAGGTTTCTCATCCATCATGTTTGATGGTTCTCACTACCCAATCGAAGAGAACGTTGAGAAGACAAAAGAGTTAGCAGGTGTCTGCAAAGGCCTTGGCTTATCTCTGGAAGCTGAAGTTGGTTCCATCGGCGGCGAGGAAGACGGCGTTGTAGGAATGGGCGAATGCGCAGACCCGAAGGAATGCAAGATGATCGCTGATCTGGGCGTGGACATGCTGGCAGCAGGTATCGGAAATATCCACGGAAAATACCCGGAAAACTGGGCAGGCCTCCGCTTTGACGTTCTGGATGACATCCAGAAGCTGACAGGCGACATGCCGTTAGTTCTGCACGGCGGTACAGGTATCCCGGCTGATATGATCAAAAAAGCCATCGACCTGGGCGTATCCAAAATCAACGTAAACACAGAGTGCCAGCTGACTTTCGCTGCTGCTACACGTGAGTACATCGAGGCCGGAAAAGACAATCAGGGCAAAGGCTATGACCCGCGTAAATTATTAAAACCGGGCTTTGACGCTATCTGCGCTACCATCAAAGAGAAAATGGAACTGTTCGGTTCTGTTGGAAAAGCTTTCGAGTAATTCCACTGTAAAACATATGCGTTTCAAAAACTGCTCCGGGTGACCGGGGCAGTTTTTTTGCGGAACATCATTTGCGCAGAAATCCCGCTGGCAGGGGTTTCTTTTATTTCTGCGGCGCTCAGGCTGTTCATAGTTTGGACAGCATCCACATATACTGCTATGAATATCTTTTTGGGCAGGTCTTTTTGTATGTCTAATCTATTGCATACGCTCCATGAATTTGTCTGGAGCCCTGGAATGCTGTTTTTTTTCCTGGCCACCGGCATTCGTTTCACCATAAAATCACGGTTTTTTCAAATCACCCATGCAGGGGAATGGTTCCGCACCACACTGGGTTCCCTGCTGAAAAAAGAAGAAGTCAGAAAAACCAAGGAGGAGCATTCCATCTCCCAGTTCCAGTCCTTTTGCACTGCTCTGGCAGCCACGCTGGGCACCGGAAATATAACAGGGGTGGCAACAGCGCTGATGGCCGGCGGGCCCGGGGCTATTTTCTGGATGTGGGTATCCGCCTTTTTTGGTATGATGACCAATTACGCGGAGAATTATCTGGGCATCCGTTACCGCTACAGAGATGAGAACGGAGCCTGGGTAGGCGGTGCCATGGTGTATATGGACAGAGGGCTTCACTGTAAATGGATGGCTGTTATATTTTCCATATGCTGTCTGGGTGCATCCTTTGGCATGGGAAATATGGTGCAGGGAAATTCCATGGCAAAAGGGCTGGAGGAAGCCTTTCATATACCGGCCTTTTTGACAGGTGTAGTGACTATGCTGGCAACGGCCTATGTGCTGAACGGAGGCCTGAAGCGGGTCGCTGCCTTCACGGAGAAACTGGTTCCTGTTATGGCCGCCGCCTATCTCCTTGGGGCCCTGATGGTGCTGTGGGTACATAGGGAAATGATACCGGATGCATTCGGCATTATATTCCGGGAAGCATTCCGGGTAAAAGCGGCGGTGGGCGGAGCTGCCGGATACGGAGTCAGCAGGGCGCTGCAGATGGGGGTTGCCCGCGGCATATTTTCCAATGAGGCGGGCCTTGGCTCCTCCGTGATCGCACATGCCCAATCCGACGTCAAAGACCCGAAAACACAGGGGATGTGGGGAATTGCGGAGATTTTTATAGATACCATTCTGGTATGTACTGTCACCGCCCTTGTCATTTTAGTGAGTGGTGTCTACCAGCCGGAAATCTGTCTTCAGAATCTGGCAGCAGGAATTGAAAATATTGACGGCACCACCCTCACCGGAATGGCATTTTCCACAGCCATACCCTATGGCAAACAGTTTCTGGCAGCCGCCACGGTCCTCTTTGCCTTTGCGACCATTGTGGGATGGTCCTGCTTTGGTGAGCGTACAGCCGCTTATCTCTGTAAAGAGAAGGGGGCGGCTGCATACCGGTTCTGCTATATCCTGCTCACCCTGCCGGGGTGTATGCTTTCCCCGGGCGTCATATGGGAACTGTCCGATACCCTGAACGGTATGATGGCAATACCAAATCTTTTGGCACTGTTCTTTTTGGGACGGGAAGTGAAATATATTACGGATAAAAGAAGAAATTAAACATTCTTGCTGCTGTGGAGAGAAGGTGATATACTAAAACAAAATCTATTAAACAGGGTATTTGACTGCAGGAGAAAAGAAACGGTGGTGTATTATGGCAAAAATAAGAGAACTGGATATGGAGAATGCGGATGCGCTCTGTGATGTGGGAAAGGCGCTGTCCTCACCTGTGCGTGTGGAGATATTGAAGCTTCTCTATTCTGACAATATGATCATAGGAGAGATCGCCAAGGCGCTGGACATTCCCCAGTCCAGTGCGGCTTTTCATCTGAAACTTCTGGAGAAGGCAGATTTGATCCGCATGGAGGAACAGCCCGGCAGCAGGGGAACCATGAAGGTTTGCAGCAGAAAATTTGATTTTGTGAATATGTGCCTGCTCAGGCGGAACCTGGATGTCAATGAGATCGTCAGTGTGGAAATGCCTATCGGCAGTTACACCGGCTGCAAAGTCCACCCCACCTGCGGCCTGTATTCCCCGGAGGGCGTTATCGGCATGGAGGATACAGAATACAGTTTTTATGATCCTGAGAAAATAAGGGCAGGGCTTTTCTGGACATCTGCCGGTTATGTGGAATATAAATTTGCAAATGCGGTTCCCAGGAACCGTCATGCCAAGAGTCTGAGCCTGTCCATGGAAATCTGTTCCGAGGCGCCGGGATACAGGGAAGACTGGAAATCAGATATTACGGTGTGGATAAATGGCGTGGACTGCGGGACCTGGACATGCCCCGGTGATTTTGGAAGCAGAAGAGGGCGGCTGAACCCTTCCGTATGGCCGGACGGCTCCACCCAGTATGGAATGCTCATGACCTGGGAGGTGTTGGAAAACGGCGGCTTTATCAATGGAAGTGAGGCTGCCAAAGTAAGCCTGGAGGACCTTTGTTTAATGGAAAAACCCTATATTGATGTGCGCATAGGAAATAAGGAGGATGCCAGGTATATTGGAGGATTTAATCTATTTGGAAAATCCTTTGGCAACTATGAACAGGATATTGTAATGAGCGTTGAGTATTGAATACTTGTAAGCAGCCAGGAAGATCAAAACTGCCGTACGCGGAAAGCTGACAGATTTACAGCTTTCCGCGTACGGCAGTTTTTTATTCATGAGAATAGAAAACCTGTGGAGCGCGTCCCCTATTATTACATAGCCCTCTGTGATAGGGTTATAACAGAAATACTGAAAATAAAAGGTCAAATAACACTAAATATAACGGTATTACTGTTATTAATGTGCGGAAATACTGCTATAAATGGTCAAAACCACAAATAATAGCAAGTTTATACTTGACATACAGACAAAATGACGGTATTATGGATACATAAAGAACAATAAAACTGTTCTAAAGGACAAGAGTACATATCAATAACCAACAGTAATATTGTTTTTATGACCGGTCACAAAAGGATAAGAAACCAAATTTCAAGGAGGAAAAGAAAGTATGAAACGTAAAGCAATCGCATCAATCCTGGCACTTACATTAACTGCAGCAGCAGCTCTTGCCGGCTGTGGAAGCGAAAGTTCAGAAAAAAGTGAGGGGGGGGGGTAAAATCCTCTCAGGAAGAAGGAACCGCAGAGCAGGGGGAAGAAGCCTCAGCAGATGTCAATGAAGACGGAACCGTAAACAATCCGGAGGCAGTTGCCGTGGATAAAGACAAGCTGGTATTCTGGTCCCTGTTCAGCGGCGGTGACGGGGAATTCATGGATAAGATGATAAGCGAATACAATGAGGGAGGCCCGGAAAAGCAGGTACAGTCCATCATGCTGGTATGGGCAGACTACTATACAAAGCTGCAGACAGCAGTGGCGGCAGGTAAAGGCCCTGACATTGGCGTTTCCCATGCATCGTCTCTTCCGGAACTGGTAGAACAGGGTGTGGTTGCGCCTCTGGACGATTATCTGGATGAACTGGGCGTTGACCTGAGCACCATGTATTCCGAGACATCCCTGGAATCCGTAACCTTTGACGGCTCCATTTACGCGGTTCCGCTGGACACCCATGCAGAGATCATGTATTTCAACAAAGACATCCTGGACCAGGCAGGCGTCGCGCTGAATGACAAGGGCCAGCTTGCTATTGCCAGTGAAGACGATTTCTACGCGGTTTGTGATAAGATCAAAGCGGTTATTCCGGAGGGAGGCTCGGTTATCTCTCTGACAAATAATGGTGATGACCCATACCGTGTATGGTGGGCGACTTACTTCCAGATGGGAGGAACCCCTCTTGTGAATGAAGACGGCAGTGAAGTCACCATGGATAAAGACATTGCGGTAAAGGCTGCGGAATTTGTAAAGAGCCTCTATGACAAGGGCTATGTGGCAGAAGGAATTGACGACCACCAGCAGTTCTTCCAGAGCGGAAAAGCCGGCATCTATATTGGCGGCACATGGGGAACCGGAGCCCTGGAGAAAACAGAAAACCTGAATTTCGGTGCCATACCTTATCCGCAGATGTTTGACAAGAATGCATGCTGGGCAGACTCCCACACACTGATTCTTCCAACCAAGAAAGACAGAAGCGGGGAGGACAGCAAAGCAGCAGTGGAATTTATGGTGAGCGCTTCCGAAAAAGGCGGTCTTACATGGGCAGGCTCAGGCCAGATCCCTGCCAGCAATGCAGTCAGGGAAAGCCAGGAATATCTGGATATGCCCTACAGAAGCAGCTACATGGAAGCTCTGGAGACAGCAGTTCTTCCCTCAAAGGTTTCTACATTTAACGCTATGAAGTCAGGTATGATTGACAGTCTGAATACTCTGTGGTCAGGTGATACTGATGCAGAAGAGGCAGTCGGTATGCTTTACGACGAACTTGATACGAATCTTCCGTAAATAAGCAGGGCAGAGAAGGGGGAGCATAAGGCTCTCCTTTCCCTTGCAGACAGCAAAACTATCGTGAGCGGGAAGCTGTAAGGAGGAGATCAAGTGAGTAAAAAAAGAAAGCGCAAAAACCTGCTGGCAGGACTGGGATTCATACTGCCCTTTTTTATCCTGTATACAGTATTTACCATCTGGCCGGTGATCCAGGGTGTCTATGTCAGCCTTCATAAATGGTCTCTGATGGGAAAAGTAAAGTTCCTGGGACTTGACAACTACATAAAATTCCTGGGGGATAAAAAGTTTCTGGACGCCCTCTGGCACACCACATATTTTGTACTGATCACCACACCACTTCTGGTGATCATGGCACTGATCCTGGCCCTGTTTGCCAACCGGCCGAACAAATTAAAGAAGGGCCTGCGTATCTGTTATTATCTTCCCAGTGTACTGTCCGTGTCTGTTGCGGCATTTATAGCAAAATATATGTTCACGCCGTACCGGGGATTTATCAACGGATTTCTGCATTTTATTAAAGTCCTGCCCCCGGACAGGGAGCTGCAGTGGCTCAACGAGAGCGGTCTTGCCTGGTCAGCCATCACAGCCATGACGATCTGGTGGACGGTTGGATTTTCCATGCTTTTGTACCTGTCTGCGCTTCAGGATATATCGCCCCAGATATATGAGGCCGCATCCATAGACGGCGCAACCAAGAGACAGCAGCTTTTCTCCATCGTACTGCCGCTTTTGAAGCCCACTACCTATCTGGTGGTACTTCTGCAGGTCATTGCCTGCTTCAAAGTATTCGGACAGATCTATATGATCACAGCAGGCGGGCCTGCAGGCTCCACAAGGCCCCTGATCCAGTACATATATGAGACAGCCTTCAAGAAAAACAATATGGGATATGCGGCAGCCATGTCCTATGTACTGTTTCTGATACTTGTAGTGCTGACTATTGTGCAGAAGACGATTGAGAGAAAGGGGGCAGAGGCTGATGAATTCTAAGGCAAAGAAAAAACCGGGCAGTATTGTATTGTCCATCATATCCGTGATCCTGGCGGTGGTCTTTATGACGCCGATTCTGTGGTCTCTGGCAGTTTCCTTCCAGAAAGAGGGAAAGCAGATCAACAGCATACTGGATTGGTTCACACCGCCGTATACATTCCAGAACTATCCGGATCTTATTCTGGGTTCGGATGTGACAAAATGGCTGTTCAACAGTGTATTTATCGCTGTGTTGACTACAGTTCTGACCGTGATCCTTTCTGCCATGGCTGCGTATGCTCTGGCAAAGATCAAATTTAAGGGGAGCAATGCGCTGTATTTCTATTTCCTTCTGGGACTGATGGTGCCGGGGGAGGCGACCATTGTACCTCTATTTATCACGGCAAACGGCCTGAATCTCATTGATTCCTACGCAGGCCTTATATTGCCCACAATTGCGGGTTCCATGAATCTGATCATAATGGTGACCTTTTTTAAAGGGCTGCCAAACGAGCTTCTGGAGGCAGTGCAGATTGACGGGGGAGGAGAACTGACCGCGTTTTTCAAGGTGGTGCTGCCCCTGTCAAAGGCGGTTATCTCAACTGTCTGCATTTTCGCCTTTATCGGAAGCTGGAACAATTATCTCTGGCCCCTGCTTTGTTCCATGAGCAGCAGCAAGTTCACCCTTCCCATCGGTATTCCGACCTTTGCGGGAACCTATACGGTGGACTATGTAAAACCAATGACAGCAAATATGATAGCAGCGGTGCCTGTTATTCTTATTTATATCCTGTTTGAGCGTCAGATCGTGGAGGGCATCACCATGTCCGGCGTCAAGTGATGACAGGAAAAGTAATTGACATTCACCTATAAGGAGGACAAACAGAAATGAAATGCTACAAAAAAGACTATCCAAGACCCCAGTTTGTGCGTGACAACTGGATGAATTTAAACGGGACATGGGATTTTGGATTCGATGACGAAAACCGCGGAGAAAAAGAGGCATGGTATGAGACGTTTAAAGGAGAGAGGCAGATTCAGGTTCCCTTTACCTACGAGACCGTCCTCGGCGGTATCGGCGAGGAGGAGATCCATGAAAATGTCTGGTACAGACGCAGCTTTGGGGTAAATGGCGAAATGCTTTGCGGCAGGAGGCTTCTCCTGCATTTTGAAGGCAGTGATTTCCTGACAAAAGTGTGGGTGAACGGCAGTTTTGCGGGCAGTCACAGAGGCGGATACTCCCGCTTTTCCTTTGACGTGACAGACCTTGTGCGTGACGGGGAAAATGAGCTTGTAGTGAAGGTGGAGGATTCCACTGATATCCGCCAGCCAAGAGGAAAACAGCGCTGGATTAAAGAAAATTTTGCCTGCTGGTATGTGCAGACAACAGGAATCTGGAAAACCGTATGGATGGAATACGTGCCGGAGATCAGACTGGACCACGTAAAGATAACGCCTGTACTCACAGACAATGCGGTGGAGCTGGAGTATGAAATAGCGGCAGCCACGGAATGCTTCGGCGATGCGCTTTCGGTGGAAGCGGTGGTCAGTTTTGACGGAATGTTTGTGGCAAAAGGAACGGTTTTCATGGCTGCTTCCCACACAAGAACCGTGCTGGATGTTTCCGGTTCAGGGGAGAATGCCTTTGTCTGGGGCGTGAGAACCTGGTCACCGGAGGAGCCTGATCTGTATGACATTACCCTCCGTGTCCGGTACAAAGGAGAGGTTTGTGATGAGGTGGGTTCTTATTTCGGCATGAGGGAAATCAGGATTGACGGGCCAAACATTCTGCTGAACGGCAGACCACTGTATCAGAGACTTATTCTTGACCAGGGATACTGGAAGGATTCCCATCTGACCCCGCCAAGTGAGGAGGCGCTGATCGAAGACATTGACAAGATCCATGCGCTTGGTTACAATGGCCTGCGCAAACATCAGAAGATCGAGGATGAGCGTTTCCTGTACTGGTGTGATGTAAAAGGCATGTTGGTGTGGAGTGAGGCTGCCGCTGCCTATGGATTTTCTGACTATGCGGTAGAGCTGTTCACAAAGGAATGGATCGACATTGTGCGTCAGAATCACAACCATCCGTCTATCATCACCTGGACCCCGTTTAACGAATCCTGGGGAATCCAGAGAGTGGAAGCGGAGAGAAAACAACAGCATTTTACAGAGGCAGTTTACCATCTCACAAAGAGTATGGACGGTTACCGCCCGGTGGTGGTCAATGACGGTTGGGAGCATACAGTTTCCGATATCATCACGCTTCATGATTATGAAGAATGCGGCGATATTTTCTATGACCGGTATGCAGGACATAAGGAAGAGATTCTGAGTACAGAGATGTATCACAGCAGCAGCAAGTCCGCAATGGCCAACGGATACGAATACAAAGGCCAGCCTGTCCTGATCAGTGAATACGGCGGAATCGCCTTCAACAATGACGACAGCGGCTGGGGATACGGCAATAAAGTGAACAGCAGGGAGGAATTCATCCGGCGTTTTGATGAGATCACCACTGCTGTGAAAAAGGTACCTTATATCTGCGGCTTCTGCTACACACAGGTGACAGATGTACAGCAGGAGATCAACGGTCTTATGGATATGGAGAGAAACTTCAAGGTGGAACCGGAAATCATCAAAGAAATCAATGAAAGGCAAGTAGGATACTGGAGATCTTATATGTAAGAGAAACAGCTCTGCGGAGATGAAATCCGCAGAGCTGTTTTTATCCTGCCGGCAGTTCTTTTACAGGCAGATTTTTTCTGTATTCGGGAACAGAATATATTACGAGTAAGTCGTTCTCCATAAGGATGGTGTCTCCTTTGGGGACAATGGTTTCATCGCCCCGCAGTATCATTATGACCAGTTCTCCCGGATAAGGGGAAAAGTCGGAGATCTTAATGCCGATCCAGGGGCTTTTTGCAGTTATTTTCATCTCTGTCAGTTCCAGATTCTCCTGTTCCTGATATCCCCGGGCGCTTAATACAGCGGTATCCCCCGGGCAGAAAATGGTATCACCGCTTGGTATTACCGTCTCCTCCCCCCTCAGCAGCATGAGAAACAGGGTGTCAGGGGGAAGTGAAATGTCTTTAACAGCCTTGTGGCTCCAGGTATGCTCCTCAGTGATACGGATGCGGATAAACTGCAGGTCCACTTCCTCGGAATAGTCGCTGAAGGTCTTCATGACGTCTGCTTCCATATCGCTCATGTTAAGCTTTTTTGCCGCCTGGGACAAAAAACTGCCCTGGAACAAGATGGATAAGAGTACAATACAGAATACAATGTGGTAGACGTCAAAACCGGTATTGGCTTCATCAACGGTTGCCATAATGGCAAAAACGATAGATGCGGCGCCTCTGAGTCCTGCAAAGGAGACAAGTACCTGCTGGTTCATGCGGCATTTGAACGGTGCCAGAATGGCAGAAACAGCCAGAGGTCTTGCAGCCAGTGTGAGGAACAGGGCTATGGCCAGGGCGGGCAGAAAAATTTTGGGGAGCTGTGACGGTGTTGCCAGAAGGCCCAGAAGAAAGAAAATAAGCATCTGCATAAGTCCTGTGATCCCGTCAAAAAAGTTTACCAGTGATTTTTTATTCTTGATCTTGGTATTTCCAAGAATTATCCCCACCATGTAAGCGCTCAGATATCCGTTTCCGCCCGCTATGGAAGGCAGCGTGTAGGAAAGGAGTGCCACAGCGATGACAAAAGCCATGTCAAATCCGGCAATATCAAAGTGCATGTGCCGCAGGATA
The DNA here is from genome assembly GCF_001689125.2 of Blautia pseudococcoides. Lineage (NCBI taxonomy): Bacteria > Bacillati > Bacillota > Clostridia > Lachnospirales > Lachnospiraceae > Blautia > Blautia pseudococcoides. The sequence goes on along the minus strand of NZ_CP015405.2, from coordinate 2,151,110 downwards.
TACCGGGCACCCAAAGCTATGAGGCATCCGAAGAGAATGCCGAAGAACAACTGGGCAAAAACCATATAGAAGATGGAGCCTGCGCCGGCAGTACCGCTCATGGCGGATAAGACCACTGCGGTGAGCATATAGGAACAGGGGTCATTACTTCCGCTTTCCAGCTCCAGCATGGAGGCAGTGCCGTATTTAAGTCCCATATTTTTGGATCGGAGTATGGAAAAAACGGACGCCGCGTCTGTGGAGCTGATGACAGAACCGATGAGCATACTGTCCAGAAAGCTGAACTTCAGGATAAAATAACAGAAAAAGCCTGTGAGGGCGGCGGTTATCACAACGCCCAGAGTGGAGAGAAGCACAGATTTGACGGCAACCGGCCTGGCCTCATTCCAGCTGGTGCCGAAACCGCCGTAGAACATAATAAAAATCAGTGCAGTGGAGCAGACATTTTCAGCCAGCCCATAATTGTCAAATGGGATTTTTACAATTCCGTCTGTTCCGAAGGCCATGCCGAGTACTATAAAAGCCAGCAGCATGGGCACGCCGATTTTATCGGAAACCCGGTGCAGCAGAATACAGAGCAGAATCACAGATGAAATTAAAAGTAAGTTCCATGTCATTGTTTAAACCTCCTGATGGTGTCCGCAGGAAAAGCAGAATGTTAAGATGCCGGAAGGCTTCAGGGATAGCGAAACCTAACAACAGTGTAACACAAAAGCAGGTTTTTGTAAAAAAGAGACACATGACCTTTTTTATTCTCTGCGATTTGTTATAATAAACCTATGAGCCACGTAAATTACAGGAAGGGATGAATATATGATAAACTATTCGGAAGTAGAGGGAAAACAATATCACACACAGGTGGGAAGAGGAGATGTGGGGCGCTATGTCATCATGCCGGGCGACCCCAAGCGATGTGAAAAGATCGCTAAGTATTTAGACGATCCCAGGCTGGTTGCGGACAGCAGGGAGTATGTGACCTATACGGGTACATTGGAGGGAGAGAAGGTCAGCGTAACCTCAACCGGCATTGGCGGCCCCTCTGCCTCTATCGCGATGGAAGAACTGGTCATGTCAGGTGCGGATACTTTTATCCGGATCGGTACCTGCGGGGGTATGGATCTGGATGTGAAGAGCGGTGATATTGTCATCGCCAACGGAGCCATCCGCATGGAAGGGACCAGTAAGGAGTATGCCCCCATTGAGTTCCCGGCTGTACCTGATTTTGGTGTGACAAATGCCCTTGTAAGTGCAGCGGAAATATTGAAAAAACCTTACCATGTGGGAGTGGTGCAGTGTAAAGATTCCTTTTTCGGCCAGCACTCTCCGGAGACAAAACCAGTGGGATACGAGCTTTTAAACAAGTGGGACGCATGGCTGAAGCTGGGCTGCAAAGCATCAGAGATGGAATCCGCGGCCCTATTCATTGTGGCAAGCTATCTGAGGGTCCGGGCAGGCAGTGTTTTTCTGGTGGTTGCCAACCAGGAACGGGCCAAAAAAGAAATGTTTAATCCGGTGGTACACGACACGGAAGGTGCGATCCAGGTGGCAGTGGAGGCTGTCCGGGCATTGATACGAAAAGAAAAAGCAGGGAAGGGGGACAGCAGGGAATGATTCCGGTAACAGAACTGATCCGGCAGGCTGTGAAGGCCATGGGCAAGGCTTATACCCCCTATTCCGGTTTTCAGGTAGGAGCAGCGCTCTGTACAAAAGAAGGGAAAATTTATCAGGGCTGCAATATTGAAAATGCCGCATATACACCCACCAACTGTGCGGAACGGACTGCATTTTTTAAGGCTGTAAGCCAGGGGGAACGGGAATTTTCGGCTATCTGTATTGTGGGCGGAAAGGACGGCGTGCTCACAGATTTTACAGCACCCTGCGGCGTCTGCAGACAGGTGATGATGGAATTCTGCAATCCTGAGACTTTTCAGATTATCCTGGCAAAGAATGAGGAAGACTACTGTATATATACCCTGAGAGATATGCTGCCTATGGGGTTTGGGCCGGATAACCTGGCTTAGAATGTGTTTGGAAAGAGGTTGTAAATGGAAAATAGAGAAAGATTCAGAAGAGTATTCGTGATCGTGATAGATTCCCTGGGTGTGGGCGGCGCTGCGGACGCGGCCAAGTTTGGGGATGCAGGGGCAGACACTCTGGGACATATTGCTTCACATGTAAAAGGATTTTCCCTGCCGAATCTGCAGAAGCTGGGAATTGCAAACCTTCACCCGCTGGAGGGGATCAAGCCAGCGGAACATCCCATGGGGTATTACACAAAGCTGAATGAGATCAGCAGGGGAAAGGACACCATGACAGGCCACTGGGAGATGATGGGACTGAAGACAGAAAAGCCTTTTATCACGTTCACTGAGACAGGATTTCCGCCTGAACTGATCGCGGAGCTGGAAAGACGAACCGGGCATAAGGTGATCGGCAATAAGAGCGCCAGCGGCACGGAGATTCTGGATGAACTTGGTGAGGAGGAAATTGCCACCGGACATATGATCGTCTACACCTCCGCGGATTCTGTACTGCAGATCTGCGGCAATGAGGAGACTTTCGGCCTGGAGGAGCTGTACCGGTGCTGTGAGATCGCAAGGGAGCTTACCATGAAAGATGAGTGGAAGGTGGGAAGAGTCATTGCGAGGCCTTATGTGGGCAGAAAGAAGGGAGAGTTCAGACGGACCAGCAACCGCCATGACTACGCGGTCAAACCCTTTGGGAAAACCGTGCTGAATGCCCTGAAGGATGCGGGTCTGGATGTGATCTCCATTGGCAAGATCAATGATATCTTCGCCGGAGAAGGAATCACAAAAGCTCTGAAATCAAAGAGCTCTGTCCACGGCATGGAACAGACCATCCGGGAGGCAGAGGAGGATGATTTTCACGGGCTGTGTTTTGTGAATCTGGTGGATTTTGATGCCCTTTGGGGACACAGAAGGGACCCGGAAGGATATGCCGGGGAGCTGGAACGTTTTGATGAGAAGCTGGGAGTTTTTCTGGATGCTATGAGGGAAGACGATATGCTCATCATCACGGCGGACCATGGAAATGATCCCACTTACCGGGGGACAGACCATACAAGGGAGCAGGTGCCGTTTTTGTTGTATTCGCCGTCCATGCAGGAAGGAAAAGAGCTGCCCCAGGCGGACTCCTTTGCGGCAGTCGGCGCCTGTGTGGCGGAGAATTTCGGTTTAACCATGCCGAAAGGGACGATTCGGATATCCCGGAATTATATGGAGGAATGCAGATGAATACCATAGAGGAATTGAAAAAATATGACCTGCACTGCCACCTGGACGGCTCCCTTTCGGAGGCAGTCATAAGAAAACTGGCATCCGGTGCCGGGGTGGATATTCCTGCAGGGGAAAAATTTATGGAGCTTCTTCAGGTACGGCCGGACTGTAAAAGCCTGAAAGAATATCTGGAAAAGTTCGACCTGCCCCTGTCCTGTCTGGCGGACCGGGATAGTTTCCGCATGGCTGTGTCCCAGCTTTTAGGAGATGGGGCAAAGGAGAATGTGGTATACATGGAGATCCGTTTTGCGCCGCTTCTGTCCGTGCGGGAGGGTCTTACATGCAGGGAGATCATTGAAGGAGCTCTGGATGGTCTGCGGGAAGGCCGAGAAAAGTATGGTGTAGGCGGAAATCTGATCCTCTGCGGTATGCGCCATATGCCGGCGGAAAAAAACGTGGAGCTGGTGGAAGCAGCCAGAGAGTATCTGGGCCAGGGTGTGGCTGCCATTGATCTGGCCGGGGATGAAGCGGCATTTCCGGTAAAGACACAGGCGGAAATGTTTCGGAAAGCAAAGAGACTGGGCATACCCTTCACGATCCATGCAGGCGAGTGCGGCAGCGCGCAGAGCGTGTGGGATGCCATTGAACTGGGCGCTGACAGGATAGGCCATGGAATCGCGGTCAGGAAGGATAAGAATCTGAAGGCACTGTGCGCACAGCGGAGGATTCCCCTTGAAATGTGTCCCACCAGCAATCTGCAGACAAAAGCTGTGGACAGCCTGAAGGATTACCCGATCCTGGAGTTTATGGAAGCCGGGATTCCCGTCACGGTGAACACGGATAACAGGACCGTGAGCGGCACAACGATAACGAAGGAGCTGGAACTTTTAAAAGAGTATTTTCATATTACTTACAGTGATATGGAGCAACTGATGAAAAATGCGGCAGAGGCAGCCTTTGATTAAGTATATTTGACAAAACTAACACCGTTCGTATATAATATAGATTATACGAACGGTGTTAGTTTTTTGCTGCAATGGAAAATACCGTACGCGGCATATCTGATTTTGTCCGGAAAAAGGAGACAGTCATGGGAAGAAGAGGATTGAATACGGAAGTGATCATGGAGGCAGCCATAGAACTGGTGGAAGAGAAGGGATACCGGAATTTTTCCATGCGTGAGCTGGCAGCTCGTCTGGGCGTGCAGCCGGCTTCTCTCTATAATCATGTAAACGGCATTGAGGAGGTCAACACAGCAGTCGGCATGCACGGTATAACAGAATTGGAAAAAGCCCTGGAACAGGCATATACATATTCTGATTTTCCGGAGGCGCTGGGTATCATGGCAGATGCCTACCGTAAATTCGCCATGGAAAGCCCGGAGCTCTACCAGGCCATCATAGAGATGCGCACCTCGGAAAATGAGGAGCTGAAACAGGCCATCCAGCGGATCATAAATCCTTTCCTGGTGCTCATCGGCAGGGAGGTAAAAGACCACGAAAAGACAGTGAACCTTCAGCGGACCATACGGAGTGCCCTCCACGGCTTTGTCTCTTTGGAGCAGGAGGGGTATCTTACCTATGAAAATCCGGACAGCAGCACCAGTTTTCGGTATATGGTGGAAAGTCTGGCGGTACTTGTAATGAGAGAGGGGGAGAAAGATTATGACAGCATCGGAGATCACAGCGGAGGAGAGAGAACGAAAACAATATGAGAAGATGACACAGACGCCGGTATCCAATCTGATCGTGCGTCTGGGCATTCCTACTATTATAAGTATGCTGATCACCAATATCTATAACACGGCAGATACATATTTTGTCAGCCGTTTAGGAACCAGCGCCAGCGGGGCGGTGGGAGTGGTGTTCAGCCTGATGGCCATACTGCAGGCTTTTGGGTTTATGTTCGGACACGGGGCAGGCAGTATCATATCCAGAAAGCTTGGGAAAAGAGACCGGGAGAGCGCAAGCAGATTTGCATCCACCAGCTTTTTTCTGTCTATTCTGACGGGAACACTGATCGGCGCGGTTGGGATTGCGTTTTTAACTCCGTTTATGAAAGTGCTGGGAAGTACCCCGACAATCCTGCCGTTTGCCAAACAGTATGGACTTTTTATTCTGCTGGCAGGTCCTTTTATGACGGGGAGCTGTGTGCTGAACAATATTCTGCGATACGAGGGCATGGCAGCTTATGCCATGATAGGACTGACAACAGGCGGCATTCTGAATATGATAGGTGACCCGATCCTCATGTTCGGCCTGAATATGGGGGTATTGGGCGCCGGGCTTGCCACAGCTCTTTCCCAGATGATCAGCTTTTTTATCCTTCTCTATATGTTTGTGGCGAAGAAGACACAGAGCAGATTGTCCATACGGCTTATGACAAGGGATATCCGCGAGGTGGGGCTGATCGTTGCGACAGGATTTCCAAGTCTGATCCGGCAGGGGCTGGGCAGTGTGTCCACCATGCTCCTCAATCATCAGGCAGCAGTGTATGGAGACGCGGCAGTGGCGGCTATGAGTATTGTGAACAGGATCTGCATGCTGGTATTCTCAGTAGGACTGGGTCTGGGTCAGGGATTTCAGCCGGTGGCGGCATTCAATTACGGCGCCGGGAAATATTCCCGTGTAAAGAAGGGGTTCTGGTTTACGGCAGGCTCAGGGGAGGTCATGCTTGGAAGCTTTGCGATTATCTGCCTTTTCGTATCCTCAGGCATCATCGGGGTGTTCCGGGATGACCCCCAGGTAATCGCCATCGGTGTCTTTGCCCTTCGATGTCAGTGCATTGCTTTCTTCTTTCAGCCCCTTTCTGTCTGTACCAACATGATGCTGCAGAGTGTGGGCGAGAGCAAAAAAGCATCCCTTCTCTCTGCGCTCAGGAGCGGGATCTGCTTTATTCCCCTCATTCTCATACTGCCGGCAGTGATGGGGCTGAGAGGGGTCCAGATCGCGCAGGCAGTGGCGGATGTCCTGACCTTTGCTATCTCTCTTCCTCTGGTAGCGTCATTTCTGAAAAAACTACCTGTGGATGAAGGTGTGCCTGCTGTGCGGTTGGAAGAGTCAGATGTGAGCGCCTGAATTTTGGGGCCCTTTTACCACAGGGGAATTTGCTGCATGGCTATTCCGCAGCATAGGGACTCCTACATGGATTCTTCTTGACAACATAATATTCCCCAATGAAATTTCAACTTTACATATGAATATTGTCATTGGTGGATGTATTATTCTGTTTATTGTAATACCCACGATTCTTATCATAAAGATTGATGGCTGACAGGAATACAGTCCATAGTTAAAGCCCGGTTTTTCAGACTGAAAATCTGAAAAACCGGGCTTTTGTATCCGTTTTTATTCCTGGATTCCAGGTATCTTAGGCAGTCTTGCAAAGCTCTTTTCCAGCTCCGCATCCGTGGGAATATAATCTTTCATTGTTCCGTCCATATAGGACTGGTACGCATACATATCGAAATATCCGGTTCCTGTCAGGCCGAAGAGAATCGTTTTGGCTTCCCCGGATTCTTTGCATTTCAGAGCCTCCTGTACGGCACCGTAGATGGCATGTGCAGATTCAGGTGCAGGAAGAATGGTCTCCTGCTTTGCAAACATGGTGGCTGTCTCGAACACTTTACTTTGTTCTACGGAAATTGCCTCCATAAAGCCATCATGATACAGCTTGGAGAGGATAGGAGACATGCCGTGATAACGCAGGCCGCCTGCGTGGTTTGCGGATGGGATAAAGTCACAGCCTAAGGTGTACATTCTGGCCAGAGGCGTCACTTTTCCTGTATCACAAAAATCATAAGCGTATTTACCGCGGGTCAGGGACGGACAGGATGCAGGTTCCACTGCCACAATGCGGGGGCTTGCTTTTCCTGTGAGTTTATCCTGCATAAACGGTGCGATCAGGCCGCCCAGGTTGGAACCGCCGCCTGCACATCCTACCACCACATCCGGGTATTCATCCAGCAGTTCCATGGCTGCTTTGGATTCCAGACCGATAATGGACTGGTGAAGCAGTACCTGGTTCAGCACAGAACCCAGCACGTATTTGTATCCGTCCGTGGAAACTGCTTTTTCCACAGCCTCGGAGATGGCACAGCCAAGGCTTCCTGAAGTGCCTGGATTTTCAGCCAGGATCTTACGGCCGATCTCTGTAGTCTCACTTGGGCTTGGAATGATTTCCGCATCAAAAGTATGGATCACGGATTTGCGGAAGGGCTTCTGCTCGTAGGAGCATTTTACCATATAGACGATCAGGGGCAGATGGTAGAAAGAGCAGGCTTCTGCCAGAGCAGTTCCCCACTGACCTGCACCAGTCTCTGTTGTCAGTCCTTTTAAGCCCTGTTCCTTTGCGTAATAGGCCTGCGCTACTGCGGAGTTTAACTTGTGGCTTCCTGAAGTGTTGCTGCCCTCAAATTTATAGTAAATTTTAGCCGGGGTGTCCAGGTGTTTTTCCAGGTTGTAGGCACGGATGAGAGGGGAGGGACGGTACATTTTATAAAATTCCTGGATCTCTTCCGGAATATCAATGTAACGGGTTGTATTGTCCAGTTCCTGGTGTGCCAGCTTTTCACAGAATACGGGATAAAGTTCCTCCTCGGTGATGGGTTTGCCTGTGCCCGGATTTAAAAGGGGGTCGGGAAGATTTTTCATATCTGCCCTCAGGTTATACCACTGTTTTGGCATCTGTTCCTCTGTTAAATATACTCTGTGCGGAATCTTTTTCATAATTATGTTCTCCTTTCTTATGGCGCGAATCCCGGAGATGGAGTTAGAGTATGTCTGAAAATGCATTCCGACACACTCTGGGGAGGACTGCAGCAATAAAAAAAGCTTCTGCCTCTGCAATTTCTGCAGGGACAAAAGCTTGTTATACAATCTTTTGCGGTACCACCCGGCTTGATGAATTGATCATCCACTCTGTTCATGTACTTCCATACACGGTTCCTTGATAACGGGTGAACATCCCGTCGGGCATTACTTGGAAACTAATTCCTTTCTTCCCGACCTCATAAGTCCATTCAATATCCGTTCTATTATCTTAATCCCACCATTTTAAGACTCTCTGCCGACAGTTTACTCTGCCGTTATCAATAAAACCTGGATATCTACTACTCTTATTCTACGGTTTCGCTGTTACAATTATTTATTTTATGTTTATCACTATAGTAGGTGAAAGTGGATTTGTCAAGAGAAAAATTGAAATTTTTCCCTTTTCGTCGAAGGGGATGTCTGATAGAATAGACAAAAACGAAGGCATATTATGAGAAGAGGGATATAAAATGAATTACAGACTGGATATACAGTATGACGGAACACGCTATGAGGGCTGGCAGAGGCAGAAAACCACTGGCAATACCATTCAGGGGAAAATTGAGGAGGTCCTGTCCAGAATGCTGGAGATACCGGTCCGGATAGACGGCGCGGGCAGAACAGATGCAGGCGTGCATGCCAAAGGACAGGTGGCGAATGTACACATGGAAACAGATAAAAGCCCTGAGGAGATATGCGCATACCTGAACCGCTATCTGCCGGAGGATATAGGGATTGAGAGAGTAAGCCGGGTTGACGAGCAGTTTCACAGCCGTCTTCTGGCTAAGAAAAAGATATATCAGTACAGGATCGCAGCAGGGCATCACAAGAATGTCTTTGAAAGAAAGTATCAGTACCCTCTACACGAGGAGTTTGATGTGGATGCCATGAAAAGGGCAGCTCAACTGCTGACAGGCACCCATGACTTTAAAAGCTTCTGCTCCAACAAGAAAATGAAAAAATCCACAGTGCGGACCATTTACGGCATTGACGTGGAATCACTGCCCGGGGAACTGAGAATCACATACACCGGGAATGGATTTCTCTACAACATGGTGCGAATTCTTACGGGAACCCTGGTGGAAGTGGGAAGAGGGGACAGAAAGCCGGAGGAAATGACGGATATTCTGCTGGCCTGCCACAGAGAATCAGCCGGATTCACAGCTCCTGCCCAGGGATTGACACTGCTCCAAGTGGAATATTAGAGCACATCAAAATATTGGGGCAGGCCTGTACCGTTTCCTTTCGGACTGTAAGAAAGCCCCTTTCGGATTGTTGTACTGGTATATTTTGGAAGGGGAATAATGGGGGAAACCTGCCGATTTTAGATTGCAAAAGATAGTCCGGGCATGTAAAATATAATATGCGAGATTATGATTTTACCCCGGGTTTATTTTGGGGTGGCAGAGGGGGCCGTTTATGTATGGAAAAGTATTAAGGACGATTTACAGAATAGAAAATAACAGTGTCATCTCCTCCATCCGAAAAGGATTTACACTATTGATTCCCGCTCTGCTGGTGGGGGCTTTTGCGCTGCTCTTCAGAAGCTTTCCGGTGCCTGTGATTCAGACATTTATAGAAAAGTGGGCAGGGGGTGTGCTGTATCAGATATTAAGTTTTCTCTTTGATTCCACTGTGGGATTTATGTCGGTTTATCTGGTAATGAGCATCAGTTATTACTATGCCGCAACCATGAAAAACAAAGACCAGTTTCTTCAGGTCATGGCCATGGTGGTATCTGCCATTTGTTTTGCGGTGTCCTTTGGCGCGGCGGGCGGTTCCATGGAATTAAGTGATCTGGGTCCGGTGGGGGTATTTACAGCAATGTTTGCCGCGGTTGCCGGCACCAGGATCTTTTACTTCTTCTGTGAAAAAGTGTCTCCGGCGTTTAAGTTTCGCTCCGCCGGTTCAGATGTGGATTACAGAAATTCGCTGTCCACCATTTATCCGCTTCTATTTTGCGCGCTTCTTTTTGTGGCAATGAATCTTCTGATACAGACGATTTTTAAAGCAGATAATTTAAATGATCTGATCACTAATTCTATTGTGGAGCTTTTCCACAACATCAATGACGGTTTGGGGGCAGGTGTCCTGTATGTGCTTGTGCTGGATGTGCTGTGGGCCTTCGGGATACACGGCGGAAATGCTTTAGAACAGGTGTCCCAGACATATCTGGTGCCGAACGATGCAGTTACAGGGACCGTCATTTCAAAATCTTTTTTGGATAATTATGCTTTGATCGGCGGATGCGGCACTTCCATTTGTCTTGTGCTGGCACTGCTGCTGTTTACAGGGAGCAGAGATAACCGGCAGCTTGCCCGTTCGGCAGCACCGGCAGTCTTTTTTAATATCAATGAGATCCTTGTGTACGGACTTCCCATAGTATTGAACCCAATTATGATCATTCCTTTTATCCTGACGCCCCTGTGTTCCCTGCTGCTTTCCTATGGCGCCACGGTATGTGGATTTCTTCCGGTCATGAAGGAGACTATCACATGGACCACACCGGTTTTTTTCAGCGGCTATCTGGCATCCGGGTCCTGGAGGGGTGTGGCAGTACAGGTGGTGATCGTGCTGGTGGGCATAGCCATTTATACACCCTTTGTCAAGCTCTCTGAGCGGGTGGGAGAACTTCAGGCGGAGATGCTGCGGAACGAGCTGACAGAATATCTGAAAGAACAGAATAAGACAGGTACGGCGCTAAGCCTTCTTGACAGGCGGGACAGCATGGGAATACTGGCAAGAAATATGGCAGCCCAGCTTCGGATTGATGTGGAGAAGAAGAACCTGACCATGGGATATCAGCCCCAGTTTAACTGTGAAGGTAAAATGACAGGTGCAGAGGCACTTTTGCGGTGGAGGTACATGGGAGAGGCAGTTTATCCGCCTCTGGCCGTGGCACTTGCCCAGGAGGACGGATTCTTTGACAGGCTCACGGAATGTGTTATAGAGATTTCCATGAAAGCGTGCAGCAGGCTTCTGACCCTTGGAAGCCCGGTCACCATATCCGCCAATATATCGGGAGAGCAGTTGAATTCTCCCCGGTTTGTGGAAAAAGTCATACGGATGGCAGAGTCGTACGGTGTGGCCGGATATTACTGTCTGGAGATCACAGAGGAATCGGCAGTGGACAAAATGGAGGAGATTCCTCAGCATATCGGCAGGCTGAAAGCAGCGGGGATTATGGCGGCTGTGGATGATTTCAGTATGGGGCGGACCAGCCTGAAGTATCTGCAGCACAACAGTTTTTATGCTGTCAAGCTGGACGGCAGCCTTGTCAGAGGGATTGTGGGCAATAAAAGAAATCAGGAGATCGTATCCTCCATCATCGCTCTTGGCAGGAACCTGGATTTTGAGGTGATGGCGGAATACGTGGAGACAGAGGAAATCCGCAGCCTTTTGGAAAGCATGGGATGCAGCCAGTATCAGGGATACCTGTACAGTCCTGCAGTGCCTCTGCAGAATTTGGAAGAAATGCTGCTGGAACAGAAAGGGAATATATGACTACGGAAGAAAAACAGATAAAAATGGAAACAGAGATTCAGCGTGATATAGAAAAAATGTACCCTGTGAACCCGGAACATCTCTACTGCAAAATGGGACTGGAATTTCATTCCTGCAGTGCCGCAGATCATGCCCTGACCCTGCGTTATCCCATACAGGAATGGGAGCTGAACCACATGTCTACCATGCACGGAGGGCTTATAGCGGCAGCAATAGATACCACCAGCGGAGCGCTTACACGCAGCCTGACCGGATGCGCAGTGACCCCCACCATTAACCTGAACATCAATTATCTGCTTCCCGGAACCAGGGAGGATGCACTGCTGGTGACAGCAAAAGCAGACAGAATAGGAAAACATCTTGCGCATATACATACAGAATGCCGTTCTGAGAACAGCGGAAAACTCCTGGCAACAGCCATGGTAAATTTCATGTTAAAAAGAGACTGAGAAACAGGCCGTCACGGATATCCCACAGAGGAAATCCATGATGGCTTTTTCTTATGCGGACAGTTACATTTTACCTGAAAAATCTTTGTGTCTGCGTATATTTTAACAGGAAAAACAGACATTCCGGGAGAAATACAAAAAAATTTGTGATACCTCAAAAATTTTTAGAAAAACACTTGCTATTACTGCTATGTAATGATAAACTGGAATTAATAAATATGGGAAATGCAAAATACTATCAAGTATGGAATGCGCAAGGAGGTATAAGCTATGTTAATGATTGGGAACGGAAGGCTTGTGACAAGAGATGACCAGGCGCCTTTTTTTGAACACGGCGCAGTAGTTCTGGATGGCAGCGTGGTGAAAAAGGCTGGGGACGAAGCGGAACTTAGAAAAGAATTTCCGGATGCAGAGTATGTGGATGCAAAAGGCGGGGTGATCATGCCGGCATTTATCAATGCCCATGAGCATATTTACAGTGCCTTTGCAAGAGGCCTGTCCATAGACGGTTACGACCCCCACGGTTTTCTGGATATTCTGGACGGTATGTGGTGGACCATAGACCGGCATCTGACACTGGAAGGCACAAAATACAGCGCCTACGCCACGTATCTGGACAGCATTAAAAATGGTGTGACCACCGTATTTGACCACCATGCCAGCTTCTGTCAGATACCTGACAGTCTGTTTGCCATCAGTGAGGCAGCAAAAGACCTGGGGATCCGCACCTGCCTCTGTTACGAGATTTCCGACAGGGACGGGATGGAGAAGGCCCGTGAGTCTGTGCTGGAGAATGAAAGATTCGCACGCCATGCGCTGGCAGATGACAGCCATATGATAGCCGGTATGATGGGAATGCACGCATCCTTTACTATTTCCAATGAGACAATGGAAATGGCGGCAGCGCACAAGCCTGAGGGAGTCGGTTATCACATTCATGTGGCGGAGGGGATTGAAGATCTGCACCACTGCCTGAAGCATTACGGAAAAAGGATCGTGGACCGTTTGATGGACTGCGGGATCCTGGGGGAGAAGACACTTCTGGGGCACTGCATTTACATCAATGAACATGAGATGGATTTGCTGAAAGAGACAGATACTATGGTAGTACATAACCCCGAATCCAACATGGGAAATGCCTGCGGATGTCCTCCAACCATGAAGATCGTGGAGAAGGGGATCCTGACCGGACTTGGCACAGACGGATATACCCATGATATGCTGGAATCCTACAAGGTGGCAAATGTCCTTCACAAACACCATCTCTGTGACCCCAATGCAGCATGGGGAGAAGTTCCCAAGATGCTCTTTGAGGGCAATGCCGGGATAGCAGGCCGCTACTTTAAAAAAGAGCTGGGTGTGTTAAAAGAGGGTGCGGCAGCAGATGTGATCGTCATGGATTATGATCCGCTTACCCCTATGCACGCAGGAAATATCAACAGCCATGTACTGTTCGGCATGAGCGGAAGACAGGTAAGCACCACGATCTGTAACGGTAAGATCCTTATGAAAGACAGGGAAGTTCTGGCTGCGGATGAAGCGGAAGTTATGGCGAAATGCAGGGAAGAAGCAAAGAAATTAGCAGATTCTATTAATGGAAGATAAGGTATTTATGGGAGGTTTTTATTATGGGCGATAAGATGACATGTATGCCGTTTTCTCAGATCATGGACTGGATCCTGGAGGAAAACAAGGCCAGTAAAACGGTGTTCGGAACACATAAAAAGTACGTGGCAAAAGAGGCAGAAGCGGAGATCTTCGGAAGAAATCTGGAGACTCCCATAGGCCCCGCAGCCGGTCCGCATACACAGCTTGCTCAGAACATTATTGCGGCATATTATACAGGCAGCCGTTTCTTTGAGCTGAAGACCGTGCAGATCATGGACGGTGCGGAGTTGTCCGCCTGCGTGAACAAACCCTGTATCCTGGCTGAGGATGAGGGGTATAACTGTGAATGGTCCACAGAGCTTACGGTGCCGGATGCCATGAGCGAGTATATTAAAGCATGGTTTGCCCTGCATGTAATGGCAAAAGAGCTGGGTCTGGGGGCCCAGGACGGATTCCAGTTCAATATCAGCGTGGGTTATGACCTGGCAGGGATCAAATCAGAAAAAATAAATCATTTCATTGACACTATGATGCATGCAGGTCAGGATGCCACATTTGCAGAATGCAGGAAATGGCTGCTTGAAAATATCGGCAGATTTGAGAAATATACAAAAGAAGATGTGGAAGCAATCCCGGAGGACATATGTAATTCCGCCACTATTTCCACCCTTCACGGATGTCCGCCTCATGAGATCGAGAGCATAGCCAACTACCTGCTCACAGAAAAGCATATCAATACCTTTGTGAAATGTAATCCCACTCTTTTGGGATATGAATTTGCCAGAAAGACCATGGATGACATGGGATATGATTATATGATGTTCGGCGATTTCCACTTTAAGGATGACCTGCAGTATGCGGACGCGGTTCCCATGTTCACAAGGCTTATGAAGCTTTCGGAGGGACTGGGGCTGTCCTTTGGGGTGAAAATAACCAATACCTTCCCTGTGGATGTGACCAGAGAGGAACTGCCCAGCGAAGAAATGTATATGTCCGGCAAGGCATTGTTCCCGCTGTCTATTTCCCTGGCGGCAAAGCTTTCAAAAGAGTTTGACGGACGCCTGCGGATCGCCTATTCCGGCGGTGCGGATTATTTCAATATATCCAGGATCGTGGGAGCTGGTATCTGGCCTGTGACCGTGGCGACCACCCTTTTAAAACCGGGCGGATATAACCGCAGTACACAGATGGCTGAACTGCTGGCGCAGGATGGCCTGAAACCCTTTGCCGGTGTGGACGTGGAGGCGGTCACAAAACTTGCCGAGGATGCCAAACGTGATGTGCACCATGTAAAACCCATAAAGCCCCTTCCAAACCGCAAGGTTCAGGACAATGTTCCACTTATGGACTGTTTTATGGCTCCGTGTGAGGCTGGATGTCCCATTCATCAGGATGTGAGCAATTATATGGAACTTGCCTCTGCAGGTAAATATGAGGAGGCATTGGAAGTGATCCTTGACAAGAATCCCCTTCCATTTATCACCGGAACGATCTGTGCCCATAACTGTATGAACAAATGTACCAGGAACTTCTATGAAGAATCTGTGCACATCCGGAATGTAAAGCTTAAAGCAGCCGAAAAAGCCTATGATGCGGTAATGGAAAAACTGGCTGTTCCTGAAAGGACAGCAGGCAAAAAAGCAGCAGTTATCGGCGGCGGCCCCACCGGAATGGCAGCGGCTTATTTCCTGGCAAGAGGCGGTGCAGATGTTACTATTTTTGAAAAAGAAAATGCTCTGGGCGGAGTCGTGGCACACGTGATCCCGGATTTCAGGATCTCAAAGGAAGCCATAGAAAAAGACGCTGCCATCATCCGCAAAATGGGTGTAAAAGTGGAGCTTGGAAGAGAAGTATCTTCTGCCAAAGAGCTGAAAGACCAGGGCTTTGACGCTGTATTTTTCGCCGCAGGAGCCGGAAAACCGGGCGTATTAAAGCTGGAAAAAGGGGAACCTGTGGACGCTGCAGAATTCCTGAAAGAGTTCAAGGTAAAAGATGGGGATGTGGAACTCGGTAAACACGTGGTTGTCATCGGCGGAGGCAACACAGCCATGGATACAGCCAGAGCAGCCAAGCGCACAAAAGGTGTGGAGCATGTCTATCTGGTATACAGAAGAACCAGACGTTATATGCCTGCTGACGCGGAAGAACTGACACTGGTACAGGAGGAAGGCATTGAGTTTAAAGAACTGTTGTCCCCGGTATCTATGGAAGATGGAAAACTGCTGTGCAGGAAGATGAAACTGGGGGAGATGGATGCTTCCGGAAGAGCTTCTGTGGAAGAGACCGGCGAGGAGGAAACCGTGCCTGCAGATACAGTGATCGCGGCTGTAGGAGAGCGTGTGGATACTGCGCTTTACCAAGCGAACGGACTTCCTCTTGACAACAGAGGAAAGGTTGTGGCAGACAGTGCCACACTGGAAGCCTGCAGCGGTATCTATGTGATCGGTGACGGTCTGGGCGGTCCGGCAACGGTGGTGGAAGGAATCCGGGATGCGCAGAAAGCGGCGGCAGCGTTCCTTCAGAAGAAAGTCGTTTCTGAACTCAAAAAAGAGGGCTGTGAGGAATCCTGTTACAGCAAAAAAGGCTTACTGGACAGTGAAAAGGAACCGGCCAAAGAAAGCGGCAGATGTCTGAACTGTGCGGCTGTCTGTGAGAACTGTACGGATGTATGTCCAAACAGAGCCAATATTGCCGTCAAAGTTCCCGGTATGGCTATGCGCCAGATTGTCCATGTGGATTACATGTGCAACGAGTGCGGCAACTGTAAGACATTCTGCCCGTACTCCAGTGCTCCTTATAAAGACAAATTTACCTTATTTGCAGATGAGGCTGACATGGAAGACAGTGAGAACAACGGTTTTGTGGTCCTTGACAGGAAAGAGAAACGGGTAAAGGTGCGCCTTTTCGGCGGACCGGTGGAAATCCTTTTGGAGGATGAAAATCCCGCGGTTCCGGCAGGACTTCGGAAGATTATGGATGCAGTCATATCTGATTACAGGTACATGATTCCGTAATAGAGCTGATCAATGAAAGAACAGGGGCCGGCAGATTGGGCTTCTGGGGAAAGATAAGGCCGTTGTCAGGTTTTGGGCAGGAATCGCTTGAGAAAAAGCCTGACAGCGGCCCTTTTAAATTTTTTCCTGTAAAGCCTTTGAAAATTACCATTTTTATGGTAGTATATTTCATAGACAAAAAATTACCATAAATATAGATGATGGAGGAACTGTAAGTGGAAAAGGAAACAGCAAAAGAAACCGTTTCTAAAAACTTTATTGAACAGATTATCGACAAGGATTTAGAGGAAGGAAAGTACGAGGAGATTTGTACCCGTTTTCCACCGGAACCCAACGGATATCTGCATATCGGACATGCAAAATCTATCCTGCTCAACTACGGTCTGGCACAGAAATATCACGGCAAATTCAATATGCGTTTTGATGATACCAACCCCACAAAAGAAAAAGTGGAATTTGTGGAATCCATTAAAGCGGATATTAAATGGCTGGGAGCAGACTGGGAGGACCGTCTGTATTTCGCGTCCGATTATTTTGAACAGATGTATGAGGCAGCCGTAAAACTGATCAAAAAAGGCAAGGCTTTTGTCTGTGACTTATCTGCAGAGGAAATCCGTGAATACCGGGGAACCCTCACGGAACCCGGCAAGGAAAGCCCATATAGAAACAGGAGCACAGAGGAAAACCTGGACCTGTTTGAGCGCATGAAAAACGGGGAGTTCGAGGACGGGAGCAAGGTGCTCCGCGCCAAGATCGACATGGCTTCCCCTAATATCAATATGAGAGATCCGGTCATCTACCGCGTGGCTCATATGACACATCACAATACCGGGGACAAATGGTGTATTTACCCCATGTATGATTTTGCCCATCCCATTGAGGATGCCATTGAGGGTGTGACTCACTCTATCTGTACCCTGGAATTTGAGGACCACCGTCCTCTTTACGACTGGGTTGTGAAGGAACTGGAATACCCGCATCCGCCCAAGCAGATCGAGTTCGCAAAACTGTACCTGACCAATGTGGTGACCGGAAAGCGTTATATCAAGAAACTGGTTGAGGACGGCATTGTGGACGGATGGGATGATCCCCGTCTGGTGTCTATTGCCGCTCTGCGAAGACGTGGATTTACACCGGAATCCATCAAAATGTTTGTGGATCTCTGCGGTGTGTCAAAGGCCAACAGCTCCGTGGATTACGCTATGCTGGAATACTGCATCCGCGAGGACCTGAAGATGAAAAAACCTCGTATGATGGCCGTTTTAGATCCGCTGAAACTGGTGATTGACAATTACCCGGAGGACCAGATAGAATATCTGGAGGTTGCCAACAACATGGAAAACCCGGAACTTGGCAGCAGAAAAGTACCTTTTGGAAGAGAACTGTATATTGAGCGTGAGGACTTCATGGAAGTACCACCGAAAAAATACAAACGTCTCTATCCGGATAATGAAGTGCGTCTCATGAACGCTTACTTTGTAAAATGTACCGGATTTGAGAAAGATGAAAACGGCAATATAACGGTAGTTCACTGCACTTACGATCCGGAGTCAAAGGGAGGAAATTCCCCTGACGGTAGAAAAGTAAAAGGAACCATTCACTGGGTAGCCAGGAAAACCGCAGCAAAAGCGGAATGCCGCCTGTATGAGAATATTGTGGATGAGGAGAAGGGGGTCTATAACAAAGAGGACGGCAGCCTGAACCTGAACCCCAACTCTCTGGTGGTGCTGAAAGACTGTTATGTGGAGCCGGCGCTGGCCGAGGCCGAGGCGTATGACAGCTTCCAGTTTGTGAGAAACGGCTTTTTCTGTGCAGACTGCCATGATTCCAAACCGGGAGAGCCGGTCTTTAACCGGATCGTCTCTTTGAAAAGCTCTTTTAAATTATAGTGCATATTTTCCATTGACCATGAATTAGAGAAAAAAGAATGAACGATTTGATTATTTCATTGGACACTAAGGCGGAAGCGCCTTTGTATGAACAGATATGTGAATATTTTAAACAGGAAATCCAGGAAGGACGGCTTGCCGCAGGAATGCGGCTGCCGTCCTCCCGCGCACTTGCGGGGAATCTGTCCGTGAGCAGGAGTACCGTGGATTTGGCCTATGACCAGCTGGTCTCAGAGGGATATATTGAGGCGGTCCCGTGTAAGGGATATTTTGTATGCGACATCGAAGGGCTCTATTACGGCACAGGCAGAAGACAGGAAACGCGTGAAGCAGGAAGACAAGCATGGTCTGACAACCCTCAAAAAGGTGTCCGGCACAGGGCGGGCATGGGGGAGGAACGAAAGACAGAGACGGACAGGGCCAAATACGCTTACGATTTTGCCCTGAACGGAATTGCCCCCGGCAGTTTTCCTCACAACGCATGGCGGAAATTGTCGCGGCAGGTCTTGACAGATGCACAGGATGCGCTCTTCTCGCTGGGGGACCCCTGCGGGGAATTGTCCCTTAGACAGGCTGTCTCCGCGTATCTCTATCAGGCCAGGGGTGTTCACTGCCAACCGGAACAGATTCTTGTGGGGGCTGGGAATGATTATCTTTTGATGCTGCTCTGCACGATCCTTGGGAAGGACAGAAAAATTGCCATGGAGAACCCTACATACAGAAGCGCCTGGCATGACTTCGGGCATATGGGATTTGAGAGATGTATTGTGAACCAGGACACACAGGGCATTGATGTACATGACCTGGAGCTAACCGGAGCAGATATGGTCTATGTCATGCCCTCCCACCAGTTTCCCATGGGGACGGTCATGCCCCTGAAACGCCGCCTGTCCCTCCTGAAATGGGCGGGGAGGGGAGATCGCTACATCATAGAAGATGACTATGACAGTGAATTCCGCTACAAAGGAAAGCCTATACCTGCCTTACAGGGATTTGATAAGGAGGAGCGGGTCATCTATCTTGGAACTTTCTCAAAGTCTATTGCACCCTCCATCCGAATCAGTTATATGGTACTGCCAAAGAAACTGATGCAGCGGTATCTAAGGGGGGAGAACCCCTTCTCCGTCACGGTTTCCAGGGCGGATCAGAAGATTCTTGAGCTTTTTTTGAGGGAAGGCTATTACGAGCGGCATTTAAACAGAATGCGCAGCCTCTATAAAGGAAAACATGACCTGCTCCTGCACTGGCTGAAAGAGGACATGGGAAACGTGTGCACCTGTTCCGGTGAAAATGCGGGGGTCCATCTTCTGATACATTTTAAAAACGGATCATCCGAACAGGAAGCAGTGGAAATGGCAGCAAAAGCCGGTGTCAGAGTTTACGGATTGTCCGAATTCCTGGTCAGCGGTAAGGCGCCTCAAATGCCGGCAACGGTTCTTCTGGGATATGCCACCATGTCGGAGGAAGATTTGGAGAAAGGCATGAAAAGGCTTGCGGAAGCCTGGAACGGAAGAGAAAAAATAGAAGGGCAGGAGGATTGACTTGACAATTATTTTACAATGAAGTACACTTGAGAAGACAACAGGGGAGCTGGAGAGAAGTCCGGCTGAGAGTAAAACCGTAATCGTTTTTCACCCTTAACCTGATCCGGGTAATGCCGGCGTAGGGAGCATAAGAGAGGCACCGCAGGCCGGTGCGCATTTGTTCTGATAACCAGCTCCTGTTCAGGTAAAACCTGCCGGGAGCTTTTGTTTATGTGAATAGAAAGTCCACATTGTGCGCTTTCTATGGGATAGCAAAGATCCCCGCAGAAAAAAAGTGAAACTTATAAAGATTCTAAGGAGGAAATGAAAATGAATGCAAGTGTAGCGATCCAGACATTGCCGGAGGCAGAGAATGACGAGGAATTGATCCGTATTGTGGACGAGGTGATCGGCTATATTAAGAGTACAGGGCTGAACTATTATGTAGGGCCTTTTGAGACGGCCATTGAAGGTGACTACGATGAACTGATGGATATTGTAAAAGAATGCCAGCATATTGCAGTCCGTGCAGGCGCGCCTTCTGTAGCGGCCTATATCAAAGTGTCTTATAAGCCAGAAGGAGATGTGCTGACCATTGAGAAAAAAGTTACAAAGCACCACCAGTAAGCTCTGGGCAGCGGCGGCCCTGTCTGCTATCCTGATCATCTGGCAGTTTGTCTCCATGGCTGGTCTGGTCCCCAACTTCATGCTTCCCTCGCCGGTGCAGGTGGTGAAAGCCTTTGTCAGTGAATTTCCGCTGCTCATGGAAAATTCCGGGGTTACGCTTCTTGAGGCGGCAGCGGGACTTTTCTGCGGTGTGGCTTTTGGGTTTATCATGGCGGTTCTCATGGATCATTTTGAAAAGCTTTACAAAGCCTTCTATCCGCTCATCGTCATTACCCAGACCGTGCCCACAGTGGCTATAGCACCGCTTCTTGTGCTGTGGTTCGGGTACGAGATGCTGCCAAAGGTCATCCTGATCGTGATCGTGACCTTCTTCCCTATCACCATAGGACTTCTGGAGGGCTTCCGTTCTGCGGATAAGGATATGATGAATCTTTTAAAAAGCATGGGGGCAGGCAGTCTCCAGATATTCAGATATATTAAAATGCCTGGCGCCATGGGCCGTTTTTTTGCCAGCCTCCGCATTTCCGCTTCCTATTCTGTTGTGGGTGCGGTCATCTCTGAGTGGCTTGGCGGGTTTTCCGGGCTTGGCGTGTATATGATCCGTGTGAAAAAGGCGTTTGCTTTTGATAAAATGTTTGCTGTTATTTTTCTAATATCCATTATCAGCCTTCTTCTCATGAAGCTGGTGGATATCCTGCAGAAAAAATGCATGCCCTGGGAAAAGGTAAAATAAGACAGAAAAGAGAGGACGATTAAATGAAAAAGAAGATTCTGGCAGCTTTCCTTGCCGCCTGTGTGCTCACATCCATGACTGCCTGCGGCAGCGGTGAGGACAAGGGAAACAAGGATTCTGCCGCTGAAAATACTGAGGATAAAGACAGTGGTTCAAAGGATTTGGAGAAGATCACGTTCGTGCTGGACTGGACGCCGAATACCAATCACACCGGATTTTATGTTGCAAAAGAGAAGGGCTATTTTGAAAAAGAAGGCCTTGATGTGGAGATCGTACAGCCTCCGGAGGATGGGGCGGATGCTTTGGTGGCATCAGGAAAGGCGCAGTTTGGCGTCTCCTTCCAGGACAGTATGGCTCCGGGTGTGGCCGGGAAAAATGCTCTGCCAAACACAGCGGTAGCTGCACTGATCCAGCATAATACGTCCGGCATCATTTCCAGAAAAGGGGAGGGGATGGATAACCCGAAAGGTCTGGAAGGAAAGAAATATGCAACCTGGGACGGGCCGATTGAGAAAGCTATGCTGCAAAATGTGGTGGAAAAAGACGGAGGGGATTTCTCAAAAGTAGAGTTGATCCCAAGCACTGTCACAGACGAAGTATCTGCCCTCAGATCCAAATCCGTGGATGCCATATGGACCTTCTACGCATGGGCAGGGATCGCCACAGAGACTGCGGACCTGGAGACGGATTATTTTGCGTTTAAGGACGTCAATCCTGTATTTGATTACTACACACCGGTGGTGATCGCCAACAATGAGTTTCTGGAAAAGGAGCCGGATACGGCTAAGGCGTTTTTAAGGGCTGTGAAACAAGGATATGAGGAGGCCATTGAGGACCCGGACAAAGCGGCGGATATTCTTCTGAAAGCTTCCCCGGAACTGGATGAAAAACTGGTGAAGGCCAGCCAGGAATACTTAAAAGACCAGTATAAGGCAGAGGTCAGTCAGTGGGGATATATAGACCCGGCCAGATGGAATGCCTTCTACAGCTGGTTAAATGAAAACGGATTGTCAGAGGCAGAGATTCCGGAAAACGCGGGATTTTCCAATGACTATCTGCCGGAATAAACAGATCTCCGGAGGTAAGATATGGCGGAACTAAAGGTTTCAAATGTGAGTAAATCTTTTGACGGAGTAAAGATCCTGGAGGATATTACCATTGAACTTCATGACCAGGAGCTGGTATGCCTTTTAGGGGTCAGCGGAGGCGGTAAAACAACCCTTTTTAATGTGATCTCCGGCCTGGAGAAACCGGAAGAGGGACATGTTTTTCTGGATGGGAAGGAGATTACCGGCTGTCCCGGAAATGTAAGCTATATGCTTCAGAAAGACATGCTGCTCCCATACAGGACCATTGAGGATAATGCAGCCCTTCCTCTTCTCATAAAAGGAGAAAAGAAAAAGGCTGCACGGGAAAAGGTACAGCCTTATTTTCAGGAATTCGGGCTGGAAGGGACGCAGAAGAAGTATCCCAGCCAGCTCTCCGGCGGTATGCGCCAGAGGGCAGCCCTTCTTCGGACCTATCTGTTTTCCCGGAAACTGGCCCTTTTGGACGAGCCGTTTTCAGCTCTTGACACTCTGACCAAGCGTGCCATGCATGAGTGGTACCTGCAGGTGATGGAGCAGATCCATCTGTCCACGATCTTTATAACCCATGACATTGACGAGGCCATAGTATTGTCAGACAGGATCTATCTGCTCACCGGTAAACCGGGACGCATCACCGGGGAAATACGCATACAGGAACCGCGTCCAAGACCCGGTAACTTTAATCTGACAGAGGGATTTTTAGAGTATAAACGGCGGATACTGGAGCATCTGGATGCCGGTCAGGAGTAAAACAAGAGACAGAAACCCCGGGAAACGGCCTGTACAGGCCGCCCGGGGTTTCTATGATATTCCGCAGCAATGCAGAGAGATGAACTGCTGCGTTATTTATTCTTCTGTTTTTTCTGTATTCTCGGAACTGCTGTTTTCCATAGCTTTTTTGGCGTTTTCCATTCTTGCCTTCAGATCCTCAGACACCTGTTCTACGCTTTTTTCCACAGCGTCCTTCACGTCCCTGGCGGTTTCTGCAGCTCCGTCTTTAGCGGTCTCGGCAGCATCTTTTAAATCGTCTTTGACATCCTCTGCGGTCTCTTTTATATCTTCCTTCAGATCATCCAGATCCATGTCGTCATCCTCGAAAATGTCCTCATCATCCAGGTCATCCAGAATGTCATCAGTGTGTTCTTTTACTTTATTTACAGTCTCTTCCACTGTTTTTTCCACTTTTTCTTTCAGCTTGCTGGCCACGTTTTTGGCAGACGCAGCGGTTTCCTTTACATTGTCCTGGAAATCTGCGAAATCTTCTTCCAGATCAGGATCTTCTTCTTTTTGTTTTTTCAAATAATAAAATGCCGCGCCGGCAGCCGCACCGATCACACTAAAACCCAATAATTTTTTTCCAAAACTACCCATATTAATCCCTTTCCTTTCAAATAACTATTCTTAGTATTACCATTATAATACTTTTTAACAGAAGATTGGAAGACCTATTTCATAAATTTTACATGAATTTTTCAATGACCTCAGCCACGCCGCCCCGGTTATTGTCCCGTATGGTGATATAATCCGCATGGTCTTTGGCCTCCTGAGTGCCGTTTTTCATACATACGGCAAAGCCTGCGGCATCCAGCATGGACAGGTCATTTTCGGCGTCTCCGGCACCGATGGTCTGTTCTATGGGCACATGCAGATATTGACAGAGCCAGCGGATGGCAGCACCTTTGGAGACACCTTCCATAACATGCTCCAGATAATATTCACTGGAGAAGAAGATGGAAACTTTTCCTTTGGCCCAGAAAAGCATATGATCCCGGTATGCCTCATGTTTTTTTCTGTCATCCAGACAGGAAGTCAGCACTTTGACAGGCTCCTCTTTGAGGTGCTTAAGAAGGTCAGGGTCAACCAGCACCTCCATCTGGGAGGACCAGTGGTACTGGGCCGCTTCCGGTCTGTCTTTGGGGGTGACAACATGGTCGCCCTCATAAGTCTGGCAGTATAGGTCAAAACGTGCGGCCTGCTCAAAAATGTATTTTACATAGGACATGGGCATAGTGTTTTTATAGAGTATGGCTCCGGTGCAGCAGTCATAGATCATGCCCCCGTTGTAGAGGATGGCATAGCATCCCTTCTGATCGAGACCCAGTTTGTCCACAAACTTTTTAGCGGAAAAATAGGAGCGCCCTGTGCAGATCACAACGGCATTCCCTTTTAAGAGTGTTTGCTTTACGGCTGTGGAGTTGATTTCCGGAATCTGTTTTTCATCGTTGAGCAGAGTGCCGTCCAGGTCGGTAAAAAGTATTTTCATAAATCGCTCCCTTGATTCTGTGTTAAGCAATGGTAAGAGGTTTTCCTGGTGTCTATTATATCCTATATCCCCGGTTTTTTAAAGGGGAAATAAATTTGGCCGGGCAGCGGGATTCTACTGCCTGTACCTTTTTTCGTAAATTCTGGTAAAATAATATCAGATATTGTAATACACAAAAGAAAAATTTGGCAAAAAATTATATTGCATGGAAGAGGGAGAAACGCTATACTTAAAAAAGTATTGAGAGGAAGGAAGCAGGGAGTAAATATGAGAAAAATAATATTAGCCAGTGCTTCTCCAAGACGCAGGGAGCTGCTGGAGCAGATCGGGGTGGCTTTTGATGTATGTCCGAGCAATGCGGAGGAGATCATGACATCCAGTCTACCCCGGGAGGTGGTACAGGATTTGTCCCGCTGCAAGGGCAGGGAGGTTTTTGAAAAGACATCCGGGGATGTGCTGGTGATCGGAGCAGATACCGTGGTGGCTTTTCAGGATTCCATTCTGGGTAAACCTGCGGACGTGTGTATGGCCAGGGACATGCTTGAGCGTCTCCAGGGCAATACCCACCAGGTATACACAGGTGTGACTCTTTTTTTACGGCAGGATGGCGTTGAGACAGAAAAGAGCTTCTTTGAAAAGACAGAGGTTGTTTTTTATCCCATGTCTGAGCAGGAGATCGATGCCTATGTGAGGACCGGGGAGCCTATGGACAAAGCGGGGGCCTATGGGATCCAGGGCAGATCCGCAGTGTTTGTGGAGAAGATAGACGGTGATTACAGTAATGTGGTGGGCCTTCCCCTGGCCAGGCTTTATCAGGAATTAAAACATATGGGAATAGACATAAAGGAGTGGCATTCATGATTCGGGCATGTATATTTGATTTGGACGGAACCATAGCGGACACGGTGGAATCCATCGGTGTTGTGGGAAACAGGCTTCTTTGCCATTACGGACTCCAAAAGAGGCAGATCCAGGAGTATAACTATTTCGCGGGGGACGGTGCCGATGAACTGGTGAAACGGATTTTAGAAGCTTCCGGCGGTACCGGAAAGGTGGACTATGAGGAGGCAAAGGCCCTCTATCGGAAGTGGTTTGAGGAGGACCCTTTTTATCATGTAAAACCATTTGACGGTATTATAGAACTGCTGGTAGGGCTGAAGGCGGAGGGGATATCCATTGCCGTATTTTCCAATAAGCCCCATCACGCGGCCGTGGGTGTGGTGAATCGGATTTTTGGTGAAGGGCTGTTCCATGCGGTACAAGGGCAGACCTCTTCGGTTCCCAGAAAGCCATCCCCGGTTGGTGCCCTGGCCATTGCGGAAAGGCTTGGGGTCACACCGGATGAATGTCTGTATCTGGGGGATACCAATACGGATATGGATACGGGAAAGGCGGCGGGAATGTTTACGATTGGCGTCACATGGGGATTCCGCCCCAGAAAAGAGCTGGAAGAACATGAGGCTAAAAAAATAGTGGACAGACCAAATGAAGTGCTGGCATTTGTGAAGGAGAGAAATCATGCTGAAACTCATTGCCAGTGATCTGGACGGAACGCTTCTGCAGGGGACAAGGGAAATTTCCAAAGAAGCGGTAGGGATGATCAAAAAACTATCTGAAATGGGAATCTTATTTGTGGCAGCCAGCGGCAGGCAGTATCCCAATCTGCGCAGATTGTTTGAGCCTGTGAAGGATGATATCGCATATATTTGTGAAAATGGCGCGCTTGTGGTCTATCAGGGCAGAGTCCTACATAAAGATGTGTTTGACAGGACATTAGGAGATGAGATACTGGAGAACATTCTTAAGAAGGAAAGCGCGGAGGCTCTGGTCTCCGGTGAGAGCACATGTTATGTCCAGCCAAAACAGGAATCTTTTTATGACCATATCGCTAATTTTGTGAAAAATGATGTAACTCTTATGGATGATATTTTCCGTATAGAGGAGCCATACCTGAAGATATCGGTGTATGAGGAGGCAGGGGTGGAGGAAATCTATCCTTACTGGAAAGAAAAATTCGGGGAGAGAGCCACCGTGGTGACCTCCGGATTTGCCTGGCTGGATATGATGCCAAAGGGCGCGGATAAGGGAAACGCCATGGAGATACTGCAGCGGAGCCTGCACATCAGACCGGAGGAGTGCGCAGCCTTTGGTGACAATTATAATGATCTGGAGATGCTTGCCAGAGTAAAGTACAGCTATGCCGCAGGTGATGCAAAAGAGACAGTGAAAAGGGCGTGCAGAGCGGAAACAAAACGGGTGGAAACCGTTTTAAATAATATAATCATTAAAGGAGGATATGCAGAATGAACGAATTCAGTGATGAATGCTTACTCACATTTTTACAGAATCAGGGGCAGCTGTTTGCCGAGCCGGTGGCGGAGACTGTGGAGGAGGCTGAGGCCTTTCTGGAGGACTGTATGGCTGTTGTGGTGGAGTCTATTGAGGAAGTCAGGGAGTATTTTGAGGAAAACGGGATGGATGTGGATGGAA
Source organism: Blautia pseudococcoides (assembly GCF_001689125.2). Lineage (NCBI taxonomy): Bacteria > Bacillati > Bacillota > Clostridia > Lachnospirales > Lachnospiraceae > Blautia > Blautia pseudococcoides. The sequence goes on along the minus strand of NZ_CP015405.2, from coordinate 2,123,875 downwards.
TGTCCCTGGATGAGATCGAGGAGGCAAGTGAAGTATTTCCGCTGCCGAATGGGCAGTATTTGATCGTAGAGGGATAAGATTTGGGGGGCTGCGATGCGGCGGTATCGTGGTGTTGGCAGACAAGGTTGTTGATTTAATGGTGGGAAAGCCGGAAAAGGGTGGGAAATGCCTTTTTTCGGCTTTTTTAGTTTGTTGGGATTGAAAGGCGGACGGAAGAGAAAGACAGGGAGCCGGGGGTTTCTGACTAGGTAGTGAAGGGGGCTTGAGGAGGGAGTGTATTGTACGGAAATAATGAGGGGGATAGAGGTGCCTTGTTCTTTTTGGGGAAATGTATTACAATAGGGGAAAGTGCGGAAAAGAGGTAGGTGTATGAAAATAGATGAACTGGTGCGGGGGCAGAGGAGGTTTTTTGAGAAGGGACATACGAAGTCTTTGGCGTTTCGGATGCAGGCGCTGGAGCGTTTGGAGAAGATTGTGAAGAGGAATGAGGGGGAGATACGGCATGCTTTGTATCAGGATCTGCATAAATCTTCTTTTGAGTCTTATATGACGGAGATGGGGATGGTTTTCAGTGAGCTGGATTTTGTGAAGAGGCATTTGAAGGGGTGGATGAGGAAGAAAACGGTGCCCACGCCTTTGGCGCAGTTTCCGTCCAGGAGTTTTGTGACGTATGAACCTTACGGGGTGGTGCTGGTGATGGCGCCGTGGAATTATCCTTTTATGCTTTGTATGGACCCCCTGATCGGGGCGGTTGCTGCCGGGAATTGTTGTATACTGAAACCTTCCGGATATGCGAAGCATGTGTCGGCTGTGATCGTTAAGATGATCCGTGAGGCTTTTCCGCCGGAATTTGTAGCTGTGGTGGAAGGGGGACGGGCGGAGAATCAGGAGCTTTTGGAGCAGCGGTTTGATTATATTTTTTTTACGGGCGGTGTAACAGTGGGCAGGCTGGTGATGGAAAAGGCAGCCCGGTATCTGACGCCGGTCACATTGGAACTCGGGGGGAAGAGTCCCTGTATCGTGGACAATACGGCTAATCTGAAGATGGCGGCCAAAAGGCTGGTGTTCGGTAAATATTTGAACAGCGGGCAGACTTGTGTGGCGCCGGATTATCTGCTTGTGCAGGAGGATGTAAAAGAGAAATTTCTGGTTTATGTGAAGCATTTTATCAGGCAGATGTTTGGAAAGGAACCGTTGAAAAATCCGGATTATCCGCGGATGATCAATGAGAAGCATTACCACAGGGTGATGGGACTGCTTAAGGGTGAGAAGGCTGAGACGGGCGGTTATGGGGATGAGAAGCGTCTGCAGATCGCGCCTACGGTACTGACCGGTATTACGGAAGGATCTCCTGTGATGCAGGAGGAGATTTTCGGCCCGGTGCTTCCGGTACTCACGTTCGGAGAGATAGAAGAAGCAATAAAGTTTATAAAAGAAAGGGAGAAGCCGCTGGCTTTGTACCTTTTTACAAGGGATGCGAGGACGGAGAAAAGGGTTTTAAGGAATCTTTCTTTTGGCGGGGGCTGTATTAACGATACGATCATTCATCTGGCTACGCCCCATATGGGCTTCGGCGGAGTGGGCGGAAGCGGTATGGGGAGTTATCATGGAAAAGAAAGTTTTGATACCTTCAGCCATAAAAAGAGTGTGGTGAAGAAGTCGGATATCATAGATCTGCCTATTCGCTATCAGCCCTATACAGAGGGAAAAGAATGGCTGCTCCGCAGATTTTTATAATGGATTAAACAGCGGATGCAGTCCGTGGTAATGTCAGGAAAGGGGAAACATGAGATGTCAAAAAAACCATCAGACAATGAATATTTCTGGAACAGGAGATCCGGAATTTATGACGACCAGGTATGGAAGGAATATAAAATGGCTTATAAAAAAACAGTGAAACGTTCACTGCCGTACCTGCATGAGGAGGCAAAAGTCCTGGATTTTGGATGCGGGACAGGGAATACCACCATCCCTATCTCGCAGAAGGTGAAGGAGATCGTGGCTATTGATACATCAGAAGAGATGATGGAAAAAGCGGTGCAGAAGGCAGCGGGGGAAAGGTGTCAGAATATTACCTTCTGTCATACAGATATGATGAATTTCAGCGGTGAACCGGAGAGCTTTGATGTGGTGACTGCTTTTAATGTACTTTTATATCTGCAGGACAGGGATGAAGCGCTGGAAAAGATATGGTCTCTGCTGAAGCCCGGCGGGGTGTTTCTATCCGCCACAGACTGTCTGGGCAGGAATTTTTCAAGAGATTCGGTCAAAAAGTTTGTAAAAAGTAAACTGCATTTGATGCCTTATGTGGCTTTTGATACGCCGATCGGCCTTATGCGGAAAATCCAGAAAAAGGGCTTTCTGGTACTGGAGATCGTAAATCTTCATAGGAATCCGCCGAATATTTTTATTGTAGCGCAGAAAATTGACAAGAAGGAATAAATTAACACCCGTTATACGGGCAAATCATGATACTAATTATATCTCTGGTCATTTGTATATGACCGGGGATATTTTTAAATACACTGGAAAGGCATTTGTTTTGCCAAGTTAGTATCCCAAGGTGTGAATATGTCACGGCATGTTTGATTACCTGGAATGGAGAGGGGAGTTGTCATTTTTGCAGAGTGAATTTAATGAAATAGACGCTCTCGTATTCTCCATACTTGCATATTTGGATTTTACAGGATTTGAAGGAGATAATGCAGTGTTTTTTAAGGATGCAGTCCATGTGAGGAACGGGAAGAGTTAGTTGCAACTGTCTTTATTGTCTATGCAAAAAACTTTTATGGAAATGGGATTGAAAAAGCAGGCACAATTGATGATAAGTTTGAGCAAAGTTGTTTTTAACAATGATACTTTTACAACTAATAACATATTAAATCTGTTTTTGGACAAAGAGGACAAAGAAATTAGATGAACAGGCCAAAGATCAAATTTGTTAGCACTCATTTAAAATGAGTGCTAATTTTCTCTTGACTTTTTGTCAAATGGGTATTAATATTATTTTTAGCTGCAGCAAACCGGAGTATGGTTTTCTGCAATAAAAACAAGAATACAGAGAAAAGGCAAAGGAGATGCATATCATGGCTAACAAGCGTGGTAATTTATCAATCAATAGCGACAACATTTTTCCTATTATCAAGAAATGGTTGTATTCCGACCATGACATTTTCTTCCGTGAGATGATTTCCAACGGATGTGATGCCATCACCAAACTGAAAAAATTAGAGGTTATGGGTGAGTACACATTCCCGGAAGGACATAAGAACAGAATTGAAGTGATCGTGAATCCGGAAGAAAAGACTCTGAAATTTATCGACACCGGACTTGGCATGACTGCTGATGAGGTGGAAGAATATATCACTCAGATCGCATTTTCAGGCGCAACAGAGTTTCTGGAGAAATACAAAGACAAGACAAACGAAGACCAGATCATCGGCCATTTCGGTCTGGGATTCTACTCCGCTTTCATGGTAGCTGACGAAGTGCACATTGATACACTTTCCTACAAAGAGGATTCCGTACCGGTACACTGGGAATGTGACGGCGGCACAGAGTATGAGATCGGAGAGGGCAGCCGTACAGAGGTTGGTACGGAGATCACCCTTTTCCTCAATGAGGATGCTCTGGAGTTTGCCAATGAATACCGTGCAAGAGAAATTATTGAAAAATACTGTTCCTTCATGCCGGTTGAGATTTTCCTGTCCAAAGCTAACGCAGAGCAGGAATATGAGACCATTGACGAGGCGGACCTGAAAGAGGATGATGTGGTTGTAGAGCATATCCACGAGGAGGCTAAGACAGAGGAGAAGGAAAACGAGAACGGCGACAAAGAGATCGTTGAGGTTTCACCGGCTCAGGACAAAGTAAAGATCAATAAACGCCCGGTATCTTTAAGCGATACCCATCCGCTGTGGACAAAACATCCCAATGACTGCACAGACGAGGAGTACAAAGAGTTCTACAGAAAAGTATTTATGGATTACAAGGAGCCTCTGTTCTGGATCCATCTGAACATGGATTATCCGTTCAACCTGAAAGGTATCCTGTATTTCCCGAAGATCAACATGGAATATGAATCCATTGAGGGAACCATCAAGCTGTACAACAACCAGGTGTTCATTGCGGACAATATTAAGGAAGTGATCCCTGAATTCTTAATGCTGTTAAAGGGTGTGATCGACTGCCCGGACCTGCCTCTGAATGTATCCAGAAGTGCGCTGCAGAACGACGGATTTGTAAAGAAAATTTCTGAGTATATCAGCAAAAAGGTAGCTGACAAGCTGTCCGGCATGTGCAAGACAGACAGGGAAAACTATGAAAAATACTGGGACGATATCAGTCCGTTTATCAAATTTGGCTGCTTAAAGGATACAAAATTCTCAGAGAGAATGATGGATTACATCCTGTATAAGAATATCGACGGCAAGTATCTGACTCTGGAGGACTGCATCAAAGCCAATGAAAAACCGGAAGAGGCCAAAGAGGCTGAGGAAACTGTAGTTGAGGAAACAAAAGAGGAGACTGCAGAGGACGGCAAGAAAGATGAAGAAGAGAAAGAGCCGGAGAAGACCAATATTTACTATGTGACAGATGAGGTGCAGCAGAGCCAGTATATTAATATGTTCAGGGAAGAGGGCCAGGATGCTGTCATCATGAAGCACAATATTGACTCCCCGTTCATCTCCCATGTAGAGCAGATCAAAGAAAATGTGAGATTCCTGCGCATTGACGCGGATATCAATGACTCTGTAAAAGAAGATGACGCAGCAGCGCTGGAGGAGGAGACAAAAACACTTTCAGAACTGTTTAAGAAGGTGCTGAATAAAGAGAACCTGACCGTCAAGGTGGAAAAACTGAAAAATGAAAATGTTTCTTCCATGATGACAGTCTCAGAGGAAAGCCGCCGTATGCAGGAAATGATGAAAATGTATAATATGTACGGCATGGACCCGTCTATGTTCGGCGGACAGGAGACGCTGATACTGAATGCCAATAATAAGCTGGTACAGTATGTTCTGGAGAACGGAGATACAGATAATACAAAAGTGATCTGTGAACAGCTTTATGATTTGGCTGTACTGAGCCACAGACAGCTTACACCTGAGGAAATGACAAAATTTGTGGCACGCAGCAATGACATTATGATGATGCTGGCAAAATAAGATAAACAGAGTGCAGAACTAAGAGGAACGGGCATAGTGCAGTTGTAAAAATGATTTTTTACAGCTGCACTTTTTTGCGTTCACGGCAGCAGGTGTTTGCCAGGTATCTGCAAAGAGAACTTGGCAGAAAGTGTTGACACGAAAACTTGGCATGTTATAATAAGGATGACAAAAAAACCTGGCAAAGAGAGGATGGTGCTGTAATGGAGAAAAAGGAAGTTTTAGTGCGGGACAGGAATAAAAAGAAAGGCTCCATGGATGAATGGGAAATGCAGGTCACGCAGAAAGGATTCAGTTTTGCGCTGATGGGGATTCATTATCTGTATAACGGTGTGAAGCTTCATAAGAAATTTGAGACAGGACTGGGAATTGTGTCAGCGCTGGCTGCCGTGCTGTTGTTTGTGGGTTGCATCAGTGAGATTTTTTAGGCGGGCTGCAGATGGAACTGTCCCAGAACCAGTTGGCGGAGATGGTGGGAGTGTCCAGAAACACCATCAGCTCCATTGAGACGGGACAGTTTAATCCAACAGCAAAACTGGCACTGATCCTATGTATTGCACTGGACAAGAAATTCGAGGACTTATTTTATTTTTGAGGGATTCCCTGAAGGTTTCGGAAATGGAATCCAGGGTGCTCATAGGTATAAACTGATCCCCCTCAATCCCGAAGAAGCGGGAGAGTATGTGCCGGTAGCGGGTCTTTTTTATATTTCCATTTCCACCCTGGCGGATCGTCTCAATGGGAGTCAGTCTGGCTATTTTTCTGGCAGGGATCCTGGCTGAGAACCATACGGTAATAAGGGTGAGCAGTATGGCAGGCAGGATGCTGGGCAGCCCGTATGAAAAAGTGACCTTTGGTATATTGCCGCTTCTGGCTGCGTCATTGATGGAGTTCACATATTGTATCAGCAAATTATCCAGAAACCATCCGGTGGCAAGTCCTGCAGGCAGGGGAAGAAGCATTAGGAACAGGCCTTCCCAGATGACGGACTGCCGGATTTGGCGGGGAGAAGCGCCGATGCTTGCCAGAATGCCCAACTGCGTAATGCGTGAATTGGCGGACAGAGAGAAAGCATTTTGGATGATCAGGACAAAAAGCCCCACCACCAATACCGCCAGGAACAGAAACATAATAGGAAATGCAAGTGCTTCCAGTGCATTGTCCATTTGGAACTGCCCTTTGGGAAAGACAAAATGCTGGGAGAGATAATCTGTATTGTATTTTAGATTATAATCACCGTATTCATCCTTTTCCCAGCCCATCAGAGCTGCTATTTTGGGTAAGTCCTTATAGGTGTCACCGATGGACCGGAACCGCAGATAGACAGTTATGGATTCCTCCGGCCGGATATCCGCATCCTCCATGTAGCCCATTGCATAATAAGAGGGGACAGAGGAGGGGGGTGGCAGCGTCCAGAATCCCTACTATAGTAAAGGTGCGCTCCTCCTTTTTGGTAAAGGTCTCCCCGCTGCGAAGCGGTTCCGTGGCCTGCAGGACAGTGCCGTCTTTTACCCGTTCCCCCATGGGGAGGGTTATGGTATCGCCTATTTTAAGTTCCGGATGGTTTTCAAAATATTGTTTTGATATGACGATCTCATTGGAAGCTGCGGGAATGCGTCCGTCCGTCAGCTCATTTTTTTCCGGCATATGTTTCCAGTATGCGGCATTGGCACAGCGCAGGGACAGATATTCTCTTCTGGGGTCCTCAATATCAGCTGTGATAAAATCGCCTTTTATCAAGACGCTGTCCACAGTGGAATACCCTTTGATGAGGGGCAAGTCCCGGACAAAGGCCTCACCGAACAATTCTCCGTGCCAGTCCCCGGATTTAAATACCGTGAGTGTGGTGGTATCCTTCCACATGGTATTGATAAACCCGCAGAGGGCGGAGAGGAAGGTGCTGGCCAGATAGAGGGCTATCATGATGGCACAGCTTGTGCGTTTGTTCCGCCGGATAAAATCCAGGGTATATTCTCTCAGGATCTTCATGACTGGTTCACCTGGTCTTTGATAACCCTGCCGTCCTCCATGGTCAGGATACGGTCAGCCTCCAATGCCAGTTTTTCGTCGTGGGTGATCAGAAGAACCATCTGTCCGAACCGGCGGTGTGATAATTTCAGCAAATCCAGCGTCTCCCGGGAATTTTTTCGGTCCAAATTGCCGGTGGGTTCATCTGCCAGTAAGATGGCAGGGCGGCAGATCAGGCTTCTGGCAATGGCGGCCCGCTGCTGCTGGCCTCCTGACAGTTCTCCGGGGAGATGCTCCAGCCTGTCGGTCAGGCCCAGGGTTGTGACAATCTGGTCAAACCTTTTCAGGTCAGGCCTGCGTCCGTCCAGAAGAACGGGCAGCAAAATATTTTTCTTGATGGTGAGGGTGGGGATCAGATTGTAAAACTGATAGATTAGGCCAACTTTCCGTCTTCGGAAGGCGGCAAGTGCTTCCTCGTCCAACGTGGAGATATCGGTGTCTTCGATACGGATTTCACCTTCGCTGGGCCGGTCCACGCCTCCCAAAAGATGCAGAAGCGTGGATTTTCCGGAACCGGAAGCGCCCACAATGGCTACGAATTCTCCGCTTTTCACGGAGAGTGTGACATGATCCAGGGCAGTGACTGCATTAGGGCCGGTGCCGTAAATTTTAGTTAGATTTTTACATGAGAGTATTTCCATAATTGTGTATCCTCCTTATGGAAACACAGTATAGCAGGGCAAAATGACATTCCAGTGACATTTATAACGGTAATGCGGTTTTATAGTTGAATTTTGTCATCAAGTCCGTTTTTGAAAAGTGTCATCATTTCTCGGGTAAGGCTGATTTCATATTCATCCACAGGAATCTGGGAACGCTCCATCCATACGGCCAGAGCCAGCTCTTCCTCATCCAGGCAGATGGTGTCATCCCCGTCCAGGTCACAGAAAAAGCCGAAGAGCAGAGTGTCCGTGAAAGACCAGGGCTGGCTTTTGTAAAAGCGGAGATTCTTTACCTTGAGGCCAACCTCCTCCATGACTTCGCGCCTAACAGTATCCTCAATGGGTTCGCCGATTTCCGCAAACCCTGCGATCAGGGCATAGTTTGTAAACTCACGGCCTGCATATTTTGACAGAAGCAGTTTTTCTCCGTTTCTAACAGCTACAATAACGGCTGGGGAGAGCTTTGGGTATTCCATAGTGTGGCAGTTGGGACAGTACATCATACGTTCTTTTTTGTCCGGTTTCATCTTTCTGCCGCAGCAGCCGCAGAATCTGCGGCCTTTATACCATTTATAGAGCTGATGTCCCGTGATGCCCGCAAAGATAAGATGGCGGGGGCTTAATGTGCGCAAACTGTCCGTCTTTTCAAGGGTATAGTTTGGCATCTCTTCAAAAGCAAGCTGGGATACCAGGTAATAGGCAGTTTCATCTATGGTAAAAAGGTAAGTCCACAGGTCTTTTACAGCGGGAAATACAGCTTCCGCTTCGGAATAGGTGGGAAAGGAGATTTCCCCGTCCGCAGCCTTCATAAAAATCCGGTCTTTTTTATAGCAGAGCAGCACACTGTCCTTTTGGGGTTCATGGGGCAGATATTCGTTGTGGTAAATATGTGGTGCAATATCCTGAATCATAATTTTTCTCCTGTCAGTATTGTTTATAAATAAAAATGCCGAAACCTAGGCCTGCCTGATGGCCTTCCATCAGCCAGGAGCGGTAAGCTCTCTGGAGCCCGGTATCTCCCGGCAGTTCTTCTGCCGGTTTTTCATAATCCTCATAAAAGATTCTCCACAGATCTCCGTTGTTATACTCCTCTTTATAGATATCATAATCCTGCATAAATCCCAGAATATTGGATGTTTTTGGAAGAAAAATCCTGTGTTCGGGAAACAGCATCCAGGATTCACACAGAAAGACCATAGGCCTGTTTGTAAAAGCATCCCGGAAAAAGTCCGCAGCCATGGCGTAGGATTTCATATATTCCTCTCTCACAAGCCGTCCGCAGGAGGGGATGTGCACATTGATAACAAGGTCCCCCGGATGCAGAGTTACACCATTTTTTTCATAAGTTCCCTCAAACGGCACCAGTTCATACTGGAAACGTCCCAGAGCAAAACGTTTGACCTCAAACCACCATATCTGCCAGTCAGCCACACTGGTGCCCCAAATACCGAACATTTTGCGGCATTCCAGCAGCTTCCAGTGCAGGTCCATCATGGATGCACGGAAGATTTCAGGTGCGATGCTCCGCTCCTCGTAAATTTTCCTGGTTTTTCGTGACAGGATAATGAAAAAGAGCATGTGCAGGGTATAGGTGTGGACACCGCAGCGCGGGGAGACCGCCTTCAGCTCTTCCAGGACTTTTTTATAGTCCATATGGATGTTTTCGCTGTATGTGCAGTCAGCAGATGTAAGTATATGGAGCACTTCCGGGCATTGGAATACCTGTTCCAGGGACTGCGTAAGAGATTCGGCAGCCTCCTGCGGATACTCCATCTCACCGGTGAACAGATGCAGGTTATCTATCCATTCCTGCTTTAAAACATTTGTCTCATGATTTTGCATATTTTTCCTTCTTTCACATAAACTATTTATAACGATCCCATGTAAATCAGACAGGCAGTACAGGAATCTGCTGCTGCCTGAAGAATTTTGTTACCATTTCATCCCACACCCGGTCCAGGGACTTGTCCATGGAGAAGGTTTTGAGGGACGTGCCTGTTGTGCAGTTCACATGACTGCCGTCGTACTGCAGGTTCAGATACAGGCCGAAGACATCTGCCGGTGTCCAGGAAAGTCCGCTTCCTGTCAGCAGTTTTTCTACATTCTGCCTGGAGAGCTGGAACACGATTTTAAAGTGCAGCGGGGTATGTTTTCCTTTCATGATGGAGAAGCAGAAGGGTTTGATCTCCTTCCACGTAGAGAAGGTGCGCTCAGTCTCATGGAGCATTTCCGCCTGTTCTGAATCAAAGAACTCCTTGTGGAGGGAACCGTCAATTTTGTAGGAGACAAATGTGGTCACATTGGCCTCACAAAGCCAGAAAGCATCAAAATCGGTTCCTATAAGCAGACGGGACATAAATTCTTTTACATCCTGTACCTGTAAAGCTATCATGATATTATTTCCTCTTCCTGTCATAGTCTAATGAATAGTATATACGAAAAACGGGAAAAATCAAAGTATTTTCATGAAAAAAGCCCTTTTCAACAGCATGGTTTTGTGTTATCATAAAACATAGTATTAAAAACTACATATAAGAGGTTGCAAGATGAGATATAAAATAGTAATAGACAGCTGCGGAGAATTAATAGAACGTTGGAAAGAAGACCCGGCCATTGAGCGGGCATCCCTGACTCTTACTGTCGATGAAGAAGATATTGTGGATGATGAGAGCTTTGATCAGGCATATTTCTTAAAAAGAGTGGCAGAATCACCCAACTGTCCCAAATCCTCATGTCCCTCCCCGGAGAGATATATGGAGGCCTATGACTGTGAGGCTGACCATGTGTATGCAGTGACACTCTCCTCAGAACTGAGCGGCTCCTATAACAGCGCTGTTCTCGGCAGGAACCTTCTTCTGGAGAGCCAGCCTGAGAAAAAGATCCATATATTTAATTCACGCTCCGCGTCTGTGGGCGAGACCCTGATCGCTCTGAAGATCGAAGAGTGTGAGAGCAAGGATATGGAGTTCGAGGATATTGTCCGGGAGGTGGATGCTTATATTGAAAGCCAGAACACTTATTTCGTACTGGAAAGCCTTGAGACCCTGCGCAAGAACGGACGCCTGAGCAATCTGAAGGCGTTTGTGGCAACAGCCCTGAAGATAAAGCCTGTCATGGGAGCTACCCCGGAAGGCACGATCATACAGCTTGACCAGGCAAGAGGCATCAACAAAGCGCTGATGAAGATGGTGGACTATATTGTGGAGCGCTCAGCAGACAGTGCGGACAGAATTCTGGGTATTTCACACTGTAACTGCCGGGAACGGGCAGAGATTGTGAGAGATGCCATTTTGAAACGGATTCCGGTAAAAGATGTGGTCCTTTTAGATACAGCGGGTGTCAGCAGCATGTATGCCAACGACGGCGGGATTATTGTGGTGATTTAAAGATCAAGAGGTGGGAGCGGAACAGAGAAATCCGTTTCCGCCTCTTTTTTGCTGCTTTTTCATAGGCACTTGAAAAAAACCAACCTTCCCCGTAAAATACATTTTGACCGGACAGTCATTTTATAGTAGGATATATGTATATCCTATTTAGCAGAGCTAAATAGGCTTATCATATTTAGCAGAGCTAAATAGGCTTATCATATTTAGCAGAGCTAAATAAGCATGAGAAAAATGTGACAGAAGAAGGTAAACGTATTATGGGAGGACAACTAAAGAAATTATTTGGCCCTGTGGACATGACAGAGGGCAAACCGTGGGAGAAGATCGTGGCTTTTACTGTGCCGCTGGTTATCGGCAATATCGCACAGCAGCTCTACAACACGGTGGACAGTATTATTGTAGGACGGTATGTAGGTGACAATGCCCTGGCAGCGGTGGGCAGCGCCGGCCCGATCCTCAATCTGCTGCTTGTTTTATTTATCGGTATTTCCGTGGGGAGCAGTGTAATGGTTTCCCAGTATTTCGGGGCAAAGGAGAGAGAAGAGCTTTCAGGGACCATAGGAAGCTGCGTTACCCTGACAGCCATTGCTTCCATTATTATCATGGCATTGGCCCCCTTTGTTATTATGCCTATGCTGGAGCTTCTGCGCACGCCGGACACCATCATTGACTGGTGTAATTCCTATCTGAGGATTTTATTTATCGGCATTGCAGGTGTGGCTTACTATAATATTCTGAGTGGTATTTTGAGAGGTCTCGGGGATTCCATATCAGCCCTTTTATATCTGCTTGTGGCAACAGTATTGAATATCATTCTGGATTTGTGGTTTGTGGCAGGTCTGGGACTGGGAGTGCCGGGTGTTGCCCTTGCCACAGCCATTGCACAGGCAGTATCCGCAATTCTCTGTATGTGGAAACTGACCCGTATGAAGGAAATCTTTGATTTCAAACCCCATTATCTGAAGATGAAAAAGAACCATGCTGTCAATATTATCCGTCTGGGACTTCCCTCAGGCCTTACCCAGGCTATTTTCTCCTTGGCTATGGTCATTGTACAGTCACTGACAAACAGCTTTGGGGAAATGTTCATAGCAGCCAATGTGATCGTCATGCGTGTGGACGGATTTGCCATGATGCCCAACTTCTCTTTCGGAACCACCATGACAACCTATGCAGGCCAGAATGTAGGTGCAAACAGTTATGACCGGGTGGAAAAAGGAGCCAGGCAGGGAACTCTTATAGCAGCGGGAACCTCTGCGGTCATCACAGCCATGATCCTGCTGTTCGGCAAAAATCTTATGGGGATTTTCACCAGTACCTCTGAGCTTGTGGAGCTGAGTATGCGCCTGATGTGTATTCTGGCTGTGGGATATATTGCCATGGCTGTGACCCAGAGCCTTTCCGGTGTTATGAGAGGGGCAGGTGATACCATGACACCTATGTGGATATCTATTATTACCACTGTGCTGATCCGTGTGCCCCTTGCCTACGGAATATCCTGGGCTACCAGAACACCTGAGCTTCCAAATGGCCGCAGTGAATGTATCTTCATCTCCCTGCTGGTCTCCTGGGTATTGGGAGCCATTGTCACCGGATTTTTCTACAGAAAAGGAAAGTGGAAAACAAAAGCCCTTGCATCATAAAAACAGAACCATAAAAGCCGGTTATGCCGGCTTTTATAATAAATAAAAAAGATGAGGAGAATGATTATGGAATTTACGAAGGAAAAAGCAAGAATTGCCTACTACAACGAAGAAGGAATAATGCTGGCAGAAATCACATTTCCGGCTGTGAACAAAAACACGGTGAACATAAACCATACCTTTGTAGATGAATCCCTGCGCGGGCAGGGGATTGCGGGAAAACTTATGCAGGCAGCGGCACAATATCTGGATGAGAGCGGGAAAAAGGTACTTCCCACATGTTCCTATGCGGTTGGCTGGTTTGCAAAACATCCGGAATATAGTCATCTTCTGATTGACGGCAGTGAAGAATAATAGGTGGAAAGAGGAGAAGGCAGCTAAATGATAAAACAGATTCTGGATAAAAACTGGGAAATGCACACAGCAGGGTGGGATGACTGTCAGCAGGCAGTGGTGCCCGGAACCGTATACACAGATTTTTTGAGAAACGGCAACATGGAGGACCCTTTCTGGAAAGACAATGAAAATAAAGCTCTGGCGCTGATGGAAAATGATTTTGAGTATGAGACCATATTTGCCTGTGAACCGGGCCTTCTGGCCTGTGGCAGCGTTCTGCTGCGTTTTGAGGGGCTGGATACCATTGCGGATATCTATGTGAACCATGAATATATAGGCAGGGCAGAGAATATGCACCGTACCTGGGATTTTCCTGTGCGGCATCTGCTCCATGAAAAAGAAAACTCTCTGCGGGTTCTTTTTCATTCGCCGCTGGCTTATATCAGGGAGAAATTCGCGGAGGCACCCACAAGGGGCTCTGAGGATGCGATGGATGGCTTTGTGCACATCAGAAAGGCACACTGTATGTTCGGCTGGGACTGGGGTGCGCATCTGCCGGATGCAGGAATCTTCCGCCCGGTATCCCTGCTTGGGATACAAAAGGCATGTCTTGACAGTGTGTATCTGCGCCAGGAACACCAGGCCGGATGTGTCCGTCTGACTCCACAGGTGTATGTAAGGACAGCTAAGGACGGGGCGGCAAAAGAGCCTGTGAAGATCAGCAGGGAGGTTTCCGGCTGCTCTTACCGGATAACCATAGAGGACCCTGCCAGGGAGAAACGTGTCTATGAAGGCTCTCCGGAGGAGATCCTGGTGGAAGATCCAAGGCTCTGGTGGCCCAACGGTATCGGGGAACAGCCGCTCTACACAGTCAGGACAGAGCTAATATGCTCTGGGACGGTGGTGGATGAGCATACGCAGCGTATAGGACTCCGCACCATGACCATGCATGTGGAGAAAGATGAATTCGGGGAGAGCTTTGCCCATGAAGTAAATGGGGTACAGGTGTTTGCCATGGGTGCCGACTATATTCCGGAGGATCATCTGCTGGGCAGGACAACTCCGGAAAAGACAAGAAAACTTCTGGAAGACTGCAAGGCTGCCAATTTTAATGCTGTGCGCGTGTGGGGCGGCGGCTATTACCCTGAGGACTGGTTCTATGATATCTGCGATGAGCTGGGGCTTATGGTATGGCAGGACTTTATGTTTGCCTGTGCCGTCTATGATCTGACGCCGGCCTTTGAGGCGAATATCAGAAAAGAACTGGCGGACAATATAAAACGTATCCGTCATCACGCCTCCCTGGGACTCTGGTGCGGTAACAATGAGATGGAAATGTTTGTGAAGGAAGGCAATTGGGTATCCAAACACTCTGAAGTAAAGGATTATCTGCTCATGTACGAGAGGGTGATACCGGAGGTGCTGAAAGAATATGACCCCCAGACCTTTTACTGGCCTGCAAGTCCTTCCTCAGGCGGTTCCTTTGACGAACCCAACGCCCCGGACAGAGGTGATGTACATTACTGGGATGTATGGCATGGCAGCAAGCCTTTTTCAGATTACAGAAATTATTTCTTCCGCTATGCGTCAGAATTCGGTTTTCAATCCTTCCCATGCCTGAATACCATCAAGACTTTTACAGATGATCCGGATGACTGGAATATCTTTTCCTATGTGATGGAAAAGCACCAGAGAAATGCAGGTGCAAACGGAAAGATCATGAATTACATGCAGCAGACGTTCCGCTATCCCTCAGCTTTTGAAACCGTTCTCTATGCATCGCAGCTTCTTCAGGCAGAGGCGATACGCTACGGGGTGGAGCATTTCAGGAGAAACAGGGGAAGGTGTATGGGCGCTATTTACTGGCAGCTGAACGACTGCTGGCCTGTGGCCTCCTGGTCTTCCATTGACTATACCGGCCGCTGGAAGGCACTGCACTATTATGCCAAGCGTTTCTTTTCCCCTCTTATGGTGTCCTGTGAGGAGGAGGGATGGCTGACCCGGAAGCCGGATATGAACCGGGAACATTTTGAATTTGAAAAGTCCATCCGTCTGAATGTAGCCAATGAGACCAGAAAAGAACAGCAGGTACTGGTCAGATGGGCAGTACGGAACAGGAGTGGGGAAATCGTTTCATCCCATGAAGAGCTGGTCTGCGTACCGGCCATGTCAAGCGTCTGGCTTGATAAGATGGAGTTCCCCCATATTCAGGTTTTTGACAGGTATGTGAGTTATGAGCTGCTGAAAGACGGAGAAGTCATCTCAGAGGGAACGGTGATCTTTTCCCTTCCAAAATACTTTTCCTATGCAGACCCGAAGCTTACCTGCCAGGTGGAGGGAGATGAAATTGTGGTTCAGGCGCAGGCTTACGCCAAGAGTGTGGAGATACGCAATGATACGGAAACGCTTCTTTTGTCTGATAATTATTTCGATCTGAATGCCGGAGAGAAACGTGTCAGGATTCTGGGCGGAAAGCCGGAGAACTTACAGCTGAGAAGTGTTTATGACATTCGGTAAATGGGAGGAAAAGAGATGGAACTCTGGGATATATGTGACAGCAAAGGGATTCCTACGGGGAGAACCATTGAAAAGGGCAGTGACTTTGGGGAAGGGGAGTATCATATTGCGGTGGAGGCCTGGATCGTCAACAGGAAGGGAGAATTCCTGATCCAGAAGAGAAGCAGCAGATGCCAGCACTATCCCAATGTCTGGTCTCTGACTGCGGGAAGGATCCAGGCAGGTGAGGATGCCAGGGACGGCTGTGTTCGAGAGGTCAAAGAAGAGATAGGCCTTGCCCTTGAGAGGGAAGAACTGATACATCTGGCCCATGTGAACCGGGAAGACAACAGCCATATGATATGGGAGGTGTTTCTTGCCCGGCGGGATATCTCTGTTTCTGGCCTTACCCTTGATCCGGATGAGGTGGCAGAGGTCAGATGGGTGACAAAAGAGATGCTGGAGGATATGATACGGACGGAAGATATATTTACCTATCCGGAGATGATGGATTTTTTCCATCTGATCACAGAAAATTATCTGGACAAAACAGCAGAGAGGAAAGCGTAATGTTTAACAAAAGGTTTTTAAACCAGATGACAGAGTTCATATTTGTGGAACAGGAACCAAAGCCGGCGGATATTATTTTTGTCCCCGGCGGCGGATTTCCGCAGATTGCAGAAAAGGCAGCCCAGCTGTACAGAGAGGGTTTTTCCACCTGCGTTCTGCCCTCTGGAAAGTACAGCATCCTGCAGGGAAAATTTGCAGGAGTCCAGGCAAAGGCGGAAGTGTATGAAGGAGAGTACAGGACAGAATGGGAATTTTTAAAGACAGTCCTTGTAAGAAATGGGGTGAGAGCGTGTGATGTATGGCGGGAAGAAAAGGCAGCCTACACATATGAAAATGCCATCCGCTCCAGAGAGGTGACAGACGCTGCAGGTCTCCATGTGGACCGGGGGATCATCTGCTGCAAACCGGCACATGCCAGACGGGCGCTTCTATATTACCAGCTTTTATATCCGGATACGGAACTTCTGGTCTGCCCTGCGGACGACTGTGATATCACCCGAGAGAACTGGTTCTTGAGTGAAAAGGGATGTGAGACCGTCCTCGGTGAGATCGCCCGCTGTGGGGAGCAGTTCCATGAGATTATGAAAAAAATGAGAGATAAAGAAAAGAAGCCTTCCGCATAGTGCGGAACGGCTTCTTTTTAAGAAGATGTTATTTCTTTTCTTCGATTTGTTCAAGGGGCTCCTGTTTGTTAAAAAGTTCATCTTCCGGCACCGTGTAATCATCCGGATTGACCTGTTCTTCTGCCTCCTCCTGAGGTTCGTATTTTGCAAATACCTTGCGGAAGATGTAGGAGTTACAGAAGGCAATAAAGGAAAGCCCGATCAAGAACCAGAATAAGCTTCCGTAAACCAGTGTAGTGGAGTTGAACATAGTGATAAACACCAGCCCCACCGGAATGCACACAACCAAAATGGTCTGTGGCAGGTTCAGAATGCTGATAAGCAGTGCATTCTTGACTGTGTTTTTTACATTGTTCTCAAATCTTGCCACATAGGGGAAGACATAGGTCATCAGCAGGAGGTAGAAGGTTATCACAACACCCACAAGGATGCGGAAGATATTCTTCATATTATCAGGCAGGAACTGGGTTGCTTTGTAATCCGCAAAGATCAGCAGACCCAGCAGTGCCAGGATCAGCCAGATTATGGTGGAGATTTTAAAGTTCTCCTTGAAAGCCTTGAAGAATCCTTTAAAGATATAAGATTCCTCCCCTCTTACCATTTTCAGGGTGACAGAGTAAAGCGCAGTGACCGATGCTCCTATGGTCACAATGGGAATGCAGCAGATCAGGCACATAAAATTTAAGATCATCAGGTCACATACGCGGGACAGAAACCGCATAACAGGGCTGTCCATGTTAAAAAAACCGCTCATAATTCGTTGTTGTCCTTTCCATTTGTGTTGTCAGCGGCAGAATTCCGGGATTTTCCGGCTGCCAGTCATTCTTCTTCAGGCTGTTCCTGTATCTTGGGCAGGTATATATGTACAGCCTCAATTCGGTTCTTCTCTATCTTGTCCACAACCAGGCGGACATGATCCGGGGTGGTGATGCTTTCCCCCGGTTCCGGGAAACGGTCAAGCTGTTCGATGATGTATCCGCCGATGGAATCGTAGTCCTCAGACTCAATCTCTACAGGCAGCACCTCATTCAGATCATCCAGCCTTGCGGATCCAAGTGCCACATATTCCCGTCCGGGAATGATTTCCGTCAGGTCATCTTCCTCGGTATCGTCGTATTCATCATGGATATCCCCCACGATTTCCTCCAGCAGATCCTCCAGGGTTATGATCCCTGCTGTAGCCCCGTATTCATCAAGCACAACAGCAAAGGAAACGCTTTCTTCTTTCATTTCAACCAGAAGTTCAGAAGTCTTTTTGTACTCAAAGGTAAAGTAAGGCTCCCGCATAATATTCCTGAGAGAGAAGCTTTCCCTGGACCCCATAAGCAGCAGGTCCTTTACATTTACAATACCAACCACATTGTCTGTGGTGTCCTCATAGACAGGAAACCGGGTATGTTTCTCCTCCCTGAACATGGAGACCAGGTCATCATAGGAGCTTCCGATATCCGCGAAAGCTACATCAATACGGGGCACCATAACATCTTTGGCCTGGGAATCCCCGAAATCAAACACATTGTATATCATCTGGCGTTCTTCACTTTCAATGACACCCTCCTCATGGCTGACATTGACGATGGTACGCAGTTCGTGCTCTGTGATCTTGCTGCCGTTTCCATTCTGATCCACACGCAGCAGGGACAGCACACCTGCGGAAAGCTTATTCACAATATAAATGACCGGCGTGAGGAGCACCATCAGTCCGTGAATAGGTCCTGCGTAAGACAGCGCAAGCCTTTCGGCGTTTAAGGTTGCCATGGTCTTGGGTGTGATTTCTCCAAAGATCAGAATAAGCAGTGTCAGAACACCGGTACAGATGCCCACTGCTGCATTGCCGAACATGCGGATCGCCATGGATGTAGCCAGGGAAGAGGCCCCGATATTCACCAGGTTGTTGCCTATCAAAATGGTGCTGAGCATCTTTCCGGAATTGCCTGTTACTTTCAGAAGGGTTTTTGCCTTCTTGTTCCCCTGTTCGGCCAGGGTCTGGATGCGTATTTTGTTTGCGGTTGTCATAGAAGTTTCTGCGGATGAAAAGAATGCCGACAGGCATATGAGAATAATCAAGACGAGAAACTGTATGGCGTCACTGGAATCCAATTAAATTTCAACTCCTTTGTAATATAAAATTATATTAAGAAATGATACATGATTTTGGGAAGGATTGCAAGTATAGCAGAAAAAATAAAAAAATTGAATTTTAGGGGTGTCGAAACAAACAGAAATATGCTATAATATCTCCGATAGAGGTATGATGATTATGCCTAAAGAAAGCGTATTAAAATTGTCTAATATGCACAATGTGCGAAATGGCAGTTTTTACATATATAAGATACTTGGGGTGTGTCTTGGCATTTATATCTGACACGCTCTGACAGACAACGGTGAGATAGATTTAAAAAAGGGGCAGATTATGAAGAAAAATTACAGCGGGAATAACAGTAAATCATATAAAAACAGAATTTGGAAAACAACACTGGGTATCACTCTGGCAGCAGTGCTGGTGGTACAGGGAACGGGCACCGGTATGCACATGGGATTATCCCAGGTGGCAGCAGCGGAGCAGCAGGCAGACAATACCGCCAAATTAAAGACTGTTTATTTAAGCGGAAGCGGTAAAAAGAGCGGAGACGGCACTTCCAAGGATACGGCAGTGTCCAGCTTCGAGAAGGCGAAGTCCCTGGCTGCTGACAACGCAACGATCCTGGTGTGCGGGACCATAACCATTTCCAGTGAGACAAAGCTTCCCATGCCTTCCGGCATTACTGTGAAGCGGGCGGACGGTTTCAGCGGCCCTGTCATTAAAGTGGAGGGCAGCGGCAGGCTTACGCTGACCTACGGATGGCTGAGCGCTTCTGATGTGGATACAAAAAGTGCGGATCTGGGAGCGGATGCTTTTGTTATAGGAGAAAATCCGAAAGAGGAGAACAAAGAGAATGCTTCCGGGGAGAGCGGCGGGAATAAAGAAGAAGTAAAAGAAGACCCCAAGGAAGAGGCAAAAGAGGAGCCAAAGGAAGAACCTAAGGAAGAGCCCAAAGAGGAGCCAAAAGAAGAGACACCGGTCAAAAAGCAGGAAGCTCCTGCAGTGACAGTGCCGGATACTATGACTATGAAAGAGCCTGCCACACTGGAGTCCCTGATTATGGGAGACGGCTTTAACGGTGACGGTACCTTCCGTTTTGCGGAACCGGAGAAAGTGCCCGATACATACGAGAGCGACCAACAGATAATTTTTACACCAAACGACACAGAGACATATGACTATTCCAATATCCCCGGCTGGAGCCAGGAGGGACAGCAGGTGATCCGCAGTGTGACCGTGTACGTGGAATCCTTAAAAGCACCGGAACCACCTAAGGAAGAAGAGAAAGAGGAGCCCAAGAAGGAAGAGGCAGGCACAGACGACCAGGAACAGGATGCGGGCAGCAGCGACACCGGCAAGGGTGAAGAGGCGGAAAAACCGGCAGACGATAAAGATACAGACCAAGATAGGACAGAAAAGCCTTCAGATGATAAAAAGGGAACAGAGGATAACAAGAAGGAGTCCCCAAAGGATGACTCTAAGAAGGCGAAATCCAATAAGGAGGATTCTAAGAAAGACGGCCAAAAGCAGGAGGAGTCTTCCAAGAAAGATAATTCCAAGTCAGAAGAGTCCAAGAAAGAGGAGTCTTCCAAGAAGGCGGAGCCTGACAAAAAAGATCCGGTGGGAAGTCTCTGGGACAAAGCCACAGATGTTAGAATATCCGGTGATTTTATTCCGTCCTATGTGGAGATCAGGGTTTCACTGAATACAGATGTGGACAGTATGCCGGCGGCTAATATAGAGCAGATTCTGAAGGCGTACGAGATTGAACTGTGGGATTTAAAGGCTGATAAAAAGTACAGGATACCGGACGGTAAAAAAGTAACTGTGTCCATCCCATTGCCCAAGGACGCAAACCTCTATGAGAAGCTGGTAATCGGACATTATCTTGAGGAGACTGGAAGTTATGAATACTTTACGCTAGGTGAACCAGAAAGCAATATGAAGGTTGTTGACGGATATCTGGTATTCGAGACTGGTTCTCTGAGCCCGTTTAATGTGGGCGGCAGTCAGCTGGTAGGAATCGGCACAGCAAGTCCGAATCATAAACCTGCGGTGCCGTCGACCGGTATATCAGGTAATAACAGCGGTTCTTCCATTAACCAGAACAACAACAGCGGCGGTTCCTCCAGTGTGAAGAAGCCTACCAACACATCCGTAAAGAAAAACAACGGGACAGTGATCGTAAACCCCAGAACAGGCGACGAGACACCAATACTCACTTATGTACTGGTAGCTGCAGCGGCGGTTATGGTGGTAGTGGTTCTCTTAGTTTTCAGTAAAAAGAAAAAGAAATAATTGGGAATTACATAGTAATACATTAGTAAGCCCTTCCATATATATACATATGGGAGGGTTTCTTTATGGAGCAGACAGTTGCGAAACAATCAAAACCTTTACTGATGATGAAAGCGCTGCTGGCGGCTTATCTGGCAACAGGGATCATGCTGCTTCTTCTGGCGCTTCTTCTGTACAAGACGGGACTGGGAGAGAACCAGGTGAATCTGGGCATCCTGATTATTTACATAGTGTCCTGTTTTTTGGGAGGCTTCTATCTTGGAAAAAAGGTAGGAAACCAGAGATATCTTTGGGGAATGGCCCTGGGGATTGGATATGCAGTGCTGCTGACAGCCGTCACTTTTCTGACGGAGCATCAGATTTCCGCTGATTTCAAGGAAATGGCAGTGACCTATTTCCTCTGTTTTCTGGGCGGTGCGCTGGGCGGTATGCTGTCGTAGCGGTGAAGGCGTGGGCCGGGATGGGGTCCTAAAAGACGAAAGAAATACTTGCCTTGCTGGTTATAGATATGCTATAATAGCCACAAGCGTGCAGACGCATAGAATTACATTTAAGCACAGGGAGGAATATGTTATGGAACATATCAAAACATTAAATACAAAAAACTTACAGAATACAGTAAAAAAAGGCGGATGCGGTGAATGCCAGACATCTTGTCAGTCAGCCTGTAAAACATCCTGTACAGTAGGGAATCAGAGCTGCGAGAATAAATAATGGAGATCACGCTCCGCGGGTTTTCTATTATCATGAATAATATGCTGTCATAGAAAGACATCAGAAGCAGCGGTATAAAAGCCGCTGCTTATTCATTGTCATACGGGAATGCCCCTGAGGCAGAATTCTTTTTTGTATTCAGCATAAGAAGAAAGGAAGTAGCTATTCAGTAGGTCTGCGTGTTTACTGCGCTGATCGTAAGAAAATGTTCAGCAGCCAGGCAAAAATCCCATCGCCAAAGGCGATTCTGCATGGATCTTTGCTTGTAACTGTGAGGGTACTGAACAGTTACGAAAGGAAAAATACTGTGATTCATCGTTATAAAAATAATGGCTACAATATTGTTCTCGATGTGAACAGCGGTTCCGTACATGTGGTGGATGAGATCGTCTACGATATGGTTGGACTGCTCGATGAAGGGAATAGTGAGGAGGAGATCCTGGCTGCCCTGAAAGACAAGTATCAGGAGGGGGATATCAGGACCGCTCTTGAGGAATGCGCAGAACTGAAAAAAGAACAAATGCTGTTCACAGAGGATGTGTACGAGAAAGCGATCGACAGCTTTAAGGACAGGCCCACTGTGGTGAAGGCCCTCTGCCTGCACATTGCCCATGACTGTAACCTGGCCTGCCGCTACTGTTTCGCGGAGGAAGGGGAGTATCATGGACGCAGAGCCATGATGACTTATGAAGTGGGAAAACAGGCGTTGGATTTCCTGATCGCCAATTCCGGCAACAGAAAGAATCTGGAAGTGGATTTCTTCGGCGGGGAACCGCTTATGAACTGGAAGGTAGTCAAAGACCTTGTGGCCTATGGGCGCTCCCAGGAAAAAATACATAACAAGCGTTTCCGCTTCACACTGACCACAAACGGTGTCCTGCTCAATGATGAGATGATGGAATTTGCCAACAAAGAAATGGACAATGTGGTACTCAGCATTGACGGCCGCAGGGAAGTCCATGATTTTATGCGTCCCTTTAGGAAAGGGGCGGGCAGTTATGACCTAGTCGTGCCAAAATTTCAGAAATTTGCGGACAGCAGAGGCCAGAAAAAGTACTATGCCAGAGGAACCTTCACACGTCATAATCTGGATTTTTCCCAGGATGTGCTCCATCTGGCAGACCTGGGATTTGAGCAGATTTCCGTGGAGCCTGTAGTGGCGGACGAAAAGGAAGAGTACGCCCTGAAGTGGGAAGATGTTCCGAAAATCTGTGAGGAGTATGACAAGCTGGCAAAAGAGATCATCAAGAGGGAAAAAGAGGGAAGAGGCTTTCATTTTTTCCACTTTATGATAGACCTGACGGGAGGTCCCTGTGTATACAAAAGGCTTTCCGGCTGCGGTTCCGGAACAGAGTATCTGGCCGTGACACCCTGGGGAGATCTGTATCCCTGCCACCAGTTTGTAGGTGAGGAGAAATTCCTTATGGGCAATGTTTGGGACGGTGTACAGAAACCGGAAATCCGTGATGCGTTCAAAGAGTGTAATGTATATGCAAAGGAAAAATGCCTGAAGTGTTTCGCCAGATTTTACTGCAGCGGCGGATGCGCGGCAAACGCCTATAATTTCCACGGCTCCATCAATGAGGTCTACGACCTTGGCTGTGAGCTGCAGCGCAAGAGAGTGGAGTGTGCCATTATGATAAAAGCCGCTTTGACATGACAGTTTAAACAGGTCTGCGCATTTACTGCGCTGACCGTATGAATGTGTAATAGCAGTGAGCATCCAGCCCATCGCGAAGCGATTTTTAATGGAAGGATGCCGTAACAGTCCAGGTGCCTGAACTGTTACGCTTTGGCAGACCAGTGAGTATAAACATCACACACATTAAGAATAAAAGTAAAGAAGGGAAAGAACAATGAAGAAAAGCAGAGGTATCCTCGTACTTGTGCTGACGGTTCTGATTACCGGTTTTCTGGTATTCACCTCCGCAGTGGGACTTGGTCCCACCGGAACAGGTGCCGCCAAACACATTAAGACCGGACTTGATCTGGCAGGCGGTGTCAGCATAACATACGAGGCATCAAAAGAGAATCCAACAGACGATGAGATGGCAGATACCATCTACAAATTACAGAAACGTGTGGAGCAGTACAGCTCTGAAGCCCAGGTATACAAAGAGGGTACAAACAGGATCAACGTGGAAATCCCGGGAGTGACAGATGCCAACAAGGTTCTGGAAGAGCTGGGAAAACCCGGTTCCCTGTATTTTATTGCCCATAAAGGTTCTGACGGTTCTGAGAACTACACCTTCAACGGCTCTGAGTATGTTCTGAATAAAACCATTGAAGAACTGCAGGAGGATGGTTCCATTGTTCTGACAGGTACTGAGGTAAAGACGGCGAAAGCCTCCATGATCGAAAATGATCTGAAGAACAAAGAGAATGTGGTGGACTTGACTCTGACAGAGGAAGGTACTACAAAGTTCGCAGAGGCAACAAAAGCTGCATATGAGGACAGCCATGACAGCATTGGTATTTACTATGACGGCAAGTTCGTCAGTGTGCCGAATGTAAACGCTGAGATCAAGGACGGCAACGCCCAGATTTCCGGTATGAAGGACTCCGCTGAGGCGGAAAACCTGGCTTCCACCATCCGTATCGGTGGTCTGAAGCTGGAACTGAGCGAACTGCGTTCCAACGTAGTTGCTGCCCAGTTAGGTGAGGAAGCGATAGCAAGCAGCTTAAAAGCAGCAGGGATCGGCCTTGCCCTGGTTATCCTTTTCATGATATTTGTATACAGAATTCCAGGACTTGTATCCGGTATTGCGCTGATCATTTATACATGTCTGGATTTGATATTCCTGAATGCTTTTGACCTGACCCTGACATTGCCGGGTATTGCAGGTATTATCTTGTCTATCGGTATGGCTGTGGACGCAAACGTCATCATCTATGCCCGTATGCAGGAGGAGATCGCACTTGGCAGAAATGTTCGGACTGCTATCCAGAATGGTTTCCAGAAAGCGTTCTCTGCCATCTTTGACGGCAATATTACAACATTGATCGCAGCGTTTGTATTGAACTGGCTGGGTTCCGGTACTGTAAAAGGCTTTGCCCAGACGCTGGCACTTGGTATTGTTCTGTCCATGTTCACTGCGTTAGTGGTTTCCCGTTTTATTGCCTACGCTATGTATGCAGTGGGAATCCGCGATGAAAAGTTCTATGGCAGAAAGAAAGAGAGACAGCCGATCCGTTTTCTGCAGAAGAAAAGAATCTTCTTCGCAGTTTCCATCATCCTGGTTCTCTGCGCACCCATTGCTATGGGCGTGTTCAAATCCAGCACAGGGGATGCACTGAAATACAGCCTGGAATTTAAAGGCGGTACATCTACCAACGTGACCTTTAATGACAATATGGACATTAAGGAGATTGATGCCAAAGTGGTTCCCGTCGTGGAAGAGGTTACAGGGGACAACAATGTACAGGCCACTAAAGTGGTGGGTACCAATCAGGTCATCATTAAGACCATTACTCTGGATGTGCAGACAAGAGAGGAACTCAACCAGGCTCTGGTGGATGAGTTTGATGTGGATAAAGATTTGATCGCAACCGAGAGTATTTCCTCCACAGTCAGCAGCGAGATGCGGGCCGACGCGGTGAAAGCAGTGGTGATCGCTACAGTCCTTATGCTGCTTTACATCTGGTTCCGTTTCAAAGATATCCGGTTTGCCAGCAGCGCAGTTGTGGCACTGCTGCACGATGTGCTGGTAGTTCTGGCTTTCTATGCAGTAGCCAGAGTATCTGTGGGCAACACATTTATTGCTTGTATGCTTACGATCGTGGGTTATTCCATCAATGCGACCATCGTTATCTTTGACCGTATTCGTGAGAACCTGGCAGTGGCCAAAAAGAAATCGGATTTGGAGGAGCTGGTCAACAACAGTATCACCCAGACTCTGACAAGAAGTATCTATACTTCACTGACTACCTTTATCATGGTATTCCTGCTGTTCGTGCTGGGAGTTTCCTCTGTAAGGGAATTTGCCCTGCCTCTGATGGTTGGTATTGTGTGCGGCGGATATTCTTCCGTGTGCATCACAGGTGCCCTGTGGTATGTTATGAAAACAAAAATCAAAAAGAAATTCGCGTAAAAAATGATGGGGGTGCTGCACAGCAGTACCCCTTTCTTTTTCAACATGAAAAGGAGAGGACAAAAGATGGAAAAGTGGGTGATCTCCGCTAAGAAAGCGGATTTTTATGAAATCAGCCGGAAATTCGGTGTGGACCCGGTTATTGCAAGGCTTATCAGAAACAGAGACCAGATCACGGACAAGGAGATTGACCGGTATCTCCACGGAAAGATGTCAGGCCTTCATTCCTGGAAGCTTTTAAAAGGAATGGATGCTGCCCTTGCTATTCTTGAACAGAAAACCAGGGAAGGGAAAAAAATCAGAATAATCGGTGATTATGACATTGACGGTGTCTGCTCCACCTATATTCTGCTGACAGGACTTCGCCATGCAGGCGCCTGCGTGGATGTTGATATACCGGACAGGATGAAAGACGGGTATGGGGTCAGCAAAGAGCTTATTGATCTGGCTTATGAGGCCGGGACAGATACCATTGTTACCTGTGACAACGGTATCAGCGCCATAGAGCAGATCGCTTATGCCAAAAACCTTGGCATGACTGTGGTGGTCACAGACCATCACGAAATCCCATACGAGGAGCAGGAAGACGGAAGCCTGCGGACGTTTGTGCCTGACGCGGACGCCATTGTGAATCCAAAACAGCAGGATTGTCCCTACCCTTATAAGGGAATCTGCGGGGCTATGGTGGCCTATAAAGTCATCTGCGGGCTTTATGAGCGCATGGGTTTTCCTGCTTCTGATATGGAGGAGCTAATAGAATTTGCCGCCATCGCCACCGTGGGAGACGTGATGGATCTGCAGGATGAGAACCGGATCATAGTAAAAGAAGGGCTGAAAAGGATCATGCGCACACAGAATCCCGGATTAAAAGCCCTGATCCATGTAAACCACCTGGAAGATAAGCCCCTCACGGCATATCACATTGGATTTGTTATTGGTCCCTGTATGAATGCCAGCGGGCGCCTGAGCACTGCCAAGAGAGCGCTGAAGCTGCTTTTGTGCCGGGACCGGGAGGAAGCAGCAGCACTTGCGGAAGATTTGAAAGCACTTAATGACAGCAGAAAAGATATGACAGCTAAAGGCGTGGAGGAAGCGGTACAGATGGTGGAAAATACATCCCTTAAAGAGGACAGGGTACTGGTTATCTATCTTGCGGACTGTCATGAAAGTCTGGCGGGAATTATTGCAGGCCGTATCCGGGAACTCTACAGCAAGCCGGTGTTTGTGCTCACAAGAGCGGAGGAGGGGGTCAAGGGCTCAGGCCGTTCCATTGAGAGTTACCATATGTTTCGGGAACTGACCAGGTGCAGGGAACTGCTGACCAAGTTCGGCGGTCATCCCATGGCTGCCGGTTTATCCCTGCCGGAGGAAAATGTGGATCCTTTCAGGCGGATGCTCAATGAGAACTGCACACTTACAGAGGAGGAAATGGCTGAAAAAGTGCTGATTGATGTGCCTATGCCCATCTCCTATGTGAATATGCCCCTCATACGCCAGCTTTCCCTTTTAGAACCATTTGGAAAGGGAAATACAAAGCCTTTGTTTGCCCAGAAAAATGTCCGTGTTGAAAACTGCCGGGTCTTTGGAAAAAACCGCAACGTGGTGAAAATGGATCTCTTTGATGAAAACGGATGCCAGGCTCAGGGTGTCTGGTTTGGGGACGGGGATGCCTTTGCTGAAAAGATAAAGGAGAAGCCAAGGTGGTCCGTTGCGTATTATCCCTCCATAAACGCCTACAACGGCAGGGAGAGCATAGAAATCATCATACAGAATTTTATTTGATCGCCCCAGGCCGAAATGCGTTATTTTTGCTGTCTGTAATGATTGTATTACGCAGAATTATCATGTATGATATATCTATGATCTGATGCAGCCAAAATATTATCTGGGAGACCAGACCCTGCACAGCGCCGAGGCTCTTGTCCGCTGGTGTTCGGAGGACGGTATGATGCATTACCCGGATGAATTTATACCGGTATTTGAGGAGAACGGATGCATCACAGAACTGATATGTATATGCTGGAGGAGGCGTGTAAAAAGGTTTCCTGCTGGGTGAAGCAGGGGTACCAGGTAAGACCTATTTCGGTAAACCAGTCCCGGGTGTTTTTTTATGACGATGAGTATCTTGTGGAGGCGTTTGAAAACAAAGTGCTTCATGGACCGCTGACAGAGCCAAAAACGGACGGGAATTGAATGAAATGGAAAAAGATGGGGATATTGTATATATATATCCCCGCATTTCCCGGCAATATACCAGGTATTACCTTTACTGCCTGGGAGAAAATGTAGAAAAATGTATAAAATACAATTGGTATATAAAAACCATTAGGCAAATGTGTATGAATATAGATAGATAAAGTCTGATAGATAGCAATTGCATTTGATTCCGACAAAAAAAGATGATATACTAAAGACTACACCCAAAATTTGAGTATAATTGACATATCGTGAGATAACAAAAAGAAACTAAAAGCAGGAGAGAGTTATGAAGAAGATTGAGGAATATGTGCGCAGTATCCCGGATTTTCCTGAACCGGGAATCATTTTCAGAGATGTGACAAGCATATTACAGGATGCAGATGGATTTGCACTGGCTGTGGATTCCATGCAGGCCCTTTTGGACGGCGTGGAGGTAGATGTGATCGCCGGAGCAGAGTCCAGGGGCTTTATATTCGGGGCGCCTATTGCCTACAACTTACATAAGCCCTTTGTACTGATACGAAAGAAAGGGAAACTGCCCTGCGAGACTATAGAGAGCAGCTATGATTTGGAATACGGCAGTGCAACCATCGAGATGCACAAGGACGCTGTCACACCGGGCCAGAAGGTGGTACTGGTGGATGACCTGATCGCCACAGGCGGAACCATTGAAGCCACAGCCAGGATGGTGGAGGAGCTTGGAGGCAAAGTGGTGAAAATTATCACCCTTATGGAGCTGGAAGGTCTGAACGGCAGAAAACGTCTCAAAGATTATGATGTGGCTTCCGTTATATGTTATGAAGGTAAATAGAAATCAGGTGATGGCAGATGGAGAAAAGTAAAGAGGCAGCGCTTCAGGATGATGAAATAGCGAAAATTAAAAAGGCTGATGCAAGTGTGAAGACCATGGAAGATTTTACAAGCCCTTCTGTTCTGTATGAAGAGCTTATTTCCAGTGTCCGAAAGTACCATCCCTCCACCGATATATCTATGATCGAGAAGGCTTACCGGATTGCCAGAGATGCCCACGAAGGGCAGGTGCGCAAGTCCGGCGAGCCTTATATCATTCATCCCCTCTGTGTGGGCATTATCCTGGCGGATCTGGAGCTTGACAAGGAGACTATTGTGGCAGGCCTGCTGCACGATGTGGTGGAAGACACAGTCATGACTACAGAGGAGATCACCCAGGAATTCGGCGCGGAGGTGGCCCTGTTAGTGGACGGTGTTACAAAGCTGGGACAGTTGAATTATTCCGCAGACAAAGTGGAAGTACAGGCAGAGAATCTGAGAAAGATGTTCCTTGCCATGGCAAAGGATATCCGGGTGATCCTGATAAAACTGGCTGACCGGCTTCACAATATGAGAACGCTGAAATATATGCCGCCCCACAAACAGAAGGAAAAGGCCAGGGAGACCATGGATATCTATGCTCCCATTGCCCAGCGGCTTGGTATTTCCAAAGTAAAAATAGAACTGGACGATTTGTCCTTAAAATACCTGGAACCTGAAGTGTATTACGATCTGGTGGAGAAAATCAACCTGCGGAAAAGCGAGCGGGAAGCTTTTGTCAGCGGAATCGTGAACGGCGTCAGGGAACAGATTGAATATGCGGGTATTCACGCACAGATCGACGGGCGTGTCAAACACTTTTTCAGTATTTACAAGAAGATGGTCAATCAGGATAAGACCCTGGATCAGATTTACGACTTGTTTGCAGTCCGCATTATTGTGGATACAGTGAAGGACTGCTATGCGTCCCTGGGAATCATCCATGAGATGTATAAGCCCATACCGGGACGGTTCAAAGACTATATCGCCATGCCAAAACCCAATATGTACCAGTCACTGCACACTACTTTGATCGGACCGAACGGACAGCCTTTTGAAATACAGATCCGTACGTTTGAGATGCACCGTACAGCGGAATACGGTATTGCTGCCCACTGGAAATACAAAGAGGCATCAGGCAGCAGCAAGGCCAGTGTGACCCAGCAGGAAGAGGAAAAAATGAGCTGGCTGCGCCAGATCCTGGAGTGGCAGCGGGACATGTCCGACAACAAGGAGTTTTTAAGTCTTTTAAAAAGCGATCTGGATTTGTTTTCCGAAAGTGTTTACTGCTTTACCCCGGCGGGTGATGTGAAGACACTTCCAAACGGCTCCACCCCCATTGATTTTGCCTATAATGTACATAGTGCGGTAGGTAACAAAATGGTGGGAGCCAGAGTGAACGGAAAGCTGGTTCCCATTGACTATGTGATCAAGAACGGGGACCGGATTGAGATCATCACCTCACAGAACTCCAAGGGACCAAGCCGTGACTGGCTGAAGGTGGTTAAGAGCACCCAGGCCAAGAACAAGATAAACCAGTGGTTTAAGCAGGAGTTAAAAGAAGACAACATTTTAAAGGGCAAAGATATGCTGGCCCAGTATGCAAAGTTAAAAGGCATAGGACTGGGAAATCTGACAAAACCAAAATATCTGGAATCTGTTATGAAAAAATACGGATTCCGGGACTGGGATTCTGTATTGGCAGCCGTGGGACACGGCGGTCTGAAAGAAGGCCAGGTCATTAATAAGCTCCTGGAAATCTACACCAAGGAGCACAAGAGCGAACTGACAGACGAGAAGGTGCTGGAAGCTGCGGAGGAGACAAAGGATAAGCTCCATATCCGCAAGAGCAAGAGCGGTATTGTGGTGAAGGGAATCCACGATGTATCCGTGAGGTTTTCCAGGTGCTGCAACCCCATTCCCGGAGACGAGATCGTGGGATATGTGACAAGGGGACGGGGGGTGACCATCCACCGTACCGACTGTATCAATATTATCAATATGTCCCTGGAAGACAGGGAGCGCCTGATCGATGCGGAGTGGCAGTCAGAAAGCGTGGGGGACGGGGAGCAGTACACAGCGGAGATCAATGTGTACGCCAATAACCGCACCGGGCTTCTGGTTGACATTTCCAAGATATTCACGGAGAGGAAAATTGATATCACATCCATGAATACAAGGACCAGCAAACAGGGACGTGCCACCATAAATATTGCCTTTGATATTAAGAGCAAGGAAGAGCTGGGCAGCCTGGTGGAAAAAATCAGACAGGTAGAGAGCGTTCTGGATATCGGGCGTACTACCGGCTAAGGAGTCGAGATATGAAGAATCTGAATCTGAGAGGAATCGTGGTTGGCCCGGTCATGACCAACTGCTATTTCCTGAAAAATACACAGAGCGGGGAAATCCTGGTGGTTGACCCCGCCGCTGAGGCGGACCGTATCTGCCGTACCATAGACAGGATAGAGGGAAAACCGGCAGGGATACTTCTGACACACGGGCATTATGATCATATTATGGCAGCAGGTGAGCTGCAGAAGAAGTGGCAGGTGCCCGTCTATGCGGCCAGAGCGGAGGAAGAGATGCTCACAGACCCGCAGCTGAACCTGTCAGCCTCCTGGGAGGGAGTCGGTTATACGGTGAAAGCCGACCGTTTCCTGGAGGACGGGGAGACCTTTTTACTTGCAGGCTTTCAGATCAAAATGTATCTGACTCCGGGACATACGGAAGGCTCCTGCTGCTATTATCTGGAGGACGAGGGTGTGCTCATGAGCGGGGACACCATTTTCTGTGAAAACTGCGGCAGATGTGACCTGCCCGGAGGCAATTTTGCAAAAATGCAGGAGAGTCTGAAGAAAATCATCAACCATTTACCCGAGGATGTGAAGATTTATCCCGGACACGGGGAAGAGACCAGCATCCATCATGAGCGATCATATAATCCCTATCTATAAAAAATCAAAGAAAGAGGAACCTATATGATTGGCATTTCATTTAATAAAAGAGAGTTTGAATATGATGCCTACACTCTGGTCAAGGCCTTTTATCCCCAGGAAGAAGTGGAAAACTTTTATGCGGAAGAGACGCAGGAAGAGAAAGCTTATGAACTGCTGGTGAGAATCGCCTACGGGGAGGAAGAGACGCACCTCTCCCTGGAGAGGGATGGAGAAATTATATTCGGAGAAGCGGCCCGCTTTGAAAAAGGGCAGGACAGAAAAGAAAGAAAGAACATACTGAAACAGATTTTGTACAGAGGCCTCACACAGGAGACAGGGATCACCCTTCCCTGGGGGAACCTGACCGGAATCCGGCCTACCAAGATCGCCATGGGACTTATTGAGTCGGGAATGAGCAATGCGGAGGCTGCAGACTATATGCGCCGTACTTATTTTACCGGCAACGCAAAGACGGCACTGGCAATAACCATTGCCAACCGGGAGCGGGATTTATTAAAAAATATTGATTATCAGAACGGATACAGCCTGTACGTGGGAATACCCTTCTGCCCAAGTATCTGTCTTTACTGTTCTTTCAGTTCATCCCCCATAGAGAGATGGCGGGATAAAGTGGATGAATACCTGGATGCGCTCTGCAGGGAGCTGACTTATATGGGAGATACCATGAAAGTGCGCACCCTTGACACCATATATATCGGCGGTGGGACTCCCACCACTTTGGAACCAGAGCAGATGGAACGGCTGCTGTCACATATTGAAGCATGCTTTCCGGTGGAACAGGTGAAGGAATACACAGTAGAAGCGGGAAGGCCGGACAGCATCACCAGGGAGAAACTCATGGTGATCAAAAGGCATCCGGTGACAAGGATTTCCGTAAATCCCCAGACTATGAACCAGAAGACACTGGATTTGATCGGACGCAGACATACGGTGGAGGACACAAAGCACGCCTTTGCCCTTGCCAGGGAGTGCGGATTTGACAATATCAATATGGATCTGATCGTAGGCCTGCCCGGGGAGTGTGCGGAGGATGTAAGACACACCCTGGAGGAAGTAAAGGCTCTGGACCCGGACAGTCTGACGGTACATTCCCTGGCTGTCAAGAGGGCCACCAGGCTTCATCTGTTCCGGGAACAGTATGAAGAGATGACCTTTGAAAACAATCAGGAGATCATGGACATGTGCATGGACTACGCACGGCAGTGCGGCATGGGGCCATATTATTTGTACAGGCAGAAGAATATGTCAGGCAATCTGGAGAATGTGGGATATGCCAAACCGGGCAAAGCGGGTATCTATAACATTCTGATCATGGAAGAGAAGCAGTCCATTCTGGCGGCGGGAGCGGGAGCTTCCACCAAGTTTGTTTTCCAAAACGGGGAGCGGATAGAACGGGCTGAAAACGTAAAAGATGTGACAAATTATATTACAAGGATCGAAGAGATGACAGACCGAAAACGGATTGGGCTGGAAACGTATCTGAATATAAAGAGCGGGGATGGCGGGAATGGCAAATACGCAGAAGCATCTGATTAGTTTCAATCTGGAAAAGGAAATCGAACATGGTATTCAGGTGAGCAACCTGGCTTTCCGTGTGGGAAAACAGATGGGACTTTCTGAGGAGGCCTGCCATGAGCTGGCAGTGGCCGGAGTGCTTCATGATATCGGAAAGCTGAGGCTTTACAACTACATTGCCGGGGAAGAAAATCCTATGGTGGTGGAGGAAATGAAGTATGTAAGGCGTCATCCGGAATTGGGATATGAGAGCCTGAAGGACAGGGGATATTCCCGGTTTGTGCTGGACAGCATTTACTACCATCATGAAAACTATGACGGCAGCGGATACCCGGAAAATCTGGCGGGGGAAAAGATTCCCGTGGGTGCCAGAATCATTAGGATCTGTGATGTCTATGCAGCGCTCACATCCAAAAGGACATACCGTGACGCGTTTTCCGGCGAGACTGCCATGAAGATGGTGATCGACGAAGTTAAAAATTTTGATATGCAGGTTTTTCTTGCATTTCAGAGAGCAATACATGAAAATGATTAGAGATAGGAGAAAAGATTATGCAGTTAAAGAAAAAACCAGTTACAGGAATGAAAGATATTCTGCCAAGAGAGATGGAAATCCGTGATTATGTGATCGGATTGATCAAGGAAACTTATAAGGAGTTCGGATTCACTTCCATGGAGACTCCCTGCGTGGAGCACATTGAAAACCTGACCAGCAAACAGGGCGGGGATAATGAAAAACTGATTTTCCGTATTCTGAAAAGAGGGGAAAAACTGAAGATCAATGAGGCGAAAGAGGAGAATGACCTGGTTGACAGCGGGCTGCGCTATGACCTGACCGTTCCGCTCTGCCGTTTCTATTCCAACAACGCCAATGAACTGCCCTCCCCTTTCAAAGCTCTGCAGATGGGAAATGTATTCCGTGCGGACAGACCGCAGAGAGGCCGTTTCCGTCAGTTTATGCAGTGTGATATTGATATTCTGGGAGACCCTACCAATCTGGCTGAGATAGATGTTATTCTGGCAACCTCCACACTGGTTGGCAAGCTGGATTTTGAAAGCTTTGCCATCCGCATCAATGACCGCCGTTTCTTAAAAGCCATGGCCGCTTACAGCGGATTCCCGGAAGAGTCTTATGACCAGGTATTCATCATCCTGGATAAAATGGATAAGATTGGCCTGGAAGGCGTGGCAGCAGAGCTGGAGGGATCCGGATTTGCGAAAGAGGGTATTGAAAAATACATTGCACTTTTCGACGCCATCGGAGAAGGTCTTGACGGAGTAAAATACTGTAAGGACAAGCTGGAAGGATTCCTGGAGCCGGATGTGGCAGACAATATGTCCACCATTATTGAGAGTGTGACAGAGGCGAAAACGGCTAACTTCAGGATCATCTTTGATCCTACATTAGTGCGCGGTATGTCTTATTATACAGGACCGATCTTTGAAATCTGTATTGACGGTTTTTCCGGCAGTGTAGGCGGCGGCGGACGTTACGACGAGATGATCGGCAAATTCACGGGAACCCCCACACCGGCAACCGGATTTTCCATTGGTTTTGAGCGTATTGTTATGCTGCTCATGGAGAGAGGATTCCAGGTACCGGGCAGTGCGGATAAGAAAGCGTATCTGCTGGATAAGAAGCTGAGCTCTGAGAAACTGGTGGAGGTTGTGAAAAAAGCCGGGGAAGAGAGAAAAGCAGGCAAGAGCGTTAATATTGTATATATGAAAAAGAATAAAAAATTCCAGAAGGAACAGCTTCAGTCTGAAGGCTATGAGATCATTGAAGAGATATATAACGACTGATATTTAAGGAGAACTGACACAATGGCAGAATCAATGTACGGGTTAAAGAGAACCCACAGATGTACGGAAGTGACGAAAGAAGAAATCGGCAGCACAGTAACCCTCATGGGATGGGTACAGAAGAGCCGCAACAAAGGTGGTATTGTTTTCGTGGATCTGCGTGACCGTTCCGGAATCATGCAGATAATCTTTGAAAACGGTGATATTGACGGGGAAGGCTTTGAGAAGGCCGGCAGATTAAGAAGTGAGTTTGTTATCGCTGTGACGGGACGCGTGGAGGCGCGTTCCGGTGCAGTGAATGAGAATCTGAAGACAGGTGAGATTGAAGTGCGGGCAAACGCTCTGCGCATCCTGTCCGAGTCAGAGACCCCTCCTTTCCCCGTTGAGGAGAACAGCAAGACCAGGGAGGAAGTACGCTTAAAATACCGTTATCTGGATCTGAGAAGACCGGATCTGCAGAGAAATCTGATCATGCGTTCCCAGGTTGCTGTGCTGGTTCGCCAGTTCCTGGCAAATGAAGGATTTTTGGAGATCGAGACACCGATTCTGAATAAAAGTACACCGGAGGGAGCAAGGGATTACCTGGTTCCAAGCCGTGTGCATCCGGGCAGCTTTTACGCACTGCCTCAGTCACCCCAGATTTTTAAGCAGCTTCTTATGTGCTCCGGATACGACAGGTATTTCCAGATCGCCAAATGTTTCCGCGATGAGGACCTGCGTGCTGACCGTCAGCCGGAATTCACACAGATCGACATGGAGCTTTCCTTTGTGGATGTGGATGACGTCATAGATGTAAATGAGCGTATGCTGGCGTTTCTGTTTCGCCAGGTACTGGGTGTGGAAGTGCAGCTTCCCATTCAGAGAATGACCTGGATAGATGCTATGAACCGCTTTGGTTCCGACAAACCGGACCTGCGTTTCGGCATGGAGCTTACGGATGTGTCAGAAGTGGTAAAAGGCTGTGAGTTTGCGGTATTTAAAAATGCTCTGGAGGCAGGCGGCAGTGTCCGCGGTATCAATGCCAAAGGACAGGGGGCTATGCCCAGAAAGAAAATCGACAAGTTAGTGGAATTCGCCAAAGGTTACGGTGCCAAAGGCCTGGCGTATATTGCCATCCAGGAGGACGGCAGTGTGAAATCTTCCTTCGCAAAATTCATGCAGGAGGAGGAGATGAAGTCCCTTATAGAAGCTATGCAGGGTGAAGCGGGCGATCTGCTCCTCTTTGCTGCGGACAAAACCAAGCTTGTGTGGGATGTTCTGGGTGCGCTTCGTCTTGAACTGGCGCGCCAGATGGAGCTGTTCGATAAAGACGAGTACCGTTTTGTATGGATCACAGAGTTCCCGCTTCTGGAGTGGTCAGAGGAGGAACAGCGCTTTACAGCCATGCATCATCCGTTTACCATGCCTTTTGAGGAGGATATTCCGCTTCTGGATACAGATCCGGGTGCAGTGCGGGCTAAAGCCTATGATATTGTGCTCAACGGCAATGAGATTGGCGGCGGCAGTGTGCGAATCCACCAGAACGATGTACAGGAAAAAATGTTTGAGGCTCTTGGGTTTGAAAAGGCACAGGCATACAAGCAGTTCGGCTTCCTTCTGGATGCCTTTAAATACGGAGTTCCGCCTCACGCCGGACTGGCTTACGGCCTGGACCGTCTGGTCATGCTCATGGCAAAGGAGGAATCCATCCGTGAGGTGATCGCGTTCCCGAAGGTGAAGGACGCTTCCTGTTTGATGTCGGAGGCACCGAATACCGTGGATGTAAAACAGTTGGATGAACTGGGGATTGCTCTGAAAGCACAGGAGAGTGAGCAGTAATGGAGCCAGGCATCGTCTCCTATCTGATCGTCTGTCCGCTGGTGTTTTTGGCCAGTTTTGTAGATGCCATAGCAGGCGGGGGAGGATTGATCTCCCTGCCTGCTTATCTTTTGGCCGGGAGTTCCCGTACACAATGCCATTGCCACCAACAAACTGTCCTCAGCGGCCGGTACGGTTATCTCCACAGCCCGTTACTGCAAAAACAGGTATGCGGATGTGGCGCTTGCGGTTCCTTCTTTTCTCGTGGCGCTTTTGGGGTCCTTCATGGGGGCGAATCTGGCTCTTATTACAAGCGATAAAGTGCTGAAGCTTATGCTCATTGCAGTGTTGCCGGTGGTGGCGTTCTATGTGCTGAAGAATAAAAGAATGGAGTCGAAGTTAAAAAGGCAGCTTACAAAAAGGCAGAAGTATGCCATTGTGATCACGGCTTCTTTTGTCATCGGTACATATGACGGCTTTTACGGGCCGGGGACAGGAACCTTTCTGCTGCTTGTCTACACAGGGCTTGCGGGGATGGATATCCGAACCGCTTCCGGAAACACAAAGATTGTGAATCTGGCTTCCAACCTGGCAGCTCTTGGGGCCTTCTTTTTCAGCGGCAAGATCGTGGTTACTCTGGGCCTGGCGGCAGCCGTGTTCAGCATTGCGGGGCATTACATCGGCTCCGGCATGGTAATAAAAAACGGTACCAGGATTGTCCGTCCTATTGTGGTCACGGTTCTTATTTTATTATTTATTAAAATTGTATCAGGCTTTTTTGTATAGAAAAATGCCCGGCTTTTGTCAGACCCAAGCCGGGCATTCATTTTGTCTGTTCATAACAGTTCCTTGATCGGAACAACCATATCTATTCCACGTCTTCCGACACGTCTGCCAGGGCGCTGTCCACGCCTCCCAATATGGCTTGTGCCACATTTTCATCCATCTGCATTTTCCAGCTTGTCCCGTCATTGATAAGAGAAATATCCACGTCGCGGGTAGTGGAAGCCTGGTTCTGTTCTATGCTTTCCAAAAGGAGCTGCCGTTCTTTCTCACGGCGTCCCTCAGCCCCGCCTGCCATGGCCTGGGAAGTCTGAAGCCACTGGGAGAGCTGCCCCTGGTAGGAGGCCATAATGCTTTTGAAATCACTGCTGGTTATCTGGACTTTTACCAGAGCATTGCGCTCGTCGTTCTGAGTATCCAGAATCTTAAAATCAAAACAGGCCTGAATCTGTTCTGCCATAGCGTGGGCAATAGAACTGCTGTATGTGTCATCCGTATCCAAAAGGCTGTCCAGAGACAGATAGATGTTGAGCTGTTCCGTATCAAATTCTTTTATCGTATTAAAATGGATTTTGACCACTTCCGGGGGCGGCAGCAGATCAGAATCTGCCATATAAGTGAGAAATCCGCCGGTGATCTGATTGTCCAGGTCTTCGCTGTGGACAATGGCCCAGGTTTCCCCTTTCTTTTTCAGTTTCAGGTCAAAGGAGGTATCCACCTGTTTATAATTGTTCTTTTTCAGCGTCTCTCCAAGCAGCAGGTAAGAATCTTTCAGGGAAAATTCCACCTGACTGGGGTTGGCGTCGCAGGTGATCCGTTTTTTCAGCGCAGCGGCTGTGTAATCTTCGGCAAGCGCATGGGCATCCAGATTGGTTATGGTGACTGTGGCGCTGGCTTTTTTTTCTTCGA
The DNA here is from genome assembly GCF_001689125.2 of Blautia pseudococcoides. NCBI lineage: Bacteria > Bacillati > Bacillota > Clostridia > Lachnospirales > Lachnospiraceae > Blautia > Blautia pseudococcoides. The sequence goes on along the minus strand of NZ_CP015405.2, from coordinate 2,084,986 downwards.
CTTTGACAGTATCCACGGTGTAAGAGAAGTTTTTAAAGTAGCGTGAGAAGATCTTGATGATCTCAGGGTCTGCGCTTTCTTTTTCGCTGTCGTTTTCGGCTGTGTCCTCTTCGGGGAACAGTTGATGGGCGGAAAGGTATGTTTCAATGGTCTTTTTATCCGGACTTTTCAACTGGTCAAGTTCTGCTGAAACTGCCTGCTTTACCGCGCGTTCCTCCTTGCTGTCACATCCCGTAAGCAGCAGGGCAGATGTCAGGAAAACTGCGGCGTATAACCATTTCTTATGTCGAATCTTCATGTGTCATCTCCTGTTTGCGGAAGTTACCGTATTTGTTTAGTTTAACAGAAATGACGGAAAAGTCAACTTTTTAATGGAGACGGAAGGGACCGGACGGAAGAGACTGCGGGAAGGCCGGTGCGTTTGGGCTGAACGATTATTTAAGCAGGTTTGGTTCAAGTTTTTTAATATGGGTTTCCAGGGTGTTGTGGTCTATCAGAGCGGGGACTACGCCTTGTCTGGAGACGCAGAAGCCGGCGGCATAGGTGGCTATGCGGATGGCTTTTTCCAGAGAGTAGCCTTCGATCAGGAAGGAGGCCAGGGCGGAGATAAAGGCGTCTGCACCGCCGGTGGTGTCTATGGAAATAAAGTCGGCGGCAGGGAAGTATTTTGCGGTTTCTGCGGTTTTCAGGTAGCAGCCTTCGTGTCCAAGGGTTATGATGACAGCCTCGATCCCTTTTTGAAAAAAGTATTCGGCTTGTTTTTCTACAGTAGTGTGCTGTGGGCACAGGGCGGCAGCTTCTTTTCGGTTGGGGATGAAGATATCCGTGTTCTGAAGAAGCTGATCGGGAATGGATTTTAGGGCAGCCGGTTTGACGATGTTTTTGGCACCGTATTTTCTGGCGATTTTGGCTGCTTCCAGGACCGTGTGGATGGGAATCTCTGTGGAGAGCAGGCAGAAACCGGCATTTTCAAAAAGATGTTGTCTTTTTTGGATGTCTTCGGGGCTTAGATTACCGTTGGCCCCGGACATGATGGTGATGGTCCCTTCACCGTCACGCTCGATGTAAATGTATGCTTTTCCGGTTTGGGCTTTCATGTCTCTGTGGACACCCTGGGTAGTCACCTGTTCTTTTTCCAGTATATCGAAGATGAACGTGGAATCCGTGTCGTTTCCGATTTCCCCAATGAGGGAAACCTCGCGTCCCAGTTTGGCGGCACCTACGGACTGGTTGGCCCCTTTTCCTCCAAGGGTGGTGGTGGAGCTTAGGATCGTGGTGGTCTTTCCTGCCTGGGGAAGCCAGTCCACATTGAAGGTTATGTCTGTGTTAATGCTTCCTACGACCACGATTTTTTTTGCGCGGAAGAAGGAAGGGATGTCCAGGCTGTCCTCGTTGTCAAAGATGCACTGGGATACAAAGGTATATTCCGGTTCCCCCTGGTCTTTTTTTTCGCATTTTTGAATCAGGTTTCTGCACACATAGTAGCCGAATTCCCGGTAAGGGATTTTGATGCTGGATATATGAGGGAAGGAGATGGCTTCCCGTACATCATCTTTTAAGCTTACCAGAGATAAGTCGGAGGGTACATAGTAGTGCAGTTTATTCATCTGTTCATACAGAATCAGGGAGGAGGCAAAATGAGAACTGACAATGCCTGAAAAACCATGGCTCAACACTTTGGAACAACAGGCAGGGTCAGAGATAAAAAGCCTCATTTTGTCATGATAGGGAATTTGATTGTCAAATAAACATTTCTTGAATCCCGCAAATACCATTTGGGAGCGCCTGCTTTTTTCTTTCATCAGGCAGGCAATTTTGCTGTGCTTGTATTCCAGAAGCTTCTGGGTCAGGACATAGCCCATTTTTTCAAAGTCAATATTGTAGGCAGTGTCAGGGCCATTTATATAGCAGACAGAGATGTTCTGCTCTGCAAAGTAATGCTCATATTGGGAGCTGTTCTCATCCACTGGCTCCCAGATCACACCGTCCACATTGTTCTTGCACAGGGAGGTGATATGCTTTAGTTCGGTGTCTGTACTGTTCAGACTATCCAGAAGCAGCACATTGTAACCCTGCTCCTGTGCTGCCTGCAGGATGCCGTTCAGCATCAGATTGGACTGCGAGGCTGTGCGGAGCAGGACCCCCAGTAAAAAGGTCTTTGCACTGGATATATTTTTTACCATGCCGTAAGGCGTATAGTTGTATTCTTTTACAATTTTCAGTACCCGGCTGCGGGTCTCAGGGTTGATATTCTGGTCTTTGTTATTTACGATTTTGGAAACCGTTGAGATAGAGACACCGGCCAGGCTGGCGATTTCTTTGATTGTCATATGAGAACCCTCGTCATAATTTTTTCTTTTATTATGAAGGATAAGGAAAGATTTGTCAACGGAAAAATAGTAGCGCTATGTGAAATGTGCACAAGAAAGTGGTATCATAAATAGTTTTAATTAACAAAAAATAAAAAAATAGTTGACAGGGAAGAGCAGAATAAGTACAATACATGCATAGAAAAATACTTTACGAAAATGATTTCATTACACTTTGTTACTAATACGCCGTTTAGGTGTTTTTGTCAGCCTGCAAGGCGGAGAAGAAAAGAAGAAAGGAAGGGAAAGACTTATGGAACGGATCATTATTGATACGGACCCAGGGATAGATGATGCGATGGCCATTTTGCTGGCGGTCAGTGCTCCGGACAAAATAAAGATTGAAGCGTTGACTACAGTGGATGGGAATACAGATATTGATCATGCCACGCAAAATGCATCCGCTATATTAAAGCTCTGTGGGAGGGAGGACATACCTGTTTATAAAGGAAGAGGGGAACCTCTCAGGGGAAAAGCGGAAATATGTGAAAGCTCTCATGGAGATAATGGCCTGGGGGATGTGAAGATTGACAACGGCAGGATTCCTCTGCAGAGAGAATCCGCAGAAGAATATCTGGTACGCGCAGCACAGGATAACAAAGATGTACTTACCCTAATGCCCATCGGTCCGCTGACAAATATAGCCGGAGCTGTACAGAGAGATGAGAATTTCGTGAAAAATATTAAAAAGATTGTTCTGATGGGGGGAGCAGAACACTGCGGAAATATGTCACCAACGGCAGAATTTAATTTCTGGCATGACCCGGAAGCTGCAAAAGTTGTCTTTGAGGCCGGTTTTAAAGAAATTGTAATGGTAGGGCTTGATGTGACGAGAAAAGTATTCTTGACACCGGCAATGAGAGAACTGCTTTATCAGATAAACACGCCACTTTCCGGATTTATTCATCAGATTACCAGAGTTTACGTTGACAGTTATTGGGAAAAACTTAAAAATCTGGGATGTGAACTGTGCGATGTTTTGGCAGCGGCTTATCTCATTGATGATTCCGTTTTAAAATTAAAGGATGCATATGTAGAGATAGAGACGGCAGGTCTATGCAGGGGTACATCTGTGGTCTATCCTGTTGAAATATGGAAAGATAAGAAAAAAAACTGTAAAGTTGCATCTGATTTGGATGTAAAAAGGTTATTCAGACTTTTTTTTGAGAAGCAATTTCCGGATCATAAAGAAAGTGCAGCTGCATTGATCGAGCAGGAATACAGAGATCAATAAAGAAAAAAAGCACTGTTGGTGTACAATGTGCACAAGAAAAATCTTTCGTAAATAGTTTTATTTAACAAAAAAACAAAAGAATATTGACAGTAGAAAAAAAGCGATGTACAATACATGCATAGGAAAACACTTTAAGAAAAACTTTTCTTAAAGCATGATAACAGAGGAAAGTGGTATGAGAAAGGAGTAATATGGTAAAGAAAGAAGCACAGAAGGACTGGGATGAATTTACCAGCTCAAGAGTAGTGGAGAAAAGTAACATTGATAATGCAAAACTTGTTGTGAGGCTGCAGAAGCCCAAAGGTAAAGTGGATGTGGTGATTGATACGGACACTTATAATGAGATTGATGACCAGTTTGCAGTTGCTTATTTGGTTAAATCAGATGAAAAGCTTAATTTAAAAGCAATCTATGCAGCTCCGTTCCACAATGAAAAATCCACTGGTCCTGCAGATGGTATGGAAAAAAGCTATCAGGAAATTATGAATATCCTTGCATTGCTGGAAAGAGAAGATTTAAAACCCTATGTATACAGAGGCTCAACAGCATATATGCCTTCTGAGACAGAACCGGTAATCTCAGACGCGGCGAAGGATTTAGCTGAAAGAGCTATGGATTATTCAGAAGAGAATCCATTGTATGTGATTGCGATTGGTGCTATTACCAATGTATCCTCTGCTCTTTTAATGAATCCTGAGATCAAAAACAGGATTGTACTTATCTGGCTGGGAGGGAATGCCCTTCACTGGCCTCACAACAGGGAATTCAATCTGTTTCAGGATGTCGCCGGAGCAAGAATTGTATTTGGATGCGGTGTTCCTCTGGTTCAGCTTCCATGTATGGGGGTTGTATCTGCCTTTACCACAAGCGGACCGGAACTGGAATACCATCTTCGCGGTAAGAACAAGCTTTGTGACTACCTTGTGGATGTGACCACAAAAGAAGCGCTGGAATGCTACGGAGGCTCTACCTGGACGAGACCTATCTGGGATGTAACTGCTGTTGCATGGCTTCTTGACGGTGACTTTGAGGAGGATTGCCTGATGCACAGTCCGATTCCGGAATATGATGACAGATATGCATTTGACAATAACCGGCACTTTATAAAATATGTGTATCACATTAAGAGAGATAATCTTTTTGCAGACTTGTTTGCAAAACTAGCAAAATAGAAGAGAGAAAAATAAGATGGACAAGATACAGAAAGGATCCTACTTTCGCTGGTAATGTGAAAGAGACCGTTTTGATGGGGGAGCTAAGTATACCAGGAAACGTAAGCCCGGTGGCTGAGTATCCTGACGCACAATGCAGAGATTCACTTTGTATTTTTCACAACAGATCATCGCGGTTTACATACCATATAACGAAATCAGGCATGGATGAAAACTGGGAGATCAGGTATAAAATGTTATCTCCCATGCATGATATATTAACTATCGCATATCTGATAGATGAAAAGGTGTTTCTTTAATATTGATATCGTAGAAGATGGAATTACATGAGGGCAGTCAGTTGTAGATGTTGATGGGCACTGGCATGGAGAAAAGTGTAATGTGCTTTATGCAGTGGATGTGTACGCACTTAAATTTTACCGGTTGTTTTTAACTACAGTTTTTAAAGAACATAAAAAAGAGATAACTGCGTATCTGAAACAGATACCTGGAGAAAAGGAGAGACAAGAATATGAAAACAAGAAAAGTACTGGCATTGACAGTTAGTGCAGCGATGATAGCGACTTTAGGTCTCGCAGGATGCGGGAAATCAGGGGATTCAGGAAAAAGTGACAGCAAGACAGAAGCTAAGGGCGGCTCAGACAGCGTGACATTAAAATGGGTCTCTCAGGGACCTGGTGAGGACTCTTGGGAAGGTCTTACAAAACCCATACTGGAAGAATATGAAAAAGAAACGGGTGTACATATTGATGCTGAATTTTATTCTTTCAACGATTTATTTGAGGTTATCGAGACAAAAGCGGCAGCAGGAAATGCAGATTTTGATGTTATGAGTGTCGATGTTACCTATATCGCAAAATATGGTACCAGCGGCTATCTGGAACCACTGGATCAATATTTCTCTGATGAAGATAAAGCAAAATGGGATGATGCTTCCTACCAGGCAGGAGTCTGGGAAGACACTATGTATGCAGCACCGGAAAACACATCCACACAGGAATTATATTACAATAAAACATTACTGGATAAGGCAGGCATCACGATTCCTGAAAATGATGAGAATAACCGCCTTACATATGAGCAGGTAGCGGATTTGGCAAAACAGGGCCTGGAAAAATTGGATCCGGATGGCACACAGGGATTGATTGGCTTTGATTTCCAGCAGGTAAGCCGTGTATATCAGATGAATATGCTTGCAAATGCCATGGGCGGTAAAAATATCAGCGATGACGGCTATTCTTTAGACGGTGTCGTGAACACAGAGCCGTGGATCAATGCAATGACATGGTATCAGGGCTTAGTAAATGATGGAATCGCATCCAAGGGATATGATGCCGACCAGTTGGGTGACCAGTTCTATGCAGGCAAAATGCTGTTTATGGTAGGCGGAACTTGGACACCGTCAAGCATGAAGGCAGATGATGAGATCGGTTATACTTATGCACCATGTTTTGAGGGATATGAAGATAAAGCGGCTACATCTACTGGAAGCTGGTATTTTGGTATTAATTCCAATTCCAAAAATAAAGATGCGGCAGCAGATTTTATTAAATGGTTTACTTTGGAAAAAGGCAGTGATATGTGGCTGGAAATAAATGGAGATGTACCGAGCCGTCTGGACAAACAGGATGAGATCAAAAATGACCCGGAAGCTTCTATGGATATGAAGATTGCTGCATATGAAGCTGCAAATACTGCAGTTCCTCGTGCGGTCACACCTGTATTCGGTGAGTATTCCACAGTTTTAGACCAGGCATGGGAAGATGTGCGCAATGGAGCGGACGTAAAAGAGACTTTAGACAATGCAATAGAACAGTTTGAATCTGCTGTAGCAGCATATAAAAAGTAATTGACAGTTGATAAATGGCGGTATGCCTTACCCGGCATTCCGCCATCTATGCGAAAAGATCAGGAAAAGAATAGATGGTCATGACTTAGAAAGATAGGAGGATACTATGGGTGGTATCTATATTAAAAATAAATGGCTTCCGTACCTTTTAATATTGCCGACAATTGTTTTGATATGCGTTTTTAAGATTTATCCTATTATAGACAGTGTTATTCAGGGAGTTCTTTCCACGGAGGGCAGTTTTACACTGGACAATTACAAATTATTGTTCGCTGACAAAACATTCTGGAGTTCTTTGTGGGTTACTCTGAAATTTAATGTCATTATAATTCCGCTTCAGATAATCATTGCATTTATCATGGCGATGATGGTTAATGTCAAAGTACGTGGTATTGAAATATTCAGGACTGTTTTTTATCTGCCGTTCTGTATCTCTTTGACCATAGCAACGGTTATTTGGCAGATGATGCTGAATGTCAACAATGGTGTGGTAAACAGTGTTCTTGGAATCTTGGGAATCAGTCCGGTTGGCTTTCTTATTGATAAGAAGTGGGCACTTCTATCCATTGTTCTGATCGCATCCTGGAGAGGCTGTGCTTATTGGATGATGTTTATCCTTGCAGGGCTGAAGGGAATTGACACTGCTGTATATGAGTCGGCCAAGATTGATGGTTCGGGATTTTTCAGTACATTATTCAGAATTACAATTCCACTGTTAAAGAATACCCTGCTTTTTGTGTTCGTTGCCAATACCACAGCTAATTTCCTGCTTTTTGCACCTATTCAGATTGCTACAGAAGGCGGTCCTCAGGGAAGCACCAATGTCTTGATGTATGAGGCTTACAAATCTGCGTTTAAATATTCAAACCGTCCGAGACAGGCTTGTATTGTTACCATCCTTCTTGTGATCGTAATGCTGGTATGTTTTATTCAGAATAAATGTCTGACAGAAAAGGAGGCGTAAGGTTATGACACTGAGACAAAAAAGAATTACGAAAAAAGTTGTTATATACATAGTGTTAGTGATTATGACAATTGCGTCCTTATTTCCGATTTTCTTCTGTCTGTCAGCATCTCTGAGGACACAGGAAGATTTATTCCAGAACATGTTTCCTTTTACGATCAGGTCCCTGATCCCAACAAATATTACCGGAGAGAATTACAGTATAATTTTTACCAAATATGAGTTCTGGCGTCCAATCATGAATACAATGATCGTTACAGTGGTTTCAATTATTTTTGGATGTCTGATCAACTCCATGGCAGGGTTTGCGTTTACCTGCTTTGAGTTTAAGGGGAAAAAGATTTTCTATCCGCTTGTTTTGATTTCCTTTATGGTTCCGTTTGAAGCAATTGCAATTCCGTTATATAATGTTGCCAACGGACTGGGTATGGTTGATACATATGCAGGTATGATCATACCTGCAATAGCAGATGGATTGGTAACATTCCTGTTTATCCAGTTCTTTAAAGATATTCCGCCAAGTCTGGTGGAGGCAGCGCGTGTGGACGGTGCGAAATGGCCAACTATATTTGTAAAAGTTATTATGCCGATCTCCATTCCGGTATTTGTAACAGCAGGTCTTATGATTTTTATGAATCAATGGAATTCTTATATGTGGCCTCTTTTAGTGGCACGTTCCAAAGAGATCAGAACAATTCAGATTGCCATCAGCCAGTTTAGCGGAGAGCGTTCCATTCAGTGGACTTATATTTATGCCGGTTCACTGATTTCAGCTATAATTCCAATTTGCCTGTTCCTTCCATTCCAGAAATACTTTGTTGAAGGTATCACAGCGGGAAGTGTAAAAGGATGATAGGAGAAAATAGTATGAAGAAAATTTTAGTCATTGGAAGTTTGAATTTGGATATGACAGTACAGGTCGACCACACTCCCGTTGTGGGGGAGACTATCCTCAGTAATAAGATGGAGATGAATGCAGGAGGAAAAGGGGCTAATCAGGCCTGCGCATTAGGAAAGCTGGGAGCTGATGTTATAATGCTGGGGGCTGTTGGCCGGGATATGTATGCAGATATTCAGATGGACAGCCTGAATAAAGCGGGGGTGGATACTACCAGGGTGATCGTCAAGGATGAGGTAAGCACCGGTATTGCGCTGATTACGGTCAACAGAGATGGGGATAATAGTATTATTGTAGTCTCAGGCGCAAATGCAACCTTGTCAAAACAGGATATAGATGATAATCTGGATGTGATCAAAGAAAGTGATATCGTCATTTTCCAATTGGAAGTGCCTTTAGAAACGGTATGTTATGCCGCTGGGATTGCAAAAAAAATGGGGAAGATGGTGATCTTGGACCCGGCCCCTGTGCCAAAAAATTTTCCGGATGAATTATACCATCATGTAGATATCATTAAACCCAACGAAACAGAATTAGGAATGCTGACAGGGGTTGATAACCCGGAAGAACATTTGGAAAAGGCAGCTGCGTGTCTGAGAAAAAAAGGGGTCAAAGATGTAATAGTGACTTTGGGAGAAAAAGGTGTATATCTGGATGATAAGATATCCGGAGCAGAGAGGATACCTGCCATGAAAGTCCAGGCCGTGGACACAACGGCAGCAGGGGACTCCTTTACCGCAGCACTGGCGATCATGCTTGCTGAAGGAAAAGGTCTGAGGGAAGCGGCAATATTTGCAAATTATGTTTCTGCTATTGTGGTAACCAGAAAAGGTGCACAGTCCTCCATCCCTACTTTGGAGGAAGTGAAGCGTTATATTGAACAGAAAGAAGTGGCTGTATAAAATCATTGCATAGAAGAAGGGAGCACCGTACAGGTCTGCTCCCTTCTTCTGCTTATTTTCCCTAATCCTCTTCTTTATGATTTCGCACATAATATGCAAGCATGGATATAAATTCTCCGGTAGTAGGCTTGCGCTGCAGTTCATATCCGGCGATGTGGTTCAGCAGCCCGCGGTTTCCTTCATTCCAGCAGGTGGTGATGACCGTACGAAGCGACCGCTCGATTCTGGTGCTGGTGGAATGGAAATGTTTCGCCACATCCGGATATAATTCCTTAGTTATGTAGAGTAGATATTCTTCATTTTTGACTGCCAGTTCAACTGCGTAGATAAGGAAAGAATAGCCCCGATAGATGGAGCAGATACCAAGACGGTGAACAAGACTTTCCACGTTCATAAAATACCCCCTTTATTTGTATTATTTTATTAATAATAAGAATAACTTAAAAAGTCATAAAAATATCTGATTAGATAAAAATAGATATTATTCGTTATATAAAGCTATAATTCGACAGAATATGACAAAAATACGGTTGATATATTATATACGAAATTAGAACAGGAAAGATTACATAAAGATTTCAAAAGGTTATAAAAAGTTAAAAGACAGAATCTTTAAAATCTGTTATAATTTGTGTAGAGTTGTTTTCACGCGTCTTCTAAACAGACATTAGTTGTATTAAATAATAATCAGGGGGAAATGTATGAATAAAAAAAATAAGATATTGATCGGAGCAGGCGTTGTATTGCTGGCAGGTGTTATTGGTACAGGCCTTTACATGCAGAGGGGAAAGGGCGAGGAAAAAAGTACAGAACTGGCTTATGTGACCAGTGTCTCATCCATGGACCCGTCTTCCCAGGTCCAGAGGCTGGCCGGGGTGGTGGAGCCGCAGAAAACATGGGAAATACAAAAGAACGCAGAGCGGGAAGTAAAAGAAATTTTGGTTGAAGTGGGGAGCGAAGTGGATGTAGGAACGGCTCTTTTTGTCTATGATACAGAGACTCTGGAAGCGGATCTGCAGCAGGCTCAACTGGATCTGGAGCGTGCTGATACAGACATGGAAAACCTTCGCAGCCAGATCGCACAATTGGAAAAAGAAAAGAAATCCGCTTCTGAGGATGACCAGTTTTCCTATACAACCCAGATTCAGACAGCCCAGATGGATTTGAAGAAAAGTGAATACGAACGTAAGAGTAAAGAGGTGGAAATTTCTCAGATACACGAAAAAATTGCGAACTCTTCAGTCACAAGTGATCTGCAGGGTGTTGTGAAGAGCATTAATGACGGCAACGAAACAGATCCTTACAGCGGCAATTCCCAGGCATTTATGACAATTCTTGCAACCGGTGTCTATAGAGTAAAAGGAAAAGTAAATGAGCAGAACATTGGGGCTGTGCAGGAAGGAGCAAAAGCGCTCATCCGTTCCAGAGTCGATGAAACCAAGACATGGACAGGAACTTTTACCGCTGTTGACACGGAAAACAGAGAGGGAAATAATAACAATATGATGTACGGAGGCAGCAGTGACAGTGGTGAAATGATGTCCTCCTCCTATCCTTTTTATATAAATCTGGATACTTCCGACGGCCTTATGCTGGGTCAGCATGTGTATATAGAAAACGATACGGGAATGGAAGAAAAAGAAGGCATATGGCTGGATGAAGGCTTTATCATGGATGCGGACAAGCAGCCTTGTGTCTGGGTGGAAAACAAAGACGGGAAACTGGAAAAACGTGACGTGACACTTGGTGAGCATGATGAAAATCTGTTCCAGTATCAGATAAAAAGCGGCCTGAAAGTGAATGACTATATTGCTTTTCCGCAGGAATTCTTAAAAGAAGGAATGAAGACAACACACGAAGAAATTCCGGTAGGCAATGCAGAAACAATGCCTGCAGATGGTGAGATGCCTGAAGGAAGCCAGGCTCTTCCGGAAGCAGTCGACGGAGCCGATGAAGGAAATACAGCGCCATTAGACGGGGAGACCCAAGGCGGGGAGCTTGAAGGAAACTTCACAGAAGGCGAAGCGGGAACAGAAGGATCAGACGGGGCAGCAACAGCCAGCCCGGAAGGTGAGGCACAGTAGAGGGGAGGATTCTATGAAGGCGAGAAATAAAAAAATCTTAATTGCCGTCATCTGTGTGGGTGCCGCAGCGCTGGCCGGCACAGGAATCTGGTATGGTGTAAAAAAGATGGACCAGACAAAAGTGGATGTCTACCCCGTGGCTGATCTAAAGCAGCAGATATGGGGAATGAGTACCAGTATTGACGGAACCATATCCTCCAGTGTATCACAGGAGGTTCATTTGGTGGACAAGCAGGTGGTGGACCAGATATATGTACAGGAAGGACAGGAAGTAGTGGAAGGAACTCCTCTTCTCTCATATGATATGACGCTGGTCAATATTGACTTGGAGATGGAGAAAATCAACAAAGAGCAGCTATTGGTAAAGAAAAAAGGTATGGAAAAAGAACTGGAAAAACTTAAAAATGCCAATATCATTCCCGACAGCCAAAAGTCAGAGAATGACGAGAACGAGGGCAGCTCTGACGGAAACATTGTGGGAGCGGGCAGTAAATCAGGAATCCTTCCGATGGGACAAAAGGAGATAAATGACAGCCCAGACGGACGATGGGCGGAAGCGTTCAGCAGGATGGCAGCTACTCAAAATGCCAGAACTTCTGCGGATTCTGGAAATCCTGATAAGTCAGATTCAAAAAACCAGAATTCGGATAATACAGGAAAAAATAATGCCAATACGGACAATTCTAATCCAAATAATCCGGATCTAGATAACCCGGACCCCGAAAACCCGAACAACCCGGACCCCGAAAACCCGGGCAACCCGGACCCCGAAAACCCGAACAACCCGGCCCCAGAAAACCCGGAAAACCCGGGCGATCCGGACCCGGACAACCCGGACCCAGACCCGGACAACCCGGACCCAGACCCGGACAACCCGGACCCAGACCCGGACAACCCGAATCCGGATGGCCCAGACAAACCACAAAAGCCGTCACCGGCCATGGTCTACGACAAACTATACGGAGACATAACGCTGGAAACACTACCCGGCCAGAAAATAGAAAATGCGGTTCCATACAAGGGAACCGGCACCAAAGAAGATCCTTATTTCTATCTCTGTAAAAAAGATGTCAAAATCCAGGGCGCTTTTCTCAACATGACAGCAGGCTATGGAACTTCTGATGTTAAAGAAAAAGAACCGGTATACTGTATCCTGGAAGTCAGGGACAAAGATGATAAGGATGGATTTCTCATTGCAGCCCTCTGTATTGACGGCAGTAAAATAACTCAGAAAGTGGAATCCCAGACATGGTATCTCACTCATCTTGGAACCTATACAGAGGAAGAACCCCAAATCCCCGATGAGGAAAATCCGGGCGGAAAGGAATTCCCCGGTGAGTGGGATTTCATGGAAGAAATCCCTCAGGATGATATCATAGACGGTTATACAAAAGATGAGCTGGAGAAAGCGATCACGGGTAAGAAAAAAGAAATTAAAACAGCAGAACTGGATATCCGCCACAGTGACTTGAAAATCAAGAATGTGGAGAAAAAACTGGAGAACCAGACAGTAGAGTCCATCCTGAACGGGGTGGTCAAGAAAGTGGGAGACCCAAGCAAAGGAGAAGTGGACGGAGAAGCATTCCTTGTTGTGGAGAGCTCAGAGGGCAGTTACGTGAAAGGACTGGCAGATGAGTATCAGCTCCAGCGGCTCCAGCCAGGCTCTGTTCTGACAGGATTCACATACGAGTCAGGACTTCCCATAGAAGCGGAGATAAAGGAAATATCCAATTTCCCATCCTCCGGCAACATGTACGGATACGGCAGAGAAGTATCGTATTATCCTTTTACTGCCTATATCAAAAACAGTGACGGCCTTAAAAATATGGAGGGTGTCAACCTGGAACTTTCCGCAGAGACGGAGAATCCCGCAGGTCTTTACATCAGCAAAGAATTTGTGCGGAATAAAGACGGCAAGGACTTTGTGTATGTGGAAAACAAGGCCCATCAATTGGAAAAACGGACGGTCCAGGTAGGCAAAAACTTTTACGGCAGTATGCTGGAGATTAAAAGCGGTCTCACAGAGGAGGACAACATTGCTTTTCCGTACGGCAAGAAAGTAAAAGAAGGCGTTAAAGTCAGACGGGCAGCCATAGAAGACCTATACAACATGTACTAGAGGAGGGAGGATAAAACATGGTAGAAAATATTAGATTGTCCTTCCAGGGACTCTGGTCTCACAAGATGCGTTCTTTTCTCACTATGCTGGGTATTATCATTGGAATCGCATCGCTGATCTCCATTGTGTCAACGATCAAGGGAACCAGCGAGCAGATCAAAAAGAACCTGATCGGCGAAGGGGACAATGTGGTGGATATCACCCTGAATGAAGGCAGCAATATTTATCAGATGGAGTATCAGGGAATACCACAGGGTGTACCGGTTGTCACAGAGGAGCAGAAACAGCAGATTTTAGAATTGGACAATGTGGAGAATGCGTCTCTTTACAGACTGCGTCAATATGCGGACAGTATTTATTATCAGAACCAAAGTATGGACGGCGGTAAAGTCCTGGGAGTGGATAAGAATTATCTGGACACCTGCGGATATCAGATCGTACGGGGCCGGGGATTTTCCGGAAAGGATTTTGAGAATTTCCGAAAAGTGGTCCTGCTGGACGAGACGGCTTCCAACAATTTTTTTGAAAAAGGCAAGGAAATCGGCAAAACCATAGAAATAAAAGGGGAACCGTTTACCGTTGTAGGTATTATCAAAAAGTCAGATGAGTATGAGCCGGTCATTAACAGTATGGAGGATTATTACACATACTACAGCGATGACAGCGGAATGGTTCTGATGCCTGACACCACATGGCCCGTGGTCTACCAATATGATGAACCGCAGCAGGCAGTCATCCGGGCGGCCAGTCCGGAGGCTATGAGCAAAGCCGGCAAAAAGACCGCTGAAATATTGAATGCGTCCATAACATCCGCATCAGACTCTATCAAATATAAGGCTGAGGATATTATGGAGAAGGCAAAAGGTCTTCAGCAAATCAGTGAGAATACCAACCGGCAGCTTATCTGGATCGCCAGTATCTCTCTTTTAGTTGGCGGTATTGGCGTCATGAACATTATGCTGGTGTCCGTTACGGAACGTACCGGTGAGATTGGCCTGAAAAAAGCCATCGGTGCCAACAAACGGCGGATCCTGGGCCAGTTTTTGACCGAGGCGGCAGTGCTTACCAGTGTGGGCGGTGTCCTGGGTGTGGCTGCAGGTTTTATATTGTCGAAAGTCATATCAAAGATATCGCAGACGCCAATGGTCATCAGTATCCCGGCAGCCGCAGCCGCCGTGGTATTTTCCATGATCATCGGCCTGGTATTTGGATTGCTCCCATCCATAAAGGCGGCGAATTTAAGTCCAATAGAAGCACTCCGGAGAATGTAAAAAAGAATCCAGCAGTTTTCCTGTAAGCAGGGAACTGCTGGATTCTTTTTGGTTTCAGAACCCGTAAGATCCGCCGATCAGAATAACTGTTATCCGGTCTTTTACACGTGAACGTCTTGTGATCACTGTCTGGCAGCAGATACAGTCAGGGCTTTGACAGTCTGCGCAGACACCGGTTTTGGAGCATGGTGTATGAGCGCCTACCCGGATACTGTTTGGCGGTGCTGCCATATTGCGGGCCCGGCGGATTCCGTCTTCCTCTGTGACAGCGACCTTGTTCATGCCGGCAACCACGAGAACATGCTGAGGGCCTGTGATAAGACAGGCAGCCCGGTTTCCCACGCCGTCCACATTGATCAGTTCCCCGTCCAGGGTGATGGCATTGGTGCTGGTGAGGAAATAGTCCGCCGTGACTATCTGTCCATAGAGTTTCCTGGATTCTTCAGGCGTTTTTGCTGCCTTCCGGTCAAGCAGTATGTAGCCGCTCTCCTTCAAAGTCTCCATAATGCCTGTCTCCACAAGGGTTTCCGAACCGCCCCAGGTCACTGTGGCGTTGACAGGAATAAGGCTGTGGATGAGCGCTCTGGCCTCCTGGGCATTTTCACAGTAATACCCCAGCATGTTTCTTTTTTCCAGATTGGCAATGATCGTTTTTGCTGTGTGTGCGTAAGATTCTGTCTGAAATGACATGATATCCCTCCTTGTCAGTATTTTATCTGAAATCTATTATAGCATGCAGTGGTTTTTTCGTCAAAATTTTCCCAGGGGAGACATTGTATTTAACACCGGTCTATGATATTATTAAAAATAGTAACCCAAAATGGGGAAAAGGAGTCAAGGAATCAATGGAAAAAAAGAAGATTGCAATTGTGACGGACAGTAACAGCGGCATTACCCAGCAGCTTGCCGGGGAGCTGGGGATTACGGTTCTTCCAATGCCTTTTTATATTAATGAGCAGCTTTTCCTGGAGGGGATCACCCTTACCCAGGAGGATTTCTACCAGCGGCTGGCTCAGGATGCGGATATTTCCACATCTCAGCCTTCTCCAGCGGATGTGCTGGAGACTTGGGAGCGGCTGCTGGAAGACCACGATGAAATTGTGCACATTCCCATGTCCAGCGGTCTGAGCAACTCCTGCCAGACAGCGTTTGTGCTGGCCAGAGAATATAAGGGGCGTGTACAGGTTGTGGATAACCAGAGAATTTCTGTTACGCAGAGACAGTCTGTACTGGATGCGATAGACCTGGCAGACTCCGGCAAAAATGCAGTGGAGATCAAAGAAATTCTGGAAGCCGAAAAAGGGGAGTCCAGTATCTATATCACTCTGGAAACATTGAAATACCTGAAAAAGGGGGGCAGGATCACGCCTGCTGCCGCTGCACTGGGTACTGTGCTGAATTTAAAACCGGTTCTGCAGATCCAGGGGGAAAAGCTGGATGCCTTCTCGAAAGCCAGAGGCAAAAAGCAGGCAAAGCGTACTATGGTCAAAGCCATGGAAGACGACTTAAAAAACCGTTTCAAAGAATATAAGAAAAAGGGCCTTATGTGCCTGGAAGCAGCTTACACCGGCAATGAGGAGGAGGCCCTGGAATGGAAGGCAGAGCTTGAGAAGCATTTCGATATGGAAGTGCATATGGACCCTCTTTCCCTGAGCGTTGCCTGTCACATTGGACAGGGTGCCCTTGCGGTGGCGGTGGCTAAAAAAGTAGAAGTGGAGTAGTGAACAGTTATGAAGAAAATCATCGAATGCATGGAAGCAGTCATCAAAGACGCATTCACAGCTTCCGGATATGACGAAAAATTTGCCAGAGTGAATGTATCCAATCGCCCGGACTTGTGCGAATATCAGTGCAACGGAGCGATGGCAGCAGCCAAGACATACAAAAAAGCACCAATTATGATTGCAAACGATGTGGTCGGAAAAATAAAAGAAAGTAAAATCTTCAGCCAGGCAGAGGCTGTGAATCCCGGATTCATTAATCTGAAGCTGAATCCCGAATTCCTTGCCTCTTATCTGAATGATATGCAGGCGGATGAGAATCTTTCTGCTGAAAAGGCGGAGTCTCCCAAGACGATCATTATTGATTACGGCGGACCAAATGTGGCAAAACCTCTTCATGTAGGGCATCTCCGTTCTGCCATCATTGGTGAGAGCTTAAAACGCATGGGGCGTTTTCTGGGACACCGGGTAATCGGTGACGTGCATCTGGGGGACTGGGGACTGCAGATGGGTCTGATCATCACAGAACTGAAAAAACGTTCCCCTGAACTGGTGTATTTTGATCAGACGTACGAAGGGGAATACCCCGCAGAAGCACCCTTTACAGTCAGCGAACTGGAGGAGATCTACCCCACAGCCAGCGGCAGATCAAAAGAAGATGAAGCATACAAAAACGAAGCTTTGGAGGCAACACTGGAGCTTCAGCAGGGCAGAAGAGGATACCGTGCCCTCTGGAAACACATTATGGAAGTTTCTGTCGCAGACCTGAAAAAGAATTATGAGAAACTGCATGTGGACTTTGACCTCTGGAAAGGTGAAGCGGATGCAGACCCATATATACCTGATATGGTGGCATATTTAAAAGATAAAGGATATGCATATCCGGACCAGGGAGCACTTGTTGTAGATGTAAAAGAAGAGAGTGATGCAAAAGAAATTCCTCCCTGTATGATCCTCAAATCAGACGGTGCGTCTCTTTACAACACCACAGATTTAGCTACGATCGTACAGCGTATGGAGGATTATCATCCGGATGAGATGATTTACGTGGTGGATAAGCGCCAGGAACTGCATTTTATCCAGGTGTTCCGCTGTGCGAAAAAAGCCAAGCTCACAGAGGATGACACCCAGCTTGCGTTTGTTGGTTTTGGAAC
Organism: Blautia pseudococcoides; assembly: GCF_001689125.2. Taxonomy (NCBI): domain Bacteria; kingdom Bacillati; phylum Bacillota; class Clostridia; order Lachnospirales; family Lachnospiraceae; genus Blautia; species Blautia pseudococcoides. The sequence goes on along the minus strand of NZ_CP015405.2, from coordinate 2,067,249 downwards.
CATGAACGGCAAGGACGGCAAGCCGTTCAAGACCAGAGAAGGCGGCGTTATGCGTCTGGAACGCCTCATCAGTGAAATCAATGAGGAAATGTATAAGAAAATCGTTGAGAACCGCAGCGTAAAAGGAGACGACGCCAAAAAGACAGCCGAGATGGTGGGAATCTCCGCCATCAAATACGGAGATTTGTCAAATCAGGCTTCCAAGGATTATGTATTTGACGTTGAGCGTTTCACTTCCTTTGAAGGCAATACAGGGCCGTATATTCTGTACACCATTGTACGGATCAAATCCATTCTGGAGCGCTACCGTGAGGAAGGCAAAAATCCGGAGGAAGGCAAGATGCTCCCGGCCGCCAATGCCAGTGAGAAAGCCCTGATGCTGGAACTGTCCAGATTTAATTCTGTGATCGCACCTGCTTTTGAAGAAAAAGCACCGCATAAGATATGTTCATATATCTATGATCTTGCAAATGCTTTCAACAGCTTTTACCATGAAACAAAGATTCTCAGTTCGGAGAATGAAGTGCAGAAGACATCCTGGATCCGTCTGCTGGTCCTGGCAAGAGATGTATTGGAGACATGCATTGACTTACTGGGATTTGAAGCACCTGAGAGAATGTGATCTGACACAAAGGGAATCGGGCCGCTGCATGCGGCGGCCCATCCCAATTTATAAAACTTTCTGGCATATCTGCCAAATATTCCATTTAAAATTCAAATAATGTTTAAGAGGTGATGCTGTTCGTGTATGAGAAAAGGCGTCTTCTCCAAGAGCGCTACCGCCTGGATAAAATGCTGGGAAAAGGCGGACAGGGACAGGTATTTCTGGCTTTTGATATGAAACTGGAAAAATACTGGGCCATCAAAAAGATTCCCGCAGACAGCAGCAGAGAAGTGGACATCATGCGGCATCTGGAGCACCCGGCACTTCCCAGGATCGTTGATATTCTGGAGGAGGACGGATGCCGTTATCTGGTCATGGATTATCTGGAAGGGTTCACCCTTGAGGAAATAAAGAAAAGCGGTAAAAAGATACCCTGGGATAAGCGGATAAAATGGGCGGTACAGCTCTGCAGCCTTCTGGAATATCTTCACGGCCCTGCAAAGGGGATCATCTATCAGGACATGAAACCTTCCAATCTGATGGTGCATATCTCAGGTGATATACGGATTTTTGATTTTGGCATTGCGTCCCTGTCTGAACAGAACAGCAATGCAGGGAAACACAGCAGCAAAAGCAGGTTCGGCACTCCCGGATTTGCGGCACCTGAGCAGTATTTGGGAAATGCGGAGGAGCGGTCTGATATCTACGGGTTTGGAGCTATACTTCGTTACATGGAACAAAAAGAGGAACGGGAGACGAGGCTCTGTAAAAAGTGGAGACATATTGCGGAGAAATGTATGGAACCTTCCCTGGGGAAAAGATACCGGAAAATCAGAATGGTCAAAAAGGAGCTGCAGAATCTGGAAGCGTGGATACAGGCCAGAAAACGTGCCTATGCCGGTTTCGTTTTCCTGGCAGCCGGTTTTTTAATGCTTTTAGGCGCGCAGATAAAGAAACAGGAGCTGCTGATGGATGCAGGAAGGATTCTGGGGATCCGGGAGGGCACAAGCCTGGCAGATACAGCAGATCATGAGGAAGCGCGCAGATATTTTCTGAGGGAGCAGGAGGGAACAAAAAAAGGAGAGCTGTACCGCAGAATTTTGGATGCCATAGAAGAAAAACATTCCAAGGCCAACTGGGAGGCTGCACAAAAAGCCATAAAAGACTTGGAGGACAGTGAAGGCACCTCCTGGGAAAAGACTGGTGAATCCATATTTCTGGCAAATGTAATACAGGCGTACAAAACGGAACTGGGATATTCCTGCAGTGAGGGGGACGAGAAAGCCCGAAAGCTTCTCCAGCAGGCAGAAAAAAATCTGGAAGAAAACAAAAGAGAGACGTATGCGCCTATATACCGGACCGAAATATGGTATCAGCTGGCAAAGGTGTACGGAAAACAAAATAATCCGGTACAGAGTATAAAGTATTACAACCTACTTTTGAAAGAAAAGATACCTGTGAAGCTGGAACAGGAAGTCCGACTCTCCGCAGCAGCCCTCTGCCGTCAGATGCAGAATTATGAGGAGGCGGAAAAGCAATATGAAAGTTATATCAAAGATTTCCCTGAGGACGCAGAAGCTTACTGTGCCTATGCTCTTATGGAGGCAGTGGAACGGCAGAATCCGGAGAAAGCAGAGCGCCTGCTTAACCTTATGGAGAAAAGAGGGGCAGAAAAATCAGGTTTTAACAGTGAAAAAGTAAAAAGAAAGATCAATGGACTCACAGAGGAGGAAATACAATGAAAAGAAGAAATATGTTTATGGCTGTAGCCGGTCTTTATTTATATTTGGGTGCTGCAGTCTCAGTATCAGCATCTGTAGCGGATAAGGAGCCGGATGAAACATTACCGGAGATCACGCAGATTGTGGAACTGCAGAAGGGAGAAGCGCTATTTCTGCCCGATAACGGCATTGTACAGATAGAAGATGAGCGCGTTGCGTGTGCAGGTAGGAACGGAAATATTGAGGCCTTAGAGGAGGGGGAAACAGAGGTGGTGGTCCGCTATAAAATAAGGGTGAAAAAGACTGCCGAAGAAGCAGATATGGATACTAAGGAACCGTATGACACCGGGAGAGAAGATGGTGTTGCGGAAAAGCCGAAAGAAACGGAAAACAATACGGATCAAGGTACAGAGGGAGGCAAAATAGACCCGGAAAAGGATACAGGGAAAGAGATGAGCGAGGCCGATGATATAAAAAACGGGCATAAGCCGGAAGAGGTGATAGATGCAGAACAAAAATCCCAGGCAAATATAAATGCAGATAACAGTACAGGTTCAGATGCCAAAGCAGCACCGGAGGAAAAAGCGAAAGTTCCGCCGCCTATGACGGAAATAAAAATCCCTGACTGTAGTTACCCTGTCATCACTCTTGCCAATTTAAAGAACCTTTCCTCAAACAACAGCCAGGTGTCTCCATGTATCACCGTGCAGGACGAAAATCTGGACAAGAGCAGTGTAAAAATACGGCTGACGGGGAAACGTACTGGTGAGAGAAATATTTCCATCCGAAGTAAAGACAAGGGAGGAAAGCTGTCCTTTACTCTGGACCCCGTGGCAGAAGATGATGAATATGTACTCCTGTGCGAGGCCTCCGACCAATACGGCAACCGGACAGTACAGCGTTTTCTTTTTTCAGTCAACCAGTCAGGGACAAGCTTTGTATATAACGGAGAAGAGATGGACCACAGTGCGGGATTCGCCCCGGAAATCACTCTTGAGAATGCGGATGCGGTCCGGATCGTCTCCTGTGCGGTGAACGGTGAGCCTGTGCTTTATGAATGGAAGGATGGAAATCTAATGATTCCAAGCGAATGCCTGAAAAGCGGGAAAAACAGAATTACCCTTTCCGTTCAGGACGAGGCAGGCAATATAAATGATATGGAACCCTGGGATTTTACCATGCCGTTGAAGGAAGACTTGGAGGCAGATAGCGAACCAGGACCGGGGACAATAAAAATGCAGAAAGAAAATCCGGCCGGAATTATTTTTTTGCTGATTGGCAGTGTTCTTGTTTTCTGGGAGAGGAAAATGTGTTACAATGGCAACATGTATTAATCTATCAATATTGGGGGAGAACAAATGGAAAAATTGGAGCATAAGTATCTGGAACGCCTTTCCGAATTATATCCGACCATCGCCAAGGCGTCCACAGAAATCATTAACCTGCAGTCGATTCTCAACCTGCCCAAGGGAACCGAGCATTTCCTGACGGATATCCACGGGGAATATGAGGCTTTTTCCCATGTTCTGAAAAATGGTTCCGGTTCTGTGAGACGGAAAATCAATGAGGTATTCGGCCATACGCTCAATGAGCAGGACAAGCGTTTTCTTGCCACACTGATTTATTATCCAAAAGAGAAAATGGAGCTGACGAAAAAGACAGAGGATAATATGGAGGACTGGTATAAAATCACCCTATACCGTCTGATTGAGGTGTGCAAACGTGTTGCGTCCAAATACACCCGTTCCAAAGTCCGCAAAGCCCTGCCGCCTGATTTTGCCTATGTCATTGAGGAACTTATCACAGAGAAACCGGAGCTTAATGATAAGGAAGCCTACTATGAGCAGATTATTGAAACGATCATAGCCATTGGCAGGGCAGAGGTATTTATCATAGCCCTTTCAGAGCTGATTCAGCGTCTGGTTGTGGACCATCTGCATATTCTGGGGGATATTTACGACAGAGGGCCGGGACCGCACCATATTATGGACAAACTGGAGGAGTATCACTCCCTGGATATCCAGTGGGGCAATCACGATATTGTCTGGATGGGAGCTGCGGCGGGACAGCGTTCCTGTATCGCCAATGTTATCCGTATCTGCGCCCGCTATGCTAATCTGGATCTTCTGGAAGATGGTTATGGCATCAATCTGCTTCCTCTGGCTACCTTTGCCCTGACGTATTATCAGGAGGACCCGTGCGAATGTTTTAAAATAAAAGGGGGCAATACCCTCAACCCTGCAGAGACTGTGCTGAATATGAAGATGCACAAAGCTATTTCCATTATCCAGTTCAAGCTGGAAGGCCAGCTTCTCATCCGGAGAAAAGAGTTTCATATGGCAGACAGAGCGCTGCTGGATGATATCAATTATGAGGAGGGCTCTATACGTTTATACGGAAAAGAATACAATCTCCTTGACCATGCGTTCCCTACTGTGGACCCGGAGAATCCCTATGAGCTGTCAAAGGAGGAGGAGGAGGTCATGGAACGCCTTGTCTCCGCCTTTGCCAACTGTGAGAAGCTCCAGCGGCATATGCAGCTTCTGCTTAAAAAGGGAAGTCTGTATAAGGTATACAATAACAACCTGCTTTATCACGGCTGTGTTCCCCTTAATGAGGACGGCAGCTTTAAGGAAGTGGAGGTATATGGCAGGACCTATAAAGGGAGAGAGCTCTATGACGTGCTGGAAGCGTATGTAAGGAAAGCTTTCTTTGCCCTGGATCAGGATGAAAAGCAACGGGGAAGGGATATTTTGTGGTTTATCTGGAGCAGCCCGGCGTCTCCTTTGTTCGGAAAAGATAAGATGGCTACTTTTGAGCGCTATTTTCTGGCGGAGAAAGAAACCCATGTGGAGAATAAGAACCCATACTACAGACTGCTGGAAGACGATAGTGTGGTAAATAATATTTTTCGGGAATTCGGAATCGAGGGAGACTGCTGCCATATTATAAACGGCCATGTCCCGGTACATCATACCTCAGGGGAAAGCCCCATCAAGTGCGGCGGCAAAGTGCTGGTCATTGATGGTGGGTTTTCAAAGGCATACCAAAAGGAGACGGGAATTGCCGGATATACCTTGATCTATAATTCCTGGGGAATGATCCTGGCGGCCCACGAACCATTTACTTCGGCAGAAGATGCCATTACAAGAGAGAGTGATATTCTCTCTGACAGTATTTTAGTAAAACGAACCTCTCTCAGAAAAACAGTGGGAGATACGGATAATGGGCACCACCTCCAGGAGAGTATTGATGAGCTGAAGCAACTGCTGAAGGCTTACCGAAACGGTCAGATCATTGAAAAGGAATAAGAGGAGAGCAAGAGTATGATACATGAAAAGATTCCCATTCAAATGTCAGGGTCTTCAAAAGAGACACATTTGACAACTTATATTTTAGATACTTATGAGGAGCTGCCAAAGGATTTGTTACGCCCTTTGATTTTGATCTGTCCAGGCGGCGCGTATCGTTTTACTGCTGACAGGGAAGCGGAGATGATCGCCCTGCAGTTTAACAGTATGGGATATCACGCAGCCGTTCTGCGTTACTCCTGTGCGCCCGTTGTTTTTCCTACAGCATTGTCAGAGGTGGCCCGCTCTGTGCAGGTGATACAGGAAAAGGCCGATATGTGGCATGTGGATACTGATAATATCTTTGTTATGGGATTTTCAGCGGGAGGACATCTGGCAGCCAGTTTTGGTGTTTTCTGGAACAGAGATTTTCTGTCAGAGGCTGTGGGATGCAGCAAAGAGAGTTTAAAGGTGAAAGGACTGATCCTCAGTTATCCGGTTATCACATCCCGGGAGGATTACGGACATCTGGAAAGCATCCATAACCTGCTGGGCAGTGATTATGAGGAGAAGAAAGAGGAAATGGCACTGGAGACTCAGGCAGGTGTCCATGTGCCGCCTGCCTTTATCTGGCATACCTTTGAGGATCAGAGTGTGCCTTTTCAGAATTCCCTGTTATTTGTAGAAGCTATGGGAAAAGCAGGTGTCCCGGTTGAATTTCACCTCTACCCAAAAGGCAGTCACGGACTTTCCTTAGCCAACGAGACACTGATGCGTGTAGACGGCACCGGAGTGCAGAAAGAGTGTCAGAGCTGGATGCCGCTTCTGCATACCTGGCTTCAAAACGTTACTGCACAACCTGCTTCGGGGGACCGCAGTGTGTGAATAGTACCTTAAGAATGTCCGTTACAGAAAAGAATTTGGACAAAAGTGGTATAAACCTTGTAAAAACAGGAAAAAATCTTAAAAACAGCTTGCAACCTATGTGTCAGCTATGCTATAATACCAACGTTGCAAAATAACCACGTCTATGAATACCAAAGGACGGTGCCTGCGGACAAGCATCCGACAGTGTCCCTGCGGAGAGGAAATAGACGGAAGAAAACAACCAAAAAGGAGAAAAAACATGAGCGTTATTTCAATGAAACAATTACTGGAAGCAGGTGTTCATTTCGGACATCAGACCAGAAGATGGAACCCTAAAATGGCTCCCTACATCTACACAGAGAGAAATGGTATCTACATCATCGACCTGCAGAAATCTGTAGGAATGGTTGACGATGCTTACAAAGCAGTTGCAGACATGGCAGCTGACGGCGGTACAATCCTGTTCGTAGGAACTAAGAAACAGGCTCAGGACGCTATCAAAGTAGAAGCAGAGCGATGCGGAATGTTCTATGTAAACGAGAGATGGTTAGGCGGAATGCTGACAAACTTCAAGACCATCCAGAGCAGAATCGCAAGACTGAAAGAAATCGAAGCTATGGAAGCTGACGGTACTTTCGACGTACTGCCGAAAAAAGAAGTTATCGAGCTGAAAAAAGAGCAGGCCAAATTAGAGAAGAACCTGGGCGGTATCAAAGAAATGAAGAAACTCCCGGATGCCATCTTCATCGTAGACCCGAAAAAAGAAAGAATCTGCGTTCAGGAAGCACATACATTAGGTATTCCGTTAATCGGTATCTGTGATACAAACTGTGACCCGGAAGAACTGGACTTTGTAATCCCGGGCAATGACGATGCGATCAGAGCCGTAAAATTAATTGTTTCCAAAATGGCAGATGCCGTGATCGAAGCTAACCAGGGTGCTGCCGAAGACAGCGAAATCTTTGAGGAAGCAGCTGAAGAGGAAACAACAGAGGAATAATAAGAATTCAGGAGGAATATCACGATGGCTATTACAGCAGGAATGGTAAAAGAATTAAGAGAAATGACCGGCGCCGGCATGATGGACTGCAAGAAAGCTCTTACAGCTACAGAAGGCGATATGGATAAAGCAGTTGAATTCCTGAGAGAAAAGGGACTTGCAACTGCACAGAAAAAAGCAAGCCGTGTTGCAGCAGAAGGTCTGTGCAAAACTCTGGTATCTGCTGACGAGAAGAACGCAGTTGCTGTAGAGGTTAATGCAGAGACAGATTTCGTTGCAAAGAACGAAAAATTCCAGGAATATGTTGCTCAGGTTGCTGAGCAGGCTATGGAGACAGAAGCTGCGGATATCGAAGCTTTCTTAGCAGAGCCATGGAAATTCGATACAACAAAGACTGTTCAGGAAGCACTGGCAGGCCAGATTTCTGTTATTGGCGAGAACATGAACATCAGAAGATTCACTAAAGTGAATGAGCCCAATGGTTTCGTATCTTCTTATACACACATGGGCGGAAAAATCGGTGTTCTGGTTGACGTTGAGACAGATGTTGTCAATGATGCAGTAAAAGAGATGGCTAAAAACATCGCTATGCAGATTGCAGCCCTGAATCCAAAATACACAAACAGAAGCGAAGTAAGTGAGGAATTCATTGCACACGAAAAAGAGATCCTGCTTGCTCAGATTAAAAATGACCCGAAAGAATCTTCCAAACCGGAAAAAGTTATCGAGGGTATGGTAAATGGCCGTATCAACAAAGAAATGAAAGAGATCTGCCTCTTAGACCAGGTATATGTAAAGGCAGAAGACGGCAAACAGGCTGTTGCAAAATACGTTGAAGAAGTTGCAAAAGCAAACAACGCAAAAATAGCAATCAAAGGCTTCGTTCGTTTCGAGACTGGTGAGGGTATTGAAAAGAAGGAAGAGAATTTTGCTGAAGAAGTTGCTAAACAGATGGGAAACTAAGCAAAGTTTTCGAAATGATTTAAATTTCAATAATTAGAGGTTCCAAAAGCCTTATAAACACTATATTCTCTAGTGATTATAAGGTTTCTGGGGCCTTTTTCTATTTCTCAAATGATTCCCAGCGGAGACATTGTCACAAGTTATTAATATTGTATTTATCAGAAGCGTTGACAAGTGGTAGCGGGCGATGACATACTGGTTGAGGAGCCGCACAGTGCTGTTATAAACTTCAAATTTTTCCAATACCATATACCCCATACGGATAGAGGGGGAAAGAGCCTTTGAGAATTTGATTGTCATGATAGGAGTTTACCTGGTGAAGGCGCAGTATTCCAATCAATCACACAAAGCAATCTGAAGAGGAAACAGCAGTTATTTCTGATGCGGGGAACCTGCTTAATCCTCATTTTTGCTGAAATACTATTTTGGTAAAATGTAATTTTGTTGTCGAGATCACTTAAATAATCAGCCCATTTATGCTGCTGAAAAAGGACATATTCCCTGTACTTTTGAAGCATAGATAATCGTTCGGGCATCGTGGGTTGTTCGGGCGTTCGCTTTGTTCAATCAGGATAATATTGAGAGGAAATTAAAAAAATGATTGTTTTAATAAAGGCGCATCTCATACCGGTAAGACAGCACTTGCACAAAAATTACTGGAAAAGTATATGTACCCGTACCTTTCTGTGGACCACCTAAAGATGGGACTTATCCGCAGCGGAAATACAAATCTTACGCCTATGAGCGATGACAGTGCATTAACAGATTATCTATGGCCAATTGTATGTGAAATCATTAAAACAGCTGTTGAGAATGAGCAGCATCTTATTGTAGAAGGGTGTTATATTCCTTTTGACTGGTCTAAAGACTTTGCAGCGGAGTATTTGACTAAAATTAAATTTTATTGCTTGGTCATGAGTGAAAAGTATATTAACAATCATTTTCATGAGATTATTAAATATGCAGATATTATCGAAAACCGTATAGAAGATGAAGGACTTACCAGAGAAACGGTACTTGGGGATAATGCGGAAATCTTGGAACAATGCCGCAGCCATAAAGTGGAATATATTCTTATTGACAATGAGTATCAAGTGGATCTTGAACTGTAATTGTTTCGGTAGTAGTAGAGTAATTGTTGACAAAATTACCGATGAAAATAGATAACACCAATCCATATAGCATCTTGTCTATGTACATAACTTTCGCCTTTTTTTATGTAATATCTAAAAGTGAATTTTAAAGTAAGACACCATAAAAGCTGTTTGGACCTCCAGATATGAGACAAACAAGCAAATCTTATATACTGGCATATATTAATTGTGTAATTATCTTCTTATTACAATCAAAAAGTAAGGAGGGATATTTCATGATTGATATAGAAGCATTAAGGGCGCTACGCCCTTTTATTATCTATTCTGATAAAGATATCAGCGGTACCGCTGGTGGTAATCCAGAGGTGGAGAGTTATTGTGCGTTGGACTATACTTCCGCTTCACGATACCGCCTGAAAAGAGAGGATCACAACCAAATATTCCAGTTCTTTGGAAATATTTTGGGTAGTACTAATAAACCGGTTTATTGTCTGGATAAATTCGCCGATGGGCCTTATAATGATGTGCCTTATGAAAGTCGGCCATTTGAAACATTGTTTCCGGCTGCTACAGAACGGCAGAAAGAGATGCTTGGCTGGATTTTGGCAAATACCTATCCTGCCATAAGTGCTGATGCCACATTTGAGCTGGCAGGGGTAGATGCCGCGGCCAGCCCGGTTCTTGACAAGAATGATGCCTATGCGGCAGTCCAGATTGCACTTTGGGTACTGCTTGGACAGATAGATCTTGATGAAGTGTATTTTTTGGACTGCACAAGTGGGGAAACGCATCCGAAATCTGAAAGAATGCGTACTGCGGTTCTGGAACTTCTAAGGCTTGCAGGAGAATATGTGGATTCTGAACCTGAACGACCGGTTTTATTACCTTTTTCCAAACCTGGATGCGGCGGTGCAGGTTCTGTGATAAACTGCTGCAATAGAAGCACATTATCTGTAGAACGGGGAGCGCCCTACTTTGTATTTCAGGGATGTCCCGATGAAGTACGGACTGTATGCGGAAGACTTCTTATAGGTCCATTTCGCGTTTTGTCCAGTTTTTCAGGTCAGCCTAAGGTTACAGTTACACCATTCTGTAGCTGTGGAGAAGACTATTCTATGGCCTTTATGGATTTCTGCGGTAATCCCATTCCAAATCCTGTTATTGGACAGGAATTCTATCTTGCACTCCGCACATGCAGAAAATTTGTTTGTTTTACTGTGACGGCATCATTTTCAGGAACCATAACGCGTGTGGTCACAATGGAGGCACAAAGTACAGCACTAAATTATCAGCCCATAGGTACCTCCTTTGATGATGTTCAGGTTAATTTGCAGGCTGAAGTTTGTGTATGTGTGGAATACCCAGTCCCGGAATGCTATACTTCGCAGGAAGAGCGGGGATTACAGGGACAGTTGGGAATTAATATTAATAACAATAACAACAATAATAATTTATCGAATATTTACAGTGGGGGAACAAATGGATATCCACTGCCATTTTCATGTATGATACCATGTTATCCGGGCTGGGGTCCTGGATTATATCCACCATATCCGCCGTGCCCATCAAAACCGTATCCACCATACCCACCATACCCGTCGTATCCACCGAACCCATACCCACCATACCCGCCGTGTCCACGGCCGTGTCCACCGAAGCCATGCCCGCCAGAGCCACCGTGTCCACCGGAACCACCATACCCACCGAACCCATACCCACCATACCCGCCGAACCCGTACCCACCGAAGCCATGCCCGCCAGAGCCACCGTGTCCACCGGAACCACCATACCCACCGAACCCATACCCACCATACCCGCCGAACCCGTACCCACCGAAGCCATGCCCGCCAGAGCCACCGTGTCCACCGGAACCACCGTACCCACCGAACCCATACCCACCATACCTGACGTGTCCACCGAAGCCATACCCGCCAGAGCCGCCGTGTCCGCCGAAACCGTGTCCACCAGACCCATACCCACCGAAGCCATGCCCGCCAGAGCCGCCATGTCCGCCGGAACCGTGTCCACCAGACCCATACCCACCGAAGCCATGCCCGCCAGAGCCGCCATGTCCACCGGAACCACCGTGCCCACCGAAGCCGTGCCCGCCAGAGCCACCGTGTCCACCGGAACCACCGTGTCCACCAAAGCCGTGCCCACCAGAGCCACCGTGTCCACCGAAGCCATGCCCGCCAGAGCCGCCATGTCCACCGGAACCACCGTGCCCACCGAAGCCGTGCCCTTCAGAGCCGCCGTGTCCACCGGAACCACCGTGTCCACCAAAGCCGTGCCCACCAGAGCCACCGTGTCCACCGAGGCCGTGTCCGCCATGCTCATTATGTCCATCGAAGCCATGCCTCCCATGCCCACCGAAGCTGTGTTCCACATGTCCTCCAAAACAGTCATGCCAGCCGGAACATTTTGGAAAACAGGAACACTACTGCCAGCCGTGCTCACCGAAAAATACACCTATGTGATAGAGGAATAGTGGAACAGCAGAAAATCACGTCCTGTAGTGCAGCATGAAATTTGTGATAGTAAAAACAGAACGGGGATATAATTTTGAAAAACAGAACAATTAAAAAGTGATTTTTACAATACCGTTCTGCCCCGTCAGAAATATATCCTGGCATAAACGTGATGGAGAAATTTAAATGAACCCCAGGGGATATCCCAAATAGTATTCAGTTAGGCCACCCCACATCACTATAATGGTGATGTGGGGGTTTTTAATAAAAGTAATGAATTACAAATCGAAAGGAGTACAGAAAAGAAGCTGCCGCAAAACTGTGATAGCATCTTCAAAACCTCTTAACGGAATGCAGTTGGAAATATCCTTCTGGATTTTAACAAACTGTAAAATAAGATAAATTATAATTCTATTTATAAGGATTTTTATATTCAGGACATAGAAACCGTTCGCTCCATGCCATCATGGTCTGGAGTACAGGGATAAAACTTTCACCGAGTGCTGTCAATGCATACTCCACTTTTGGAGGGATTTCCTTATAGACTTCCCGGTGCAGAAAACCATCCTCTTCAAGTTCCCGGAGCTGTTTTGTGAGAGTGGACTGGGTGATGCCGTCAAGCCGGCGGCGCAGTTCACCAAAACGCTGTACTTTATAGAAGTATATATACCATAGAATCAGTATTTTCCATTTCCCTCCAATAACAGATTGCAGCTTACCCATAGGAATGCAACGTGCAATGTTTTCTTCACTGCTGAATTTATTTTCAGACATCTGATCACCTCTTTTCTGAGAGTATATCCCAAATATCAGAGGAAATCAAGTAAGACTCTTTTTCATACATAGTATTAAAAAATGTACTATATGCAAAAAAAGCCCGTACTTGTTTTTCTTCAGCGGTTTCAGTAAGTTAATAAAGAAAGATGCATCAAAATACAGAGAGGAGTCATTTATTATGCATTATACAGGAACCATCTGGAGGCCGCCTTATGAGGCGTCTTCCCTTTTACTTGAAGTTACGGCAGGATGTACTCATCACAGGTGTAAGTTCTGTACACTATATGAAGAGCTTCCCTTCAAATTCCGCATGTCCCCTTTGGCAGATATAGAAGAGGATTTAATGGAATTGAAAGAACAGTCAGAGTTATGGCCGGATCATCATGGGAGACGGGTCTTTTTGACTGGAGCCAATCCATTTGTTTTGAAATATGGCAGGCTGATGGAGATTGCTTCCCTGATTCACAGGTATCATCCCGCCATCGAAACGATAGGCTGTTTTGCCAGAGTTACAGATGTTACTGCAAAAACAGATAAAGAACTATCAAATCTTCGGCAGGCAGGTTATGACGGGATTACCATTGGAATTGAAACCGGAGACGATGAGGCGCTTATTTTTATGGATAAAGGTTATTTAGCTTCTGATATTATTCAGCAGTGCAGCCGTCTGGATAAGGCAGGCATATCTTACAACTTCTTTTATCTTACCAGTATATCAGGAGCCGGGCGGGGGGAAATTGGGGCAAAGGCGACTGCAGAGGTGTGCAATCAACTTCATCCGGTACGGATTGGAGCTAATATGCTTACCGTTTATCCCGAGTCCGGACTTTATCAGGAGATTCAGAAGGGTAATTGGAAAGAGGAGGGAGAGCTGGAAAGATACATGGAACTGCGGACGCTTGTAAAAAATCTCAAAATACCGGTCTATTTTGGTGCATTGGGGGCATCTAATGCATTTCAGTTACAGGGTATTTTGCCACGGGATAAAGAGAAACTGCTTTATACATTGGATCAGATAATAGAGACGGTAAGTGAAGAAGAACTGCAGAGATACCGCAGAAATCTGCCGCATCTGTAAAGGGGGAAGAAAAGCATGCATTTTAACGGAAGAATATGGCGGCCGCCTTATGAGGCTGACTCCTGCTTTATTGAACTGACAGCAGGGTGAACTTATGGTAAATGCAGTTTTTGCAGCTTGTATCAGGATGAACCGTTCCATCTGGCGAAGATGGATATATTTGAACAAGATCTGGAGGAATTAAAGTTATATCAGCCGAATGCCAGAAGGTTTTTTTTCACGGGGGCAGATCCATTTGCATTAAGCTATGAAACGCTGAGACCTTATATACTTACGGTTCGTGATTATTTGATAAAATGCCAGAGTATAGCTATGTTTGCAAGTGTTCGGGATATTAGAAATAAGGAAGTCTGGCAGCTGAAAAAACTTTGGTCAATGGGAGTCAAATCAGAATAAGGAAAAGACAAGGTATTTTTTGGGCATTCATGGGGGACGTTTCTGGGTGGGATTTATTCGGGAGAACACCCGGAAAAGGTATCCGCTTATCGGTCCATAAGTCAAATGCTGGATTAAAAAAATCAGAGCAGGTATCAGCGGAGGAAGCTATACGTTTGGCAGACAGGAAAGTTGCAGGGGATTGTTTTGCCAACATGCAGCTCTTCTCTCAGAATACGGCCTGCTGTTCCTGCAGCAAGCCAGATAAAGTAAAAGAGAATCCACACAGAGTCCGCGGATTCTCTTTTTCAGTTACAGTGAAAATTATGTCAAATCTCACATCTGAATAGGAAAAGTCCGGTCAAATGCTGATGATTCCATCCATAAATGCAATTATGCCGGCCTCGACTTCGTCCTTGATTTCACTGTAATTATGTATCTCGTGGCGGTAGCCGGAGTAGACTTTGGTGATCACATCATGCCCGGTTTCACACAGCCAGTTTGAGACTTCATAGATGCCCTTTCCGTATTCCCCCACAGGGTCCTGATCACCGCCTATATTGTAAAATGGCAGGGATACGGGAACCTTTTCAGCCCACTGCACGCCTTCAATTGCCATCATCATCTGAGTGAAATCATATAAAGAACGATTGCTGGTAGGTCTGGTAAAAGAGTCGAAAGGATCTTCCGCATGGTCACGCTGTACATATGGGTCGGAACAGATCCATTCATTTCCGATGGTAACATCATCACAGCGCTCACACATCCATCCCATCAGGGAACCTGTGAATTCCGGATCAAAATCATTTCCCAGCCCGTGGTCGATTGCTTTCTTTAAGAGCGCAGCAGCTTTGTCTGCTCCCCGAAAGATTCCTGTGGTGCCGCAGATTGTAACACCTGCCAGGTCGTTTCCATAATTCGCCGCAAAATCTCTGGCAATGAAAGAACCCATACTGTGACCGAAGATAAAATAGGGAAGGCCCGGATATTTTTCGCAGACCAGTTCTCTGAGGGTGTGTTCATCTTCCATCATAGTGTGGAATCCTGTATCCCCCCAATCTCCCCATACACCGCTGACCATGGCTGTTTTTCCGTGCCCCACATGGTCATCAGCAGCTACAATGTAACCTGCATCCATGAATTTGACGATCATATGCAGATATCGTCTGGAATGCTCGCCGAAACCATGGATAATCTGTACGATCCCTTTCGGTCTTGCGGCGGGTACATAAATCCACCCCTGTACCTGGTCGCGTTTGTTGTAAGATGAAAAACTTACTTCATGCAGCATAAATAACACCTCCGTTTTTGAAAAAATAGGACTCCATTGGGGGGCGATTCCCCCGTTTCCATGAATCTATAAGTTAATATTATAATTAAGTCAGACAATTTGCAAGGGAAAATAATTTGGACATCCAATGACACTTCCACTTATCTATTTGTTCTAATTAATGATATACTGGATAAGACAAAGATTGAGTGAAGGAAAATAGGACGGTACCAGGCTGCTTTTATACCACGGTGTGATTCCTGGATCAGATGTTTTAGTGGAAGGGGGACTGTTATGAGAGAAAAATTATGCGGTTACGGAGATTGCCGCAGGTACATTGTCAAAGGAGGAGTATGAGCAGCGGAGGGATTTGGCGCGGGTGGCTGGCTTTGAAGAAAGGTTTACAGTGGTTAGTCTCTTTCTGGCTTATCTGAACCGGTCTTTTAGAACATATACGCATATTGACGGAAATTCACACCCTGGCTCATGAATCCCTACACAGATGGGGGTTAAACTTTTATTTTGCATTTTCTGTTTACACATGGGAAAGTCTGGTATATAATCAATTGTAACAGATGATGTTACCTGCATTTCTGATTTCAAAAAAGAATATTGAAGTCTTTGTGGCAGGGTGTAAGTCCCTACCGATGGTATAGTCCATGACCCGCTTTGGCGGCTGAGCCGGTGACTCCTTTTGTATGATAGGGGAATTCCGGCACCGACGGTATAGTCCGGATGAGAAAAGACATTTTCTGTGAAACTACGCCCGGAGCATATATATTGTTCCGGGCTCATTTTTTTGAAGGAGGATACAAACTATGAACCAGACACAAGAAACAACCAATGCAGCTTTTGACAATGGAGTGAGGGCTCAGGCCGGTACGAAAATGCGGGCAAAGAAAATAGCCTTTGTAGGCCTGATGGGGGCAGTTAGTGCTGTTCTTATGCTTTTCAGGTTTCCGCTGCCTTTCATGCCGCCTTTTATGTCCTTTGACTTATCCGGTCTGATGGAGATGCTGGGAGGGTTTATGTTCGGTCCCGGTGCTGCACTTATGATCATTGTGGTCAAAATACTGCTGCAGCTTGTCATGCAGGGCAGCTTCTCTCTGGGAACGGGAGAGATACAGAATTTTATTTTGAGCTGCTGTTATGTTATGCCTGCACTGCTGATCTACCACAGACACAAGACGAAGAAGACGGCATTGGCAGGTATGGGGGTCAGCACGGTACTGGTTGGCATTGTGGCTGTTTTTACGAACCTGTATCTGATCATTCCCTTTTATATGCGGTTGTTTGGTATGACTATGGATGAAATCATTTCACTGTGCAGCGCAGTAAACCCAGCTATGAAAAATGCCTTTTCCATGGCAGTTTTAGGAATCCTGCCGTTTAATCTGATCAAATACGGAGTGACGTCAGTCCTGACATTTCTGCTATATAAAAGGCTGAGCAAAGTAATTAAAAGTATTGTAGAAAAATAAAGGGGGAAATCAAAAATGAAATTTTCACTGGACAAATCCATCAGTTATGAGGACGCTGTGGGGCGTATGTTTGAGATGCTGGGGAACAGCAAGATCATGGCACTGGCATCCAGTCTCAATGACTATGTAATGGTCAGAAATGTGAGCTGTCTCTTTTATGATGACAAGATTTATTTTAAAACGGACAAAAATTTCAGAAAAACAAAACAGCTTTTGGAAAATCCCAAAGTAGCCATGTGCTGGAGCGGCGTTCAGGTAGAAGGAACCGCCCACAATAAAGGACTTGTTGCGGAGGAGCCGGGACACCGGTTTGAGGAGGGATACAAAAAGTATCTGTGGGAGAGCTATAACAAATACAGCCATGAGGATACAGAAATCCTTATTGAGGTTTCACCAAAATATGTGGAAATCTGGGATACCAGTGAGGATGGGTATGCATATCAGCTTTTTATTGATTTTGACAAAAAATCTGTGGAAGTGATACCTTACGATAAAAAATGATAGAAAGCCCGCTCCGCCAACGCCCTATTGTCATGAAAAAAGATGTGGGTATCGCAAAGCCTAAAACTTTGTGATACCCACAATTTTGGCATCTTGGATATGGCTTACTAAATTCCTCCATGGTGATTGCGTTATTTCCTTTAAAAGCTATAATAATGGAATAATACTATATCTACAGGAGGTCTGCCTATGCAGAAAGAAAATACGTTTACCATGAAGACAGAACTGATCGAGGAATTTTCTTATCATTTATACAGCCAGGAAAAGACAGGGTCAACCATCAGAAAATATTCCACGGACTTAAAGACCTTTTTAAAATATCTGGGGCCTGACAGACAAGTCAGCAGAATACGTCTTCTGGAGTACAAAGAATGGTTGAGGCAGAAGTATGCAGTAAGCAGTACCAATTCCATGCTGGCTGCAGTCAACTGCTTTTTAGATTACATGTGTTTTCCGGAGTTAAAAGTAAAGAGCTATAAAGTGCAGAAACGGATGTTTCTGGATTCAGAAAAAGAAATGACAAAGAAAGAATACCGGAGACTGGTAGAGACGGCAAGAAAGAAGGAGAAGAACCAGCTTGCCCTCATACTGGAGGCCATCTGTGCCACGGGTGTCAGGGTCAGTGAACTGAAATATCTGACCGTAAAAAATCTTCAATACGGCCGTCTGGAAGTCTGTAATAAGGGAAAAACACGAATTGTCCTGATACCAGAGAGTCTGCGGAAAAAATTATTGTGCTATGCGGGAAAACAGGGGATCAAAACAGGTCCTGTCTTTGTCACCAGAAACGGAAAACCAAAGGACAGAAGTAACATATGGACAGAAATGAAAGTATTGGCAGAGCAGGCAGGGATTAAACCGAAAAAAGTTTTTCCGCACAATCTGCGTCATCTCTTTGCCCGCTCTTTTTATAAGGCAACAAATAATCTTGCCGCACTGGCAGACGTTCTGGGACACAGCAGTCTTGAAGTGACACGGATTTACACAGCAGATACGCTGAAGAAATTTCAGGGAATGATAGAACAACTGGATTTGATCGTACCATAAATAGAAGGACATTATTACAACATAATAAGAATTATGTAGTTGTTATAGGGGTCCATGCATCTGGTTTATAGAAATTTTAATACATATGGTAAAAAATGTCAACAATATATACTGGGTTTGTCTCCTTTGGGCAGCGAAGTATGGAAATTGTCTGTTATTATCAATTCTTATGCATATCAAAAAGAAGCCTGCGGACAGATAAATGCAGGCTCGAAAGAAAAGACAGCATATTCCGCTGTGCCTCTCATAAGATTCCTTAAGAAGATAATCATATCTTACCACATAATTCTTATTATGTAGTAATAAAACAAAGCAGGAAGGCCAGTGAGCCGGAGGGAGCAGGATATGATTGAGACAGGTCGAAAGAGGTTCCTCAAAAAGAATAAAGAAGTCAAAAGAAGAATGCCGAACCACGTGGAGGAGATGGGGCTTGGCAGAAAGCTGACGGATAAACTTATAAACCACAGGATCGAGTATGTCACGGACATCCTGTCATGCACAGAAACTGAACTGCGGGAAACAGCAGTGCTGAGCGACAGGGAGATGACTCTTCTGAGGGAAAGGATGAGAGAATTCCAGCTTGATTTCTGGGATGAATTGTTTTAGAAGGAACAGTCAGCATCACTTATTTTTTCCAGATATATGGTTCCCCAGTCGCACAAGGATTCCAATACAGGAAGCAGGGTTTGGCCGAATTCGGTAAGGGCGTACTCTGTTTTGGGAGGGACAACCGGATATACCGTGCGGCTGATCAGACCGTCGCTCTCCAATTCCCTTAACTGCTGTGTCAGCATCTTGGTTGTAGCTTTGGGGACAAGCCGATGGAGTTCACTGAATCTAAGCACCTGATTTCTCAGATGCCAGAGGATGACCGCCTTATATTTTCCTCCGATCAGATGAATGGTAGCTTCCACAGGACAGGTATAAGAACTGCTGCATGTTTTCATTCTCGTTTTTCCTTTCTTTTTCATTTGAAGTTTTTTTCTAAGATACCTACGGAACAGTTACTTTTTGGGTACTATATACCAAAAAAGTGCGTTCTTGCCAAAAGTAAAATCAGTGGTAAGATTATAGCATAGACAAAGAAAAATAGAAAGAGAAAGGAATGGATCATATGGAATTTTCAGAACTGGCAAAAAAGAGGTACTCTGTCCGCTCTTATAACGGAAAGAAGGTGGAGAAAGAAAAATTAGAAAAAATACTGGAAGCCGCCCACGTGGCTCCTACAGCCGCAAATCTGCAGCCTGTCCGCCTGTTGGTGATACAGCAGGAGGAAGGACTTGAAAAATTGTCAAAGGCGGCAAATATTTACCATGCACCCCTTGCCATAGTGGTATGTGCGGATCATGATAAAGCATGGGTTCGGCCTTTTGATAAAAAGCAGACTTGCGATATTGATGCGTCCATCCTTACAGACCACATGATGCTTCAGGCGTCTGAACTGGGCCTTGGAAGTGTTTGGATCTGTTATTTTAAACCCGATATCTTAAGGGAAGAATTCTGCATTCCAAAAAATCTGGAACCAGTTAATATACTTGCAGTGGGTTATAGTAAGGAAACGCCCCAGTCACCGGACCGGCATGAGGAAACACGCATAGCGGTTAAAAACCTGGCCTTATTTGAACATTTTTAACCATAGGGGAGAATTATAATATGACAGAAAACTGTGTTTTTAATGAAAAGGTACATGGGTTTTTGATTGGGCTGTTTTATCAGCAGTTGAAAGCCGCAGAAGGTCCGGCAGGAGAGGAATGTTTTATAAAAGCTGTCCAGAGAACAGCGGAACAGCGGGGACATCGCATGGCTTTAAGGGCAATGCGCCACAAAAGGCCTTTAGACTATAATACATATATGGCATACGGGGAGATATATGCCACTATTCCAGGCAAAATGGAAATGGCCGGGGAATATCCCGACGCAGAGATACGGGTTTATACCTGCGCATGGCATGACATTTTTAAAGAGATGGGACTTGAGGCGTGCGGTCTGGTATACTGCAGGGAGATAGACAAGGGGATTGTCAGAGGATTTAATCCGGACCTGCTGTTTGAACAGAAAAGCGTGCTTCACAATGCGCCATGCTGCCGGCTTGTATTCCGAAACGCTGCGCTTGATAACAGCGTGTTGGTCTCCAAAGAAGCGAAAAAGGACTGGGATTACCACTGCGGTCATTATTACAAAACCTTTGGGGAATACATACGGACCGTTTTTTTAGATGGGGAAAATATCATAAAGAGAGTAGACGAAAAATTTGCAGACAGATACGGGGCAGATTTTCTGAACACCCTGCACAGATATCTGGAAACAGATTTTGACCTTATCAAGGAAACTTGCAGCCGCCAATCCACAGAGCATGAGACGATAGGAAATGCAAATCTTTGACACGGGCTGCAGCAGTAAAAATGCGGGTACATGGAAGCGCTTATATCCATGTACCCGCATACTTTTCCATTAGGAAGAACTATACCTATACGTCGTAAACGGCCCAGTTCTGTTCCCCCTCCTCCCGGATATGTATTTCCGGAAAACTCTGTATATACTGCTTAAACTGTGAAAAACCGTAATCCCGCACCTTAAAGTCTCCGAAACGGTTCCGGATTTTGTTGCTGAGAGTTCCCAGTGGTACACCCTGCCGGCCTGCGTTTCTGACAAGCTGGATCACATATTCTTCCAGCATTTCTTTTTTACTCTTGTCCTCGTATAGCGTGACAGACACCTGGGTCCCCTCCTGCCGCAGTTTTAATTTGGGGAAAGATTCTAAAAATTTTGACAAGAGACTGTATCCGTAACGTCTCACATCAAAATCAGGATATAGCTTGACCAGACGGCTGCCAACTTCTCCCAGGCCTGTGATCTTATCATTATTCTGATTCTCGGTAATGATCTTCACCACAGCTTCCTCGATTTCCGTCTTGGAAACCACCTCGGCATTGTTTTGCTTCGTACATTTTTCCATTGCATGGATGGCAGGCTTTTCCTCTTTTTCTATGGCGTTATCCTCAAGCAGCAGTTCCAGTACCGTAAAAATATCACAGGCCTTCCTGAAGGAGGATGGTGTCTTGTCCTCCCCCATACCGATGACATTTTTGCCGCTTTCCCGCAGGCGGCTGGCCAGTTTTGTAAAATCACTGTCACTGGAAACAAGACAAAAACCCTCCAGTTCACTTGTATACAGCATGTCCATGGCATCTATGATCATGGCAGAGTCCGTGGCATTTTTTCCGTGTGTATAGCTGAACTGCTGAATGGGTGTGATGGAATTCTCCAGCAGAACATCCTTCCAACTGGAATTATAAGTGCTGGTCCAGTCACCGTATATTCTCTTGTATGTTACGTTTCCGTATTTGGAGAGTTCATCCAGAATAGGCTTGATGTATTTGGCTGAGACATTATCTGCGTCGATCAGCAGTGCGTATTTATCTTCCATATTTCCCTAACCTCTTATTCCGATGTTTTTTCACACATCATATAAAAAGTATAACATACAAAATTGCTTTTTGGTACAGGAAAAAAGCGCGTAAAATGACACAACTAGTAGTTTTTTGCAAAAATTATCTCCACTTATTGACTTTTTTGTGGGTTAGGAAGTACTAACTAATCTGGAGGCCAAATATCATCAGCAGCATCAGGAGGAGAAGACATGTTTTTGGAAGTGAATGATATGAAAAAAAGTTATGGAGAAAACGGAAGTTACATACAGGTTCTGAAAGGAATCAGCATGGTGGCCAATGTGTCATGCGCCATGGATTTGAGCATTTCCCGGCTGTTCCCGCATAAAATACACATAACTGCCCATACTAAATGGAAAAAGAAAGAAGGGCATGGAACGTGGAGACACATACCAAGAAGCTTTTAGAGGAATGCAACTCCGGATGTAAAATGGGAATCAACAGCATGAAGCAGGTCAGCGATTACATCAAAGATGATAAGCTGAAGGATTTGGTAAATGAATACATCCGCAAACATCAGGATTTGGAGAAGGAAACCTCCCGGCTGCTTCAACAGTCTGGTGAGGAGGAGAAAGACCCGGGCCCTGTGGCTGCTGCTTTTTCCAAGGTTACGACAGAAGTGAAGCTCATGATAAAGGATGACAGCAGCCAGATCGCAAAGCTTCTGACAGACGGCAGTAATATGGGCATCCAGAGTATCAGCAAGGCTGTAAATCAATATTGCCATGCGTCCACAGACAGTATCGCATTGGCAAAACGCCTTGTGAAAGCAGAAGAAAAATTCATGAGAGATTTACAACCGTTTCTATAAAAGGATCAGGGCTGCTGCACAGGAGATTCTGTGTGGGAGCCTTTTTTGTGAGGGTTTGATATGCTGAAAATGAAAGCCGGAAAATATTTGGCAATTGCTCTGAAAACAGCCATAGGAAGCTGTGTTGCCATACTTGCAGCGGAGCAGTTTCACCTGGAATTTGCCAGCTCAGCGGGGATCATCGCGCTGCTGACACTGATCAATACAAGATGGGATACCCTCAGGCTGTCTGCTGTGAGGCTTATCTCTTTTTTTGCTGCCGTGCTTCTGGCCTGGACGATTTTCAGCCATATGAGCAGGGAATGGATCACATACGGCGTGTTCGTATTTCTGCTGGTGGGCATCAGCCTGTTTGTGGGATGGCAGAATACCATGTCTGTCAATGCAGTCATAGGGACGCATTTCTGGACAACGCAGGACTTTGGCGCTGCTGCTATCTGGAATGAATTCTGTCTTGTCTTTATCGGTATAACAGTGGCGGTGGTGTTGAATTTGTTTCAGCGCAACCAGAGCAGGAAAAAACAGATTTTGCAGGATATGCGGTATGTGGAAGCCAGGCTGCAGGATATTCTGGAAATGCTGGCAGATTACCTGATGCAGAGAGAAAACGAGGCGGATGTATGGGAGGAGATCGCTCATCTGGAGGAACATCTGTCCCATTCCAAGGAGCGGGCCTATGAGTACGACAGAAATACATTTCTTCCCCACACGGAGTACTACAACCACTATATCGAAATGCGGACCAGGCAGTGCAGTATGCTGCAGAGCCTTCACTGGGAGATACAGAAGATCCGTACCATGCCCAGCCAGGCCCTGACCATTGCAGAGTACATGACTTATATGAAACGATTCGTGGAGGAAAAAAATGTGCCAAAGAAACAGATAGAAAGACTCCGCCAGGTGGAGAATGAATTTCACAGGGAACCTCTTCCGGTAACCAGGGAGGAATTCGAGGGAAGAGCGGTTTTATATCATATTATGATGGATTTGGAGGAATTTCTGCTCTATAAAAAGCGGTTTGTGGAATCCCTGAGTGAAAAGCAGAAGAAAATTTACTGGGAAACAGAAAAAATAGAATGAATTAGGGTCTTGCGTTGGAGTTAGGTCCATCACTTATGATAGAATAGACGTATGCATAAATATACGCAGAAAGGATGGACCTAATATGAAAAAAATTATATCTGTGGCCTTTTGCTTATTGATAGCATCACTGTCCCTGTCCTCCTGCGGCAAAAAAGAATCGGAAGATACTGCCGGGATGCAGGCATGTCCTGTAGTGGCTTTTAGATTATAATAAAGCAGAAGATTTTGAATATGTAAAGAATTGTGTAAAATTAAGTGGTTTGCCATATGGGGAAAATTCAAAAGATATATAATAATAATCTCCTAAATAAAAAGATACCTGTTCTAAATAGAAGAACAGGTTAAAATTTAAAGTAAAATTTTCTGCTTATGGAGTACTTTTTATGATATCCAAAGTAAATTAATTTTTATAGTTCAGTGTGAATTACAGCAGCATTTCTATGAATCGACTATTGATAGACAAAAGCCTATTTGGTATAATAACTTACTAGGTAAGTGACAATTTGTTGTCTTATATTTTCTGTAAATAGCATATATGAAATGAATTTAATACTATGATCACTTGGGAGTAGGATTAAAAGTATGGAAATTCAAGTAGTAATAACAAGTATCATTACATATTTAGTACTGCTTAACAGTAGTTTGACTTTTCGCTTAAAATTCTTACAAAATATTATAGTTACAATTATATTAGCCCTTAATATGGTGATTGTTGGAAATGAAATAGGAAGCCTATTTGTAATTCCAATGTTTGTGATGATAAGTTTATATATTGTGTATATTAAGAGAGAAGACTGGTTTTGGAACGTATTTCTCATATTGTTTTCATATACATTACTAGTTATAATAGATAATTTTATACATTTTGTCTGGAATATATTAGGACTTAATATGAGCATACATTGGCCCTTATATATGATTATTGCTTATCCTATATTTTGGAAAGTGTGCAGTTTTATATCAAAAAATGTTGTACGAATAAAAAATAAAGAAATACTTAATTTATCTTCAAAAATGATAGCTTTGATTGGCTCTGACTTGATCGTATGCATGCTAATTTTTGTTATACAGATAATGACAACAGAGCAGAAAGGTTATTTAACTCAAATTTTGATGATTGATATAGTGGTTTATATAGCTTATTTTATGCTGACGGCAATAATGATATATACAATCATTAAAGAATCTGAGATGAATGCTAAGATTACACTAAAACAAAATTCATATGACAATTTACAAGAATATATGTCGCAAATTGAAGAACTGTACCAGAATTTAAGGGTTTTTAGACATGATTTTGCAAACATTATGGTTAGTATGTCAGCATATATCGAAGAAAACAATATATCAGGATTAAAAGACTACTATGATAAACATATACTTCCAATAAGTCATTTACTTAATAAGGAAAAAGATGTATTGGCTAGACTACATAATTTGGATATTATAGAGCTTAAGGGATTATTGTCAGTAAAAATAAATTATGCTTTGGCATTGGGAATAAAAATAGAAGTTGAAATAGTTGAAAAAGTAGAAAAAATAAACATGGATAGTATTGAT
Organism: Blautia pseudococcoides; assembly: GCF_001689125.2. Lineage (NCBI taxonomy): Bacteria > Bacillati > Bacillota > Clostridia > Lachnospirales > Lachnospiraceae > Blautia > Blautia pseudococcoides. Next base: position 2,041,810 of record NZ_CP015405.2, on the reverse strand, counting down.
TTAGTAAGAATCATTGGTGTTTTGTTAGATAATGCAATTGAAGCTAGCCAGGACTGTAAAACCCCATTCATTAATGTTAGTATTATAAAAATGAATCAGGATGTTACATTTATCGTGAAAAATTCATATATAAAACAGAATATAGATTATAGTAAATTGGGAAGTTTAGGAGTTACTTCAAAGGGAGAACGACGGGGAATTGGTCTGTATAATATCAGATCCATAATTAATGAGTATGATAATGTAATTATGGATACTGAATATACAGAAGATTATTTCACTCAAGTACTCGAAGTCTATGGATCAAATTAGGTAATACTAATATAGCAGAAGTAATCATGGCAAATACAATTATTGTTCTGATTCCAGGCACGATAATGGCGATGAGTGTAAATAAAAAAGCAATCACTATTAAACGTTTTTTTTGCAGTTTGCTATAACTTTTTGAATATGGATTATTTTTAGTTCCTTTTGGGGTATAAAGGATAAATATTCCAATTGCAATAAAACAAATTAACATGCACAAGGATGCATTTAGGAGTATGTTATGAGAAAGTTTCCCTCCGCCAAGAATAATAATAGAAGTTGCACAAATACATTTGGCTATACTGTCAAAATGAAAGCCGCCGGCTATAATACGAAAAATGCCGAAAATAGATAACAGAAGAGTAGTTTCATATAATGAGTCAATAAGATATGATATAAATAGTATGAGAAGAGTGATAGAAACATTATATATTATTGTTTGTAAAGCAAAACACATTTGAAGTTTTTCCAGATTACTACATTTGTTTTCATCATCTAAAAAAGATATTATCTTTTGAGAAAGAGCATTAAAAATGTTTTCCATGTATAGGCACCTACCTGTTAATATTATTATTTTTATTATAATACAATAGTATTTAAATATTAAAAAAAATCTTAAACGCAAAAAAAAATTGCGTAAGCGTAAGGAGTGTTTGCTATGTTAGATGTATATGTTTGTGAAGATGTCCAAGAACAAAGGGAAGTAATTGCAAGATATATTAATGCAGCTATTCTGATTCAAGAATATGATATGAAACTGGTGATAGACACTGAAGATCCAGAAAAAATAATTGAAAAGCTAAAAAGTTCAAAAAATGTGGGACTGTATTTTTTGGATATAGATTTACATACAAATAAAAATGGATTAACTCTTGCAAAGGAGATTAGAGAGTATGATCCGAGAGGCTTCATTGTATTTATAACATCGCATTCTGAGATGTCCTTTTTGACTTTTAAGTATAAAGTTGAAGCCTTGGATTTCATTCTGAAAGATGAACCTCGACAATTACAACATAGAATTTGTGAGTGTATGGAGCATGTGAATCATAAATATAGTAAAATTACAAGAGGATATGGAAAAACTATAACAATCACAAGAAATGGGAGAAAAATAACATTGGAATATAATTCAATTATGTTTTTTGAAACCTCTGCAAATGAACACAAAATTATCGTTCATACTGAGAATAAAAGTATAGAATTTTTTGGAAAGATGAAAGATATAGAAGAAGAAGTAGGAGATGATTTTATAAGGTGTCATAGAGCGTATTTGGTAAATCGGAATAATATAAAAGAAGCAAATTATACGGATAAATGTATTGTAATGAAAAACCAAGCAATTTGTCCTATTTCACATAGATTACTTGGACAAGTGAAAAAGTATGTTTAATTGTAGCTATAAATATGCAAATATTATTAAAGATTTTTGCAAATAGAATAACAATAATTATGTTTAAGAGTGGGTTATATTATGCCCACTCTTTTTTCTTGTTGGGCCAGGGACCTGTTTCCCAATGTGGAGTTTTTCGTGTTCCGAAAAATGGAGCATTGGGAAACAAATTTTGGAATGCGACCAGATGACACTGAAGGAGTATATAGACCCGTTTACGGGTGAGCCAGTAAAACAAAACAATAAGAGATAAGTCCGTTAGGACTTTGTAAGGAAAAAGAATCTCATATGTACGGAAGTAAATACCGTTGCTTGCTTATTTGTCAGCAAAATGCCCATATTCCGTAAACGCCAAATATTCCTGCGGATTTTCTGATTTCCAAGTTTCGTCTATAATTGTAGCCGATAGATATTTAGACTATTTCACTACAATTATGGAGGATAGATTATGGCAGGTACTCGCAAAGCCCGGGTTCCGATGGCGGAACAGATTAGGCTTATCAATGAATGCCTCCACAGCGGTATGACAGATGCTGACTGTGCCGTGAAAACAACATTGCGGTAAACACCTTTTACAACTGGAACACTAGATGCCGGGAAGCGGTTGAGGGTTAGATTCCAGCAGCGAATTATGGGTGGCTTGAGGTTCCCTGCCTGAAGCAGGACGTGGTTCCCATTGACATTGTTCCGTATTATGTTCCAGAACAACATACAACATCACAAATGCAAAAACGGTATCTTTACAATTCACATACAATTGAAGCTGTTGTGAAGGATATCACGGTCCACATCAGCAATGATGCAAATCCTGTCTTGCTGACGACATTTCGTTTGCTTCTGTAGTTCTCATGTTAGGTGACATTTCTGGGCTTGAGAAGATTTACATTGTTTGCCATTGTCCAGTGCCCTCTTTCTTTTCTGTGGAAGAAGACGGGACAGGATTAAAGCCTTGTTTCGGGAACCTGACGGCTTCACTCAGATCTATAAGCGGTTGTCTGTCTGCGGGGCTATCCATGGGCCAGGAAGGAGTCAAGCATGGTATTCACAAGTTGCAAATCTCTCAACCAAAGAACGGTTCATCTTGTGCTCGAAAATATAGTTAATATTTCCAATATACGCATCTGGCTGGTGGAATTCCGGCATTGCGGATTAGGTGTTTCAGGCTGTTACCCTTACGGTTGCTGTGTTCTATGTTCACTAGCATCCCGAAACGGTCCACAAAAGGAATCTCCTCCATCTGCATTATATCCAGCAATTCTTCTACTACTATCATGTGTGACAATCTTAATATTTTTAGTATTCTTCAGCTATTCCCGTAGTGTATTTCTAGTTCTTCTATCTAATAATGTAATCGGTTCATATATCTTTCCGTTTACAATAATGGTTCCATAAGTATGCTGTTTCTTACACGCAAAATCATCTATCCCTATGGCATTACCCACTTCTAGACTCGGAAGAGATTTAGTCCATTTCAGAAGTAACATTAGGGTCTCCGCTGGTTTTAGTCTCCAATGTACGGCAAATATGTAGAAAACTTGCGTTTATCGGTATATTGGTATAATATGTGGTTTTTCTAAAAACAAGATACGTTTAAGCCATTTATATTTTCTTAAACGTAAAAAAAGGATATTGAAAATACGCTTAATTTGCATATAAGGCTATTTAAGAAAAAAAGAGCTATAGGATACGCTTGAATGATAAAGTTATATCATCAAAAGAGAACAAGGAGAAATAAAATGAAAGATTTGAAAAAAAAGAGTGTTAGTATTTTGTGTAACTTAGGAAAATTTGGAGTTGGAAAATCGCTTACGCTAGGTATGTATGATGTTCCGATTCCTAAAGAGATGAAGAGAACATCAGAAATAAATACAACACGAAATTGTGAAAAGAGTTTAACTTAGATAAGTTTTTAGGATACAGTTGATAAAATCTCCATCAATCCATGAAATGAATAATTAAAAATCATAATGTGGATAAAGGAGTTTTTATAAATACAAAATCTTAATATTAAGATTAAAGAAGATTTCAAAAAAGAAGGGAGGTCAATAAGATGAAAATTAGTGAGTTTAATGAAACCAATGCTTCTAAAAAGGCTGCTATGAATGAAAAACTTAAAGGTTTAAAACTGGAAAATATCAGAAGTTTATGGTATTTTGTACACGCAAAAGCAAAGGTTATTTTGGGCAGCAAAGGTTGAAACACAAAAAAATATTAAAAAAGAAATTAAGAAAGGAATTTATTATGAAAATTAACGATTTTAATGAGAAAAATGAAGTAAGAAAAGCAGAGATGAGTACTAAACTGAATGGGATGAAATTAGAGAATATTAGAAGCCTATGGTATTTTGTGCATGCTAAGGCAAAGGTAATCTTAGGAAGTAAAGGTTAACAACCGTACATAGATGTATAGAAGGGGTGTTGGAAAAATATTATGTGATGCATAAAGGTAGAGGTAGAGGCACCCCTTCTTTACATAAATATAAAGGAGGAATATGGATATGGAATTGAAAAATTTCACATTAAAAGTTGGAAATAAGACTCTATTCCATAATGTTAATATTACTTTTGAAAATCATACTATTAATCATATTTTAGGTGGCAATGGAGTAGGAAAATCGTGCTTGGCAAAAGCCTGTGTTGGGATGTTGAATTGTGGTGGGGATATTATTGGAAACAAGAATACTATTTTAATAGGAAGTAGCAGTAATATTCCGGAGGAGTTTTATATTGAGGATATAGTAGCGATTCTTAAAAAAAAGTATGGAAAAAAGAAGGTAAATGATTTATTTATGCTTTTAAAATTGAACACAGTATCAAATAGATTATGCATAAAAAAAATGAGCGATGGACAAAAACAAAAAATAAAATTACTTGCATTTTTGTGTGAAGATCCGGAAGTCATTATTCTTGACGAATTTACAAATGCTTTAGACAAAAATAGTTCTATCGAAATATATGACTTTATTAATAACTATGTGAAAGACTTTAATATGACTGTTATTAATATAACGCATAATTTATCTGATTTAGAATATATGAATGGAAATTACTATTATGTTTCAGGGAAAAATATATATAGAATCGAATCAAAACAGCAAATTATTCAAAAGTATATTCAAGGAGAATAGATAATGGAACTTAGAAAAAATCTTAGAAACAAAAATATAATTTTTTACACTTTTACTGTAATAATTTGTTTTTTACTTGGATATTTTCTCTTAGCCAGTTTGGATAAAATAATTAACCCTACCATTCAGCAACTTTATAATAGCATTTATACTGTTTATACGGAATTTGGAATGATTATTTTTCCTGTATTAATCTTACAGACTTTTTCTAACGATTATAAAAATAAGAACATATTGTTCTATAAACTTATGGGATATAATTGGTTGAAATATTTTTTAACGAAAGTTATATTGAGTTTTTGCTTGTTAAGTGTACCAACTATATTAGGTTTAGTTTTAGTCGGGGTAATATATAATAATTTCTCATATTTAGGTATTATGATATTTTACTTTGAAAGTGTAATTTGTTTTCAAGTCCTTTTGGAATGCTTATGGGGATTCATGTTTAAGAGCCTGATATTTGGTTATGTTGTTAATTTTGCTTACTGGCTTTTCTCAATCATGTTTGCAACGGCAAGTGAGAAAATGAGTTTTTTAGCAAGATATGATGCTGCAAATATAGTATACAAAGATTTGTCAGAATATTTTACTACTTTAGATGGCAAATATTTGCATATTGCGGGGAATTGTCTATATACTGCTGCTACATTTTGTGTAGTATTTATTATTATTTATTTTAGTAAAAGGAGATGGAGTAAGAATGGAATATAAGTCATGTGGAATTCTTTTAACGGAAAATTGTAATGCAAGATGCAAAATGTGCTGTGATTCTAGAGGTCATGTTAGAGGAAAAACATTATCAAAAGAAGAGTTGACACTTATTTTAGAGAATATTAAAGAGTGTAAAAGTATAAATGTAATTGGAATAACTGGTGGAGAGCCAATGCTTTATCCTGATTTAATTGAATATATTTTTAATTATAATTATGGAAGAAAGATGGATTTTACAATCAAGACAAATGGTTTTTGGGGTAAAGATACAGAAAAAGCTAGAGAATTCATTGTAAAATACAAAGATAAAATTAAGAATTTATCATTTAGCTATGATGAATTTCACAAGGAATTTATTGATATACAAAATATTATAAATATTATTAATATTGCAGATGAATTGGAAGTTTCAACAGAGGTGGTAGGATGTTTTTTGCGGAGTGGGATGACACCTGGAGAGGCATTAGATTTATTGGGAGACTGTGCATATAAAACTACTTTTGCATGGCAACCAGTCATAAAAACAGGCTCTGCATTAACTTCATTTTCAGATGATAAATTTTATAAAATTTTTAATACAGATAAGCATGAAGCAAGATGTATTGGCCTTCTGGATAGAACTCTTTTAATTAATCCACAGCTTAATGTGTATCCATGTTGCTCTCAAGTCATTGAAAACACATTGTTGCTAGTGGGAAATTTAAAAAATGAAAGATTAAAGGATATAATCAATAATATTAATTGTAATAAAGTGTTTTATGAAATATATACTAAAGGATTTGCTCCTTTTTTGGAACTTTTGGATAAAAAAGGAATTGAATATCCGCATCAGGTAACATCTGCATGTGAGTATTGTCAATTATTTTTCCACAATGACTGGTTTTTACATATGTTGAAAGAAGAGAAATACTTTGAAACTATATAAATATGGTGAATATACTATAGCTCAAGAAGAAAGATCAGATGAAGTAATTATTGCAGAAGGTCAGAATTTTTATAAAGTAGATCATAAGACAATGAATGAGCTGTTTGATCGAAATAAATTAGAATATATAACTACAAAAAAAGATAATCCGATATTTGCTATAGCAATGACTGTTGTAATATGCATAACTATATTTTTATATTTTTCCAGCCAAAAATATGTTCTTGTAAATACTGATTTTTTACAGGCAACTATGATTCTAATATTTAATATCGTAATACACGAAGCAGGACACATAGTATTTTTAAAGGGTTTCTATCGAAAAAGTATAGTAAAGGTGGGCTTTAAATTTGTATTTATTTATCCTGCATTTTTTGTAGATACATCCTACAGTTATTTGTTACCCAAATATAAGCGGATAGCTATTTACTTAGCAGGTAATTTTATGAATTGTGTGTTTTTGTTGCTGTGTATATTTTTCTTTTCACATTTATTACCATACTGCTATCTGATTGTCTCTAATATATTGATAAATTTTATACCTATTATCAAAAGTGATGGATATTATGCTTTTATAGCATTGATAAATAAAGTAAATAAAAGCCTCACTTTTAAAGGAGAGGTGGTAGAAGACTTTATCAGAGGTTCAATCATGTTTGCTTTTATGAGTGTTTTATCTTATGTTTCTAATTTTATTTTGTAGAGAGGAGGAACAAAATGGAATATGCTCTGCAAACAATAAATTTATGCAAGACTATTAAAGAAGAAAAAATAATTATAAACTGTGATATGCACATAAGAAAAGGTGAAATTTATACTTTGATTGGACCTAATGGAGCAGGAAAAACAACGATTATAAAATTAATTACAAATTTGTGGAAGCCAACGGATGGTGCGATTCAAATATTTAAGCAACCGCTATCATATAACACGCAGTTGGCATTACAAAGAATGGGAGTAATAGTTGACAAGCCTATTTTTTATGAGGAACTTAGCGGCGAAAATAATTTAAAGATTCATTGCGAGTATATGAACTATGATAACCAACGAAGCATTGAGAATGTATTGGATTTGTTTCAATTATCTGGGGTAGCACAGAAACCCGTAAAAAATTATTCTTTAGGAATGAGGCAACGTCTAGGTGTTGCCAGGGCAGTCTTAACAAAACCGGAATTATTAATACTTGATGAGCCAAATAGTAATTTGGATTCTACTGAGACTAAATACTTATGGGATTTATTACAAATGTTAAGAGAAGAATTGGGAGTTACTATTATGATTACCAGCAGGACTGCTTCAGGTATAGAGGATATAGCGGATTGTGTAGGTATTATCAACCGGGGAAAAGTAATTACAGAAGTTTCCATGAAAGAATTTAGAGAAAAGTCAGTTTCATATATTGATGTAAAGCTGGGAAAAAGACAATGTGTAGAGCCACTGCTAAAGGATGTTTTAAACCATATAGACCATGTTAATAGTGGTGGTTAAATTCATATCTATAATCATGAAGAAGTTCCACAAATTTTACTACAGAAATTGTTGGAGAACAAAATTAAAATAGTTTCTATAGAAAAAAGCAAAAGTTAGAGGAATATTTTATTCGACTCATAAGGGCAGGTGAGGCTGATGTATAAATTAGTTAAGCTGGAATGGAAAAAAAATATAGTAAGAAGAGATATAAAAATTGCCTTTTTATTAATGATATGCCTATTGTTGCTTACCGTAGGAATAGGCGAAATAACGGGGTTAAAGAATCTTTTTGGATATGATGAGAAAAGGTTTTTTGAAACTATCGAGGCATTCTGTAATATGGCATATACCATTATGACGGGTATTATGCTGGAGGAATACATTGTAAATGGATATGAAAATCGAAGGTTGGAATTGATGTATTTGTACCCAATTAAAAGATGGAAAGTCTTATTATCACAGATAATTTCGGTTGTTATCTTTAACGTAGGTGCACTGATTATAGCAAAATTTTTAATATACTTTATTGCTGTCTTTACACAGGGGTTGCCGATTTCTTGTTTTAAAACAGCTTCATTCTATATAAATGAAATAGGGGAGTCGATGATAATGATTAGTGCTTGCCTTTTAGCGCTTGGTATTGGGATGCGTCTGAAATCAGCAAAGGCAGTATCTATAATGACGCTGGTATTGTCTTTAGGCATTTTAAGAGAAATGTTAAACGGTGAGCCGATACATTACATAGTATTATTTATTTTTTCAATTGTAGCGGTTCCACTAATATTCAGCGGAATTGAAAAAGCAGATATTTAGGAAAAGGAGCGAAAAATGAACAGAAAATTATTTACAGCAGAATCAGTAACAGAAGGTCATCCAGATAAAATGTGTGATCAGATTTCGGATGCAATCTTGGATGCAGTTATGGAACAGGATCCTATGGGGCGTGTTGCCTGTGAGGTGTGTTGTACAACGGGATTAGTAATGGTTATGGGAGAAATTACAACGCAAGCTTATGTGGATATCCCTAAAGTTGTACGTGAAACTGTAAGAGAAATCGGCTATACAAGCGGAGAGCTTGGATTCGATGCAGATACTTGTGGTGTAATTACCATGATAGATGAACAGTCTCCAGACATTGCATTAGGTGTTGATCAAGCTTTAGAAGCAAAAGAGGAGAAGTTGTTTGAGAATGATGTTGAGTCGATTGGAGCAGGAGACCAGGGCATGATGTTTGGATATGCTTCTGATGAAACGGAAGACTATATGCCATATCCTATTTCCATAGCACATAAGCTGGCACTTCAGCTGGCCGAGGTGAGAAAAAAGGGAATCTTGTCCTATTTACGTCCAGATGGGAAGACACAGGTAACAGTTGAGTACAATGAAAATGGAATTCCAAAGAGGCTAGATACTATCGTGATTTCTACGCAGCATAATCCAGAAGTGTCACAAGAGCAGATTGAAAAAGATATTAAGAAATATGTATGCGATGCAGTGATTCCAAAAGGAATGACAGATAATCTAACGAAATTTTTTATAAATCCAACAGGACGTTTTGTTATTGGCGGGCCACATGGAGACAGCGGACTGACAGGACGTAAGATTATTGTGGATACTTATGGCGGCATGGCATGTCATGGTGGCGGAGCGTTTTCTGGAAAAGATTGTACAAAGGTAGATCGTTCAGCGGCTTATGCAGCACGCTATGCAGCAAAAAATATTGTGGCAGCAGGGCTGGCAAAACGATGTGAAATTCAGCTGTCTTATGCTATTGGTGTGGCACAGCCGACATCTATTTCTGTAAATACGTTTGGTACAGGAAAGATATCTGATAGTAAACTGGAAAAGATTGTGAAAGAAAATTTTGATTTCCGTCCAGCAGGAATCATTCGTATGCTCGATTTACGCAGACCGATTTACAAACAAACAGCTGCGTATGGGCATTTTGGACGGATTGATTTAGAACTTCCTTGGGAACGTATTGATAGAGTAGATTTATTAAAAAAGGTAGCTGAAAAAGTGTAACCTCATAAATGTTTATGAATAGAGAGAGGAGGAATGGATATAAAAGCAAGGGTATATCTGCAATCGAACCAAAATGAATGCGGGTTATGTGCAATTGCAGCGCTAGCATCTGTTTATGGATTCATTCAGCCGATAGAGTTTTATAGAAAAAAATTTTTCATAGGGAGAGACGGGCTTACACTTGCAAGTTTAAAGGAGATTTTGAAAAGTATTTATTTTATCCCTACAGTCGAAAAGACAGGGAGTTTGCAAGTAGAGGATTTGAAAAAAAAAGCCCCTTGTATTCTTTTTCTGAAGCATCATTATGTAATGTTTGAGAAAATACATAAAGAAATGTGCTATATCATAGATCCAGCTATAGGTAAGCAGAAAATAACGCTGGAAGAGCTTAATCACAAATTTGGCGGATACGTTATTACTGTAAAAAAGGAAACTGGATTTAAACAATATAGAACAAAAGAAAGCGATTTTAGATATATAAAAAAGATGTTCCAGGAACTTGCTATAGTTCTCTCAGGAGTTTCGTTAATCTCTATAATTAGCAATATAATTACCGTTATCATCCCTGTTTTATTACAAAAAATTGTTGATACTTTGCTATATAGCTCTGAAATGAATGCTATTAACCATAGAATTTATTTATGCTTAGTCCTGATGCTCATTGTTTATATAGCTATCATTGAGGCACAAAATCGTTCCTTGGTGTATCTCCAATGTAGAATTATGAGTAAGCTTTCATATGGTGTATCACAGCATCTTTTAAAAATAAAATATGCATTTTTTGATAGTAAAAATTCAGCAGATATTTTATTTCGTCTAAATTTGCTGAAAAATGTAGAGCAGACACTTTCCACAATGATACTTTCCTTGATTATGGGACTGAGTACAGTGTTTGTGATATTTACATATTTTTGTTTTTATGATACTCGTATTGCCTTAATATTAGGAATTACAAGCATAGGAATCGGTCTGTATGTTTATGTTATAAATGAGAAGCTTTCTAAAGTTAATGAAAAGTATATTTTAAAAAGTAGAAAATTTGAAGGGACACAAACAGAAATTATATTAAATTCCTTTCAAATTAAATCTATGGGGATAGAGCAGTACTTTTCAAAGAAAATAGACAGTGATTTTACAAACTATAAGAAAGCATATAAAAGAAATCAAAATGTGGTTATGAGGTTTAATGCGAATATTAATACGTTAGAAATCTTTTTCCCAATTGTATTAATTGCAGCATACGTTTGTACAGGAATGAGGATTAAATCACTAGGGGAATTACTTGTGATTTATATATTAATTAGTTTTTTCGTAAAGCATGAGGCAATCACAATTAATTCTCTTATCCAATTAGCGAGATTGAAACCTAGTTTGTTTTTTATCAATGATATACTGGACGAACATGAAATAGAACTTGGAGGGAATGAAACGATTGAAAAATTTGAAAAATTAGAAGTAAAGAATCTTGAATTCAAATATAATGACAATCAAGAATTAATATTAAAAGATATTAATTTGACAGTGAAAAGAGGTCAAAAAGTTGCGATTGTAGGAATATCGGGAGAAGGTAAGACAACATTGATTAAAATTTTGTGCCGATTATATGATGCCATTTATGGAGATATACAGATAAATGGAAAAGACATATCCGAAATTATTCATAAGTCATATTTTGATATATTTAATATTGTCAGCCAACAGGCAGTCATTTTTAATGCAACAATAAGGGAAAATATTTTATTAGGGTTACCAGACATCACGGATGATAGAATATTAAATATTTTGCAAACTGTAAATTTTTATGATGATGTGAAGAATATGCCGATGGGCCTAGATACAGTTATATCAAATCAAAATAATAATTTGTCAGGTGGGCAAATCCAAAAAATTGCAATAGCAAGATGTTTAATACGAAATCCGCAAATATTGATATTAGACGAAGCAACCAGTTCTTTGGATATACAGAATGAAATGGAAATTCATAGAAATTTGAAAAAATTAGGAATTACTTTGTTGGTTATTTCGCATAGGTTATCCACAATTGTTGACTCAGATATGATTTATTATATGAGAAATGGTAGGATTCAAGAGAGTGGTACACATGAGGAATTGATGTTGGCACAAAGAGGATATTATTCATTATATTGTAAAAGTATAAATTAATTTATGGCATTAATGTAGGCAGCAATAATACACAAATAATTTGGAGGTTAAAAATAATATGGAAAATAAAAATGAAGTGAAAGGAATCTTTGAAACCCCTGAAGCAAAAAAAGTAGGATTAGATGAAATTAATGATGCAGAAGCAGTAGGCGGATCCTATGCAGAAGCGGTAGTTGGTGGAGTTGCCAGTGGTGTGTCTGGAGCGATTGTAACTGTTATGATTCCCGGACCAGGAATTCCAGGTTGATTAAGATTTTAGAATTAGAAAATTTAGATAATAGGGAGGAACGATTATGTTAAAGACAGAAGAAACAAAAGGAATTTTTGAGACGCCAGAAGCAAAAAAGATTGGTGCAGAGGAGATTAATGATACACAAATTACAGGAGGTTCATATGCGGAAACTGTAGTAGGAAGTGTTGCCAGTGGTGTAACTGGAGCGATTGTAACTGTTATGATTCCCGGACCAGGGATTCCAGGATAATAGTTTTGAAGTGATTTAATAATTGTTAGTATATTGCTGCCTATATTAATATATATGAGATAACTATTGAGGTGATAGATAGATGAAGATTATAACGATTGAATGTGCTAGTTGGTATGAGAGAGAAGATGGACTAATTCAGGTGATAACCATACGAGGAAAAACTGTCATATTAAATAAAACCTATTCAAAGATTTGGTTAGCCATTGACGATGAAATATGTATAGAGGAATTAATCCAGAAGGTGGCTGACATCGTACCAAAGGATCGTTTAGTTCATATACTGAGTGAATTAGAAGAACAGGGTATGGTAGGTATAAAAAATGAGTCAGATGAATTTAATACATTGTTTGGCTGATATGGAGGGAAAATGAGTAAGGTAGATGTTTTGTTATTAAATCTTCCTACGGGAACATGGTATAAAAAGAAATTAGCAGAAGGTAATTCAATGCCGCCATTAGGTATTATGTATATTGGAACATATTTAGAGAAGAATAATTATACAGTAAAGTTGATTGATTTGGCGGTCGAATGTTTAAACGAAGAGGAATTTTTTAAAATCATTGAGGAATATAATCCTTCGATTATTGGGATGAGTACATATAACGAAGCATGGAAGGTACAAAAAGTATTATGTAGAAGGATAAAAGAAAAACATCCCAACATAGTGATTGCTGCTGGAGGTGCTTTTGCCACCTTCTGCAACGAGCAGATTTTAAGAGAAAGCATGACGGATTTTGTTTTGCGAGGTGAGGGGGAATACGCATTTTGCCAGTTATGTGATTATGTAATACGAGGAACAGAGGAAAAAGAAAATATAAAGGGATTATGCTATAAAGGTTCAGAAGGAAAGGTAGTTGCTAACCAAAATGTTGACAGAATAAAAGACTTGGATTTATTACCGTTCCCAAATAGAGCACTTATTAAGAGGGAGAAATATGTTTTGCCATATACTATTTCGACATCCAGAGGATGCCCTGGTCAATGTATCTTTTGTTCTTCAAAATCTTTTTGGGGTAAAGGTGTAATTATGCGTTCCGCAAAAAGTGTGTATGATGAAGTAATAGATATTTATAATAGATATGGTTCAAATATCTTTTACATTACAGATGACACATTTACGGCATCAAGAAAGCGTTGCCTAGAATTTTGCAAGATGTTAAGAGAATCTGGTATTTCTTTTGTATGGGGTTGCGAATCAAGAGCAGATGTTATAAATGAGGAATTTATTAAAATTCTTTATGAATCGGGCTGTCATAAGATTCAGTTTGGTATGGAGAGCGCTGATAATGAAATTTTAAGAAAGATAAAAAAACATGTGACAATAGAGCAGATAGAAAATGCTGTTATTTGTGCTGCAAAGTATAATATGCATATTCAGGTGTCATATATTGTAGGCCACGCTTTTGATACAGAGGAAACGGTTAAGAAAACTATTGCGTTTGCAAAACATTTAAGTGATGATTATGGGGCACGTGTAGTATGCAGTGTGAATACACCTTTCCCAGGAACAGAACAATTTGAAAAAAGAAAAGAACTGGGAATTGAAATCAAAACAGACCAATGGGAAAAATATCTTTTGAACTCACCAATTATAAATACAAGTCATTTGTCAATTAATCAGTTAAGATATTACTTAGGTGAAGGGCAGAAATTAGTACAGTAACGGGGGTGAAATATTGATGGATAATAATGAGTTTTATATTTTTGACAAGAATCATTTTAACACGATGCAATTAAAAGACAGAATTTTATTATACAATAATACAGACTGCCAAGTAATATGGGCAAACGAATCTGGTAAATCCATTTTAGATAAATTGGATGGTAATAAATCAATAAGTGAAATTATTTGTGAAATTTCAGAAGAATATGATTTGCCAGAAAATGTGGTCGAAACATACGTCAATGACTTTATTGAACACTTAATTCTAAATAAAATGGTTGTTCTAAAACGTGAATATAAAAGAAATACAGATAGATGTATTCGTGGAATTAACCGACTATACCTTGAAGTGGCTAAGGGGCGTTTGGAAAGAAGTATAAAAGATACAAGAAAAATTCTTGATAAAGTAGCTGCTGCTTCTCAAGAAAAAGAGATTATGTTGTTTCTAAACTGTGAAGAGTTAGACAGTAAAAAAATATACGATATTCTTTCTGTTACGATGGAATACAACCGTTTTTTGGTATATACTAGAATTAAGCCAAATAAGCTATCCCTAGATTTGCTCCGATTGTGTTGCAATAATAAGAAAATTAAATTTATAATTCCATTAGTCCATAGTGATGAATTTCAAAATGATAAATTAACATATCCGGGTTATTATAGAAACTTTCTCGAGTGTATAAAAGATTGTATATCCAATTCCATTACATGTTATCTGGGATTGAAAATAACTGGCGAAAACGTAAAAGTATTAAATGATATGCAGCAGCAGGCTTTTGATCTTGGGATGGCTGGGATTTTTTTAGATGATTATGATATAGACGATGAAGCTTGTTTAGTGGAGCTTTATCAAAATAATACATTTTTAAATTCGTGGAAAAATAACCGAATTAAAAAGCGTAGTAATTATTTTTCTATCATAATGTATAGGGGATTTTGCCAGAATAGTATTAGCAATCTCCAGAAAAAGAAGCATTGTGGAATAGGTCTGGAAGAACTATATATTGATATTAACAATCGGGTATTTCCTTGTCATAGGTTACAGGAAACTGAGTATTACTATCACAGCCTTGACGAATATCTGAAAAGCAGAGAAAAGGACTATTCGGATCAGATTATTTCAGACAAGTGTAGGAATTGTTTTGCATGGTGTATTTGTTTGGGAGGCTGCAGGGCTAAAAATATATTAGAAGGTTCTCATATAAATGCAATTGCTACTGACTGCGCAATAAAGAAAAAGAATATTAAAAAAATTTTCTTTGATGAATAAATAGGGATAAGTGTATATGAAAATTAAAAAAGATTCGGATGTTTTATTAATAAATGTACCTCTTGACAGGACGATAAAATATAGAGAGAAATTATCAACTTTAAGCTCAATGCCACCATTAGGGCAACTGTACATTGCGACCTATTTGGAGCAGCATGGATTTAAAGTGAGTTTTATTGATTTAGCTGTAGAATTGTTTGAGATGGAAGAATTCGTTGAATCTTTATCAATCAGTGCGCCTAAAATCGTTGGCTTTGCAACTTATGTTGAATCCTGGAAAATACAGAATATGCTTATAAAGAAGATAAAAGAGATATTGCCTGGTGTTATCATCATAGGAGGGGGGCATTGCGCAACTTTTGAATATGGCAAGATGCTGGATATAGGGTTTGACTATCTTATTAGAGGAGAGGGAGAAGAGGCATTTCTTAATTTTTGTAACTGGAAAATAAAAAAACAAAAGGTTGCAGTAGAAGATATATCTGGGTTAGTATATAAAAAGAATAACGTCGTTCTAAAAAATAAAATTAAGAGAATCAACAATTTAGATGTGCTGCCCTATCCTGATAGAAGATTCTTAAATTTAAAAAGATATAGTTACCCATTTACAATTTCAACAGCAAGAGGGTGCCCTGGAAGGTGTATATTTTGCTCATCTCATGCATTCTGGGGAAACAAAGTTATCATGAGAAGCGCCCAAGATATATATACTGAAGTGGTTGAACTAAACAAACAATATTCCATGACGGATTTTTTTATTATCGATGATACCTTTACATTGAAACCTCAACGGACAAAAGAATTTTGTGAGCTTATTATAAACTATCAACAGGAAAAAAATATGGAATTTTCATGGGGATGTGAATCAAGGGCAGATATTGTAAAGGAAGAGCTGTTATTAAAAATGAAAGCTGCCGGATGCAGAATGATACAATTTGGCATGGAGAGTGGTAATGACGAAATTCTGAAAACAATTAACAAGCATATTACATTTCAACAGGTATATAATGCAGTAGAAATTGCATATCAGTGTGGAATTAAGACAAATGTATCTGTTATGATTGGACATCATGCAGATACTTGTGAAACAATTGAAGAGACCTTGATGAAAGCAAAGTCATTACAGGATAAGTTTGAAGCAAATATATTATTTGCAATTAATACGCCATATCCAGGAACAGAACTGCGCAAAAAACTGAGAGAATATGGTGCTGAATTGATCGTTTCAGAAAATTCAAAATTGAGGGTTGACCGTCCTAGTATGAGGATTAAACATGTTGAAGTAAATAAAATAAGACAATATTATGATATGGCGGAAAGAATGTTCAAAATGAGAAATCTATAATTGTGGAGTTGGTCAGATGAATAGTACTTTAGTGGTAAATCAATTGTCAAAATCTTATCCAGGATTTGAGCTGAGAAATATTTCCTTTGAAATACCTAAAGGTAAAATTATGGGATTAGTTGGTGAAAATGGGGCTGGTAAAAGTACTACAATTAATTCTATACTTAATTTAATAAAGGCCGATAGTGGAACTGTAACTTTTTGGGGACAGAAATTGACAGAAAATAAAAAGCTTAAAGAAGATATAGGAGTTGTGTTTGATGGAATTAATTTTTATGAAACACTTACCCCTAAAAAAGTTGGAAATATTGCAAAAGCGGCTTATACAAAATGGGATACAGCTGCATATACGGGCTATTTAGAGCGGTTTAATATACCTGCAGATAAAGAAATAAAAACATTGTCAAAAGGAACAAAAATGAAATTGTGTATTGCGGTAGCACTTTCTCATAACCCCAAATTATTAATTTTAGATGAGGCTACCAGTGGTCTTGATCCGATTGTACGTTACGATATTTTGGAAGTGTTTTTAGAATTTGTACAAAACGGCGAGAATTCTATATTGATGTCTTCACATATTACGACGGATTTAGAAAAAGTAGCTGATTATATTACTTTTATCCATGAGGGTAAATTGCTTTTCTGTAAATCCAAAAAGGAATTATTGAATCAGTACGGGATTATAGAATGTGAAACAAAAGATTTTAATTTATTAGCTAAAGAAGATGTCCTTGTTAGTCAAAATAGAGTTTCTAGTTGGAAGGTATTGGTGGCTGATAGAGATAAAATAAAAGATAAATACGGCTTAAAAGTCAAAGATATTACACTAGAAGATATTCTTTTGTTATATGTGAAGGGAGAGTAAAAATGATGAAAAGTCTAATTTTAAAGGATTTGTATAATATTGGTCATAATACCAAATCTATGTTATTTATTCTCATCATTTTTGCAGTTGCTATCATTCCTTTTTCTGGTGTAAGTAGCTATATATTTATATGTTCGATTTTATGTAGCATGATGATTGTAACTACATTTTCATTTGATGATAATTCTAATTGGATAAGGTATGCGTTGATACTACCTATTTCTAAAAAAAATATTGTATTAGCAAAGTTTGTAACTTTATTTATTTTCTCTGCCTGTGGTGCTTTGACTGGATTGGTTATTGGAACTGTAGGAGGGAGAATTACCAAAATTATAGATTTTAGTTTGTCAACCTTATGCGAATTGTTATTTTTAACATTGGCTGCATTAGTGATAGCTATGATTTTTGGGGGAATATCAATTCCGCTTGTATATAAATTTGGAGCAGAAAAGGGAAGAATGCTTCTTTTAGTATCTTTTTTGTTGCCAATCGGTCTTTGTTGGGTGATATATCAGCTTTTAGGGGCATTAGGAATTGAACTGACAGAAAAATCAATTTTTGTATTGCTGTGTTGTTTTCCCATTATAGCGCTTTTGTGGGACTATGTAATGTATAGAATAAGCTACAAGATTTTTTACAATAAAGATAATAATTAGCTTAAAGGCGTTTGTAATAGTAAGCAAGAATAATGAGGTGATTTATAATGAAAAAATATGAGTATGTAAATGTCGATTATTTGGCTAAAGGGGTTGTCTTTTCCTCTATTTCGGAATATCAAGGAATTATTAGCAGATATGCGAGTGATGGATATAGATATGTAGGATTTATTCCTACGGAGGTAGGAGCAAATGGATGTCTGCGAAAGATTGACTTGATTTTTGAAAAATAACTACTGCTTGGTAGAATATTGGATAGAAATACTTCCTATATAAGTTGAAATTCTTAATGAAATGGTATAAGACGAAAATATGAACGGATGGAAGACACAATCGACGAAATTTTAGAAGAAATGTGGATATGAGGAATTTTACAAGAAATGTAAGCCCAAAGAGAGAACAGATACATTATAGTCTATATACGCATTACTCATTAGATAATAAAACTGAAACATATTGTCTTTATAGCTTTATCGACAATATATGACAAAAGTAGACAAAAATGAAGTGAAAAACAATAAGAAAATTATTGAAATTAAACAAAGTTGATTTTATAATAAGGATAGAAGTCACATGCTAGAATTTTATAATATCCGTGATCACAATCCTGCAGGGGATCATCTAGCTGTGCTTCCCTGAAAGCAAATAAAAAAGGAGGACATGCAAAATGATGCTTTCATCGAAATGATTCGCATGACAAATGTATGAAAAAAAGAGAGAAATTGAAAAAAATCTTTTCTGGGATAGTCACAGCAGTATTTGCTGTAACACTCATTCCCGCTTCTTTGCCAGAAACGGTTTCAGCTGCTCCACCGGCTTCCCGTGTCTCTGTACATGACCCTTCTATTTTCAAGGATCCCGTGGATGACACTTATTATGTCTTAGGCTCCCATATCGCCTCCGCCAGTTCTGAAGACTTAATCGACTGGGAACAGATAAGCACAGACTATGGAGATACCTCCGCAGCGCCTTTCTATGGAAACCTTCAGGAAACTTTTGCGGAACCTTTCCAATGGGCCGGATATGATGACGGTGACTGCAGCGGTGGAAATTATGCAGTCTGGGCTCCGGACATTGTCTATAACCCTCAGTATGAGTGGGAAGACGGCAGCAAAGGCGCTTACATGATTTACCTGTGTACCTCCTCCACCTGGAGACGTTCCTGTATCGGCTACATGGTCTCCAAAGAAATGGATGGACCCTATGACTACATAGACACCCTGATTTATTCCGGCTTTACCACCAACGGAAATCCGGATGGAAACAGTACCAGAAACACAAAATGGGATAACGATTATCTAAACCTGAAAGAACTGGTAGAATTAGGCCCGGAAAACGGCGGAATCAGCGAAGTCAGCGACAACTGGTTTACTGACAACGGAGACTGGGACAACAACTATGCACCTAACGCTATTGACCCAACGGTATTTTTTGATGCACAGGGGGAACACCTGTATATGACCTACGGCTCCTGGTCCGGCGGATTATTTATTCTGGAATTAAATCCGGCCACAGGAGAAGCCTATTATCCTGGTGTGGATTCTGTAGATGAAGTATCGGGAAATTACACGGACCGGTATTTCGGAACCCATATTGCGGGAGGGAATCATCAGTCCGGAGAAGCTCCTTATATTCTCTATGATGAGGCAACCGAATATTATTATCTGTACGAAACCTACGGCGGCCTTACCGCAGACGGAGGTTATAACATGCGGCTTTTCCGCTCAGAGAATGTCATGGGTCCCTATCTGGACGCAGCAGGAAACAATGCAGCAAACAGCGGTTCCGGAAATTCCTCCTATGGTATTAAGCTGATGGGCAATTATGAGTTTTATGACCAGTTAGGCAAAAAAGCAGCCGGACATAACTCTGCTCTGATTGATGATGACGGGGCTCATTACCTGGTGCATCACCAGCGCTTCAATATTTCCCCTCAGACAGAGCAGCACGAACTGCGCATCCATCAGCAGTTCCTCAATCAGGACCAGTGGCCGGTAACTGCAGTGTACGAATACACCGGCGAAGAAATTGCCCATTATGAGAATTCTCAGGTAATCGGTTCCTATGAATTTATCAACCACGGAACGGATTCCAGCGGGAACATGCTGACTACACAGTTTGTAAATTTAAACGAAGACGGAACAGTTTCCGGGGACTACACCGGAAACTGGACAAAAACCGGTGCTTCCGACGCTCAGGGGAATGATTTAGGATATGATTATCTCACCTTAAATATAGGAGACATCGTATACAAAGGAGTCTTTTTCCAGCAGACAAACGAGGCTGGTTCTCCCCAGTCTGTTATGACTTTCTCAGCCTTTGGAAATGACAATACTTCTGTATGGGGAAGTATGATGCCCAACTCTGATGAAAACCGGGTAAACGCAGCCGCAGCTTCTCTTGATACCTATATCCCCTCTGCAACAGCAGAAAGTATCACACTGCCCACTTCCGTTATGGGCGCAGAGGTAACCTGGTCTTCCTCCAATTCCTCTGTAATGGATGAAAGCGGCAATGTACAGCCTCCCCAGGAGGAAACCGTTGTGACCCTTACGGCCACCGTATCCTTTGGCACAGCCTCTGTGAACAAAGAGTATAATATTACGGTAAGGGCCAGAGCCTCTTTGATTTACGGCTTTGATTTTGAAACTCCGGCCTCTGAAGGGGGACTTTCTCCCACTGAAGCATCTGCAAAAAGCGGAAATGCTTCCTTAATGGGAACCGCCGCTTTGGTGGACGATTCTGAGAGAGGAAATGTTTTGGAGATTACCAATGAAGCGGGCGCCAAAGGTGTAAACTTCCTGAGACTTCCGGAAGATACTTTCTCCACAGTTACAGAACGGGGCTATTCCGTCAGCATGTGGGCCAAGATCTCCGCAGACTCCTGGGAACACAGTGCTTTGTTTGAAGCAGACAACAGCGCCACTGCTCCCAATTATCCTATGACCCGTATCGGTGTCAACCTGATTGCTCGTATCAACGCCAACGGATACAGCGATGTGCAGGGCGAGCTTCTTACCAGCAACGGTGTCAGAGACCAGTGGGAACACATTGTCTATACAGTCAACCCTGACGGCATTAAAGTTTATCTTAACGGACAATTGGTTGGAGAAGAGAAAAAGAACATCGCCTCCTGCTTTGATGCTTCTAATGCAGCCAGCATACAGAAGGCTGTAAATGTATCTGTAGGAAGCGGATTTATCTGGAATGATGAAGATGTGAGAAATGCAAGATTTGATGATGTTAAGGTATATGATGGAACGCTTACTGCAGAGGAAATCATGAGCGCATATCAAAATTAAGGTTGTTTAAGTTAATAGGAAGAAGATAAACAGATCTAACATATGTTAGTAGTGTTAAGGACGGAGCCTATATGTTGTAGGTCCCGTCCTTACTTGCATTATGATAATTTTGTTTATGCAATCAGGGATGATATATTTACGGATACAGACCGGACGAAATTCTTTGATTTTATTATTCCTGTGATACCAATTATTAATTCTACGAATTCAGGAGAGATTTTTTTGCAGAAACTCCAGAAATCACTGGTCCGTATGGCCAAGGTCACGGCCTGGATAGCGGGGGATGACTTTGTATCCCCTGCGGATGTGTCCGCCCAGTTCATTCCTGTGGTCAATCACAGAGTGAGGCTTGGAACCAGGGCGCGTATGGACGGCGCGGAAAAAGAAAATGTGCAGGCCGAGATACTGGAGCGTGAGGAGCAGCCGTTTTTTAAGGGGAGATGACAGATGAGAAAATTGCTGATAACACTGGTACTTCTTTTGTTTTTTTATCTGGCAGGCCTTTACCGCTCTTCTTCGGTTATGGTATTTATCCTGGCATTTCTGGTTTTTTGGCGTGTATAGAGGCCATGGGGGCAGATTTTCAGAAAGTCTGTCAAATGCAGTACCGTCTGTCACTAAAAAAGAAGCCGGACAGATACAGAGGGCTGCCCTTCAGGAGAGTTTCGGCAATGAGGAATTGTCCGGAATGCAGGGGAGAGATGCACGGCGTGTGTATAAGAAGGTCTGCTCTGCTATTTATGAGAGACTGCCTTGGTATAAGAAGATTTATTTCCGGTATGGGAAAGTGTACAGATAAGGGAAGAAAAGATGGTTAAAAAAGAGGCCGTGCATTTGGCTGCACGGCCTCTTTTCATGCAATCAGGAATTATGCTGCACAAACATTAACTGCTTTCAGTTTTCTGCTGTCTTTCGGATCCTGCTCTGTATCAAATGTTACTCTCTGTCCTTCGTCAAGGCTTTTGAAACCATTGGAAACAATAGCGGAAAAATGTACGAATACATCCTCTCCTGTATTGGAATCAGTAATAAATCCGTATCCCTTCTGAGCGTTAAACCATTTCACTGTACCGTTATTCATAATCAGTACCTCCATATATAATATTTGGTCGTAATAAAATAGAAAAAAGCCAACACAGCAATGAATTAAATGGAATCATTGTCTGGTCGGCTCTAAATTCAAATTAATCACTTTTTGTATCATAGCATGATGGGAGGGAAAAGTCAATAGGGAAAAAAATATTTTTTTGCGTAGGGGACGGGAGAAGCGGAGGTGCCGGGAGGGGCGGCGGGGGTGTATCTGTGGCCGCTCGACGTTGCGGAACCTGTGAGCTGACCAATAACTGCGACTAAGACGTTCGCCAATGGGCTCTCGCCTAAGTCTCTGTAATTGGTGGATCTCACAGAACCCTCCACTTAACCGCGCTGCCACAGATACACCCCCGCCGCCCCTCCCGGCACCTCCGCTTCTCCCTGGTTTTCTCTGGCGGTCCACGGAAAAATTGATGAGTGATTATGCAGTTTCAACAGGCAGCAGGATCAAACAACTACTATCAGAGATTGGTGAATCTCTGCTTGAAGATGGTGCAGCAGTGAAAAAAGAAGGCGGCTTGTTCGGTAATAAAGCCGTATATATTCCTGATAGAAGCTACAAGGATGCATTGGCCGGAATCATGAAGGCGGAGGTGGCGAAAGACGAAATTTCTCCTCACGATATATCTCTTGTGTACATTTTAAGCAAAACAAAGAATTTGAACCAATATTTATCAAAACATGAATTTGATGATTTGAAAGCTAAGCTGAAAGAAATGAAGAAGAATCCCCAAAATAAACAATTGGGGGATATGATAAACTATGTGGTTGACCTGACTACTATGTTGATGGCTTGTATTCTTATTGTAACAAGTGTAAATTAAGCGAATGGAAACAGGGCTGCAGGCCAGTTTGGACTGGACACGGAAAACGGACTCATATGAGCCCGTTTTTTCGTTCATGATAATAGAGATCACGCGGGAGGCTGTTATTCACCAGTCTTTCATGACCTGAAGGATTTCTTCTTCATAGTCACCGGTAAGATCCTCATTGCATCCCCCGTGTTTCACATTCGTCTCCACGCCCCAGCCGTTTTCCTGGTATTCCCAGATGTGATAAGGGACACCTCTGTAATCAAAGTCCAGGCTGCCGCAGCCGCCCACCTCATTATATTGAAACTCCAGGGATTTTTCTTTCAGAAGATTTTGTATTTTTTCCAGACGCATATGCATTTCCTTCCTTTGTGGTTATTTACATGTACTATTGTAACAAACAGAAAGAAAAATAGCCAGCAGTCACCCTAAAAATAAGAGAGAAAATTCATGCAGGGTAGGATATGGATCCAAAAGAGACCATTTGCTGTCTTATTTCATATAATATAAAAAACTTAATGGATATATAGATGAAAGATTATGCAGTAATATCACTGGAACTTCACTTGTTTTTTATTAGGATCATGAAGGAACATTCACTTTTTCTTGAGGCCGGATTTCAGATAAAGGATTCAGCCTGCATAAAAAAAGCCGGATGGTTCAGAGAACAATTTGAGAAGATTTTAGGGGAAGTTGTGCAGTTAAGCGACGGCCTGGTGGGATGCGGAGTGCTGAAATCACAGGAAGTGGTGACAGATTTTACAAGGCAGTCAGAGAAAAAGACATCACAGCTTACAGGAATACCCATTGATACATGTATTACGGTCAGGGAAGAAAAGCTCACCGCCGGAAGCGGATGCAGCAGCAGGCAGACAAGGAACGAGGTAAGGATGCTCAACCAGAAAGTTCTGCATTTGCTAAACGGACTGATCGAGTTTAAAGAAGGGATCCTGGCAGATATGGAAGGGTGCAGATTGTTTGCAGCCAATTATCCGCTGCTGATAAAACACATTATAAGGGAGGCAAAATTATATCGTTCCTTTTTATCGGAACTGGAAAGACGCGGTACGATCAGTGCAAAAAGCATGCGTGAGACCGAAATGTTCTGGAATCAGATCATGATGGAACATGCCTTATTTATCCGTGGATTACTGGACCCGTCGGAGGAAGAGCTGATCGCCACTGCTGATGAGTTTGCAGGAGACTATAAAAAACTTTTGTGCGAAGCCAGGAATAAAAATAACAGGACCATGGGTGATCTGACGAAAAAAACATTACAGGAAACAGAAAAATATAGAGATTTCAAGATGGCAGGCACAAAAGGAATTAACGACTGTGAGATCTCATCTATTATCCTGCCTCTGCTTGCAGACCATGTGCTGCGGGAAGCAAACCATTATCTTAGGATTTTAGAGAATACATGTGATTAAAATATATAAAGGTATTTGACACTGGCATAATGCGAAGTGACAAAGGTTTAGAGCTTTTCAATGTATCACCACTTGTTCGCTTGTTTGCGCATGAATATGCCGCCGATCTCCACCATTTCCATGCGGTCTATGCAGGGAGCTTTGATTTTATGGCTTGTTCGTATGATCGCAGGGGCTAACAGCCGCAAACCTGCAACACCAGAATAAAAACAGCAATCAGTGAGCAGAGAATTTTTCTTTTCCGTCGAGCAGCAGGCAAGAAAAACGCCGTCCATTGTCTCCAATGGCGGCGTTTTGATGTAGGTTGGCACCTGTGTTTTCGTTTGTTT
Source organism: Blautia pseudococcoides (assembly GCF_001689125.2). NCBI lineage: Bacteria > Bacillati > Bacillota > Clostridia > Lachnospirales > Lachnospiraceae > Blautia > Blautia pseudococcoides. Next base: position 2,016,444 of record NZ_CP015405.2, on the reverse strand, counting down.
CCGGCAATCATCTGATAGATTCAGCTAAAATACAAAATTTCCATATGCGGAAGTTTTCTGGTAAGCTCAGTCCGGAAAAACAGTTCCCCTTCCTGCCTGGAAGGCTGATCATAACCGTATTTACCCCGGCCCCTGACCTGCATTTTTTCTTTGTCATAAAGGTCTGGAGCATCCGGGAAGGCCTCCTCATTGATTTTTCGGTGGACAAAGCTATAGCTCATAAAAATAATTTCTATAAATGCGGTTTTCTTCACTTTTTCGGAAAGTTTTTCAGAAAGAACCGTGATCAATTGACTGTACATATCCTGCCATCCGGGAAGAAATATGACAGGTGCAATGAGGATTCCGCAGGGATATCCTGCCTCACACATTTGGTTGAGAGCTTCCATCCGTTTGTTCAGAGGTGAAGTGCCCAGTTCAATCTGTCGGATGATTTTATCGGGGTTTACGCTCATGCGGAAAATGACCTTTCCGCCGTGGTGCAGGGTAAGCAGGGGAGCCACACTGGCAAATTTGGTTGGGAAAGTCAGACGGCCTTTTTCACTTTCGGCAAAGCGTTCTATGGTCCATTCCAGGTTGTGGGTGATGGTGTTTTCCAGGACCAAGTCACTGTTGCTGCCAATCTCAAAGGTCAGATTTTGGGATGAACGGTTTGCGGTTTTCATGATCTTGTCAAGCATCTCTTCCCGGTTTACGAAAAGACGGAGATAAGAGCATTTATTATAGTTGCAGACCAGATAACAGTACAGACAGGCAGCAATACAGCCGGATGAGGTATAAGGTACAAGAAAATCCGAGACTTTGGCATTGGGTACATGACGGTGGGTTTTGCGGATGCCGATAATGAGATACTGCTTCATTTCTCTGAAAGCAGAGTTGGGCCTTGTGCGCAGTTCGTCTATTTTATTGTGGCTGTCAATGGGAATCCAGGTTCTGTCCTGGTATTTTTGTTTCAGGTATTTTCCGAGTTCATAGCCCATGGCTGCTTCTTCATAGTAGATTTTGTCTGGAAACATATATGCGGACCTCCATGATAGTATAAACTTAGGATGGCAGTTCCGGAGAAAAATATTCCCTGTTTCCGCTTCGTATTCTCTGAGGTGTATCACCATACAGCTTCTTAAAGGTGCGCATAAAAACTTTATAATTGCTGATTCCGTTTCTTTCCATCAGTACAGTGATACTTTCATCCGTATTTTTCAAATCATCATATAAATGCATGGTGCGGACAGAATTCAGATACTCCAGAAAGGTCTGTCCTGTGTATCTTTTAAACAGACGGCAGAAATATTCACGGCTCACGGCAAGGCTTGCGGCGGCGTCATCCAGTGTCAGCGGTTTTTGAAAATGGTCCCGGACCCAGTCCATAACCTGGGTAACCCGCTCTAAATCTCTGTTAGTTCTTACTTCCGGCGCAGCGGGGGAGAGGGAACAGTAATTCTTA